>JAEWKH010000062.1 GCA_023386155.1 Pseudomonadota bacterium
GGGGATGCGGTCCTGCCGGACGGTGCACGCAGCCGTCCGGGCAGGAGGCCCTTGGCAGCCTTGTGCGGGTCCAAGTCGAAACGCCTAAAAGAACCGCGTGCGAAGGCGCCGTCCGGCTCTTCCATTCTCATCGCATTCGAGCCGGGCTGCCCGTCGCACCTCCCTCGACCCCGACAGGCTCGCAGCGCAAGCTGCGGGCCCAAGGGTGCTGGATCTTTGACACCTCATACAGCGGGCACATGCCCGGCCATCCACGCCTTCGAACCCGGCCCAGCCTCCCTCCGCCCTCATCCTGAGGAGCAGCCGTCAGGCTGCGTCTCGAAGGAGGATCCAGAGAGCACCGGCCCCTTCGGGGCGGTCGCCCTGCGGCTCCTCGGGATGAGGCTCCTCGCGTTCGGGCGCTGTGTCCCGTCACAGGGGCAGGCTCAGCGAGCAGCGCAGGCCGTCGGGCTGGAAGCGCATCTCCAGCAGGCCGCCGAGCTCGTCGCGGATGCTGCGCTCGATGAGGCGCGAGCCGAAGCCGAGGCGGTTCGGGGGCTCGACGACGGGGCCGCCCTGCTCCACCCAATCCATCGAAAGCCGCTTCTGCCCGCTCTCGTCCGTCTCGGCCCGCCACGAAATGTCGAGCCGCCCGTGCGGCACGGAAAGCGCGCCGTACTTCGCCGCGTTGGTGGCGAGTTCGTGCAGCGCGAGGCCGAACCCGAGGGCCTGCTGCGGCTTCAGGCGGATCGGCTCGCCGGCCGCGTTCACGCGGCCAATGCCCAGCCCGCCATAGGGGATCATCTCGGCGTTGAGGATATCCTCGAGCGAGGCGCTTTCCCACAGCTCGCGCGTCAGGACGTTGTGCGTGGCGGACAGCGCCATGAGGCGCGCCTGGAACGTCTCCTGGAAGCTGTCGAGATCGCGGCTGCCCCGCCGCGTGTGGAGCGCCAGGGACTGCACCACCGAGAGGGTGTTCTTCACCCGGTGGTTCAGCTCCTGCACCAGGAGCATCTGCCGTTCCTGGGCGCGCTTGCGCTCGGTGATGTCCAGGCAGGCGCCGACCATGAGGGCCGGCCCGCCCCTGGTGTCCCGCAGCAGGCGGCTGCGGGTATACATCCAGCGCCGGGAGCCGTCGGGCAGGATGGCCCGGAACTCGTAATCGGCCGTTCTCCCGTTCTCGATGGCCTCGCCGATGGCGCGGTCGATGTGCTCCTGATCGTCCGGATGCACGTAGCGGCGGAAGTCCATGCGCTTGCGCGGGGCGTCCGCCGGGTCGAGGCCGAAGAGGCGCACCAGGGCCGGATCCCAATCCACCGCATTGGCGCGGAAGTCCCAGCGCCACGTTCCGGCCCCCGATGCTTCGAGCGTGGCCATCAACCGCTCCCGCGCGACCTCGAGCCCGGCCGCCGTCCGGCGCAGGGACGCGGCGGCCGCCACCGAGAGCAGGCCGCCGAAGAGATAGATCGCGAGCCCCGTGAGGGTCTGGGCGGAGAAGGGCTCCGGCCCATGGGTGACCGACAGGAACCCGAAGGTCGCCGCCATTCCCAGGAGCAGCGCGCCCATGCCGGCCCAGCCTCCGGCCACGATGGCCGTGAGCAGAACCGCCGGGTAGAGGGTGATGTAGGGGAGTTCGGCGCCGAGCAGGGGATCGAGCGCATAGCGCACGAGCATCGCCAGGCCGACCGCCCCTGCGGTGAACAGGGACGAGACGGTCCAGGGGAGAGGGCGGAGCGTCGTGAAGCGTTGGAACAAGCGGGGCCTATGACTTTGCCACGCTACATAATTGCAAAACGCGCCTTTTGGAAGAAGCCCGCGAATGTCGCAGGGCTCCTTCCATCAGGCATTATCCAGGACCTCGGTCAGCTTCGCCTCGGCGAAACCGGCCCTGGGCTAAATCATCGGACCCAAAAGTGGACTTGCACTTTTGGGATTTATCCGATGCTTCTTCTCTTGGCTGGCGCATCGGATGGACCGGAAAAACCGGATCCACTTTTCCGTCCGATGCGCTAGCCTCCCCTAAGGGCAATCCCTCGCCTTCTCAGAGCCGTCCCATCAGCAGCAGGATGATGAGGATGAGCAGGACCACGCCGAGGAGGCCGCTCGGGCCATAGCCCCAGCCGCGGCTGTAGGGCCAGGCCGGCACGGCGCCGATGAGCAGCAGGATGACGAGAATGAGCAGGATGGTGCTGAGTGCCATGGAAATACTCCCTCCACATTGGCGGCCGCGCGGCGGCGGCGCTTCGCCCATGGAAACTTGGCCGTAAGGGAAAAAGTTCCCGACTCTTTTGCCTGTGGATGAGTTCCGGAGAGGTAGGCCGGCGGGCGGAACGATCACACCGGCTTGACGTTAGCTCCTCGGCGATTGGGTGCCGCCGTCAGTGCGACCCCTGCGGGAGGTCGCTACCGGCGATGGATCAGGACAACCCAATGCAGAAAAAGAATCCGAGCGCGATGCCCCACGACCATCCAGAGCCCGTTCCAGGCCTCAACCCATCCTCGTCCCCTGCCCTCAGCCGCTCCGTCCAGGCCCAGATCGGCCAACGGCTGCGCCAGTTCTACGACGCGCTGGCGCTCGGCGAGCAGCCGGTGCCGGACCGGTTCATCGAGATCATCAACCGGCTCGACGGCGTGAAGGGAGAGAAGCAGCAATCATGAGTATCGACATCGATTTGCGCGATTCCATGCTCAAGGCGACGCCGAACCTGCGCGCCTTCGCCATCTCGCTCACGAACAACGTGGACCGCGCCGACGACCTCGTGCAGGAAACCCTGATGCGGGCGATCGCCAATATCGAGCGCTTCCAGCCCGGCACGAACATGCAGGCCTGGCTCTTCACCATCCTGCGCAACCTCTTCCATTCCGAATACCGCAAGCGCCGCCGCGAGGTCGAGGATGCGGACGGCAAGTACGCGGCCACCCTCTCGGTGCAGCCGGACCAGATTCCCCATCTCGATTTCGAGGATCTTCAGAAGGCGCTCGCCCGCCTGCCCCACGACCAGCGCGAGGCGCTGCTCCTGGTGGGCGCCTCGGGCTTCTCCTACGAACAGGCGGCGGAGATCTGCGGCTGCGCGGTCGGCACCATCAAGAGCCGCGTGAACCGCGCCCGCAACCGCCTCGCCGAGCTGATGCACTTCACCGACATGGAAGAGGATCTCGGCCCCGAC
Organism: Pseudomonadota bacterium; assembly: GCA_023386155.1. Classification (GTDB taxonomy): domain Bacteria; phylum Pseudomonadota; class Alphaproteobacteria; order Rhizobiales; family Beijerinckiaceae; genus Microvirga. The sequence goes on from JAEWKH010000062.1 coordinate 3,147, forward strand.
CGCGTCACCCTCTCGGTCATGCACGCGGTCGCCTGACGGGCCGTCATCGATGCCTTCGGAGCCATTGGCGCCTGACCATGGGCGCCAATGAATTTAGCGCATCGTGCGAAAAAGTGGATCCGGTTTTTCGCCTCAACGATGCGCTCTCTATAGAGCGGAGCATCGGATCCGATCCCAAAAGTGGGTCCACTTTTGGGTCCGATGCTCTAGCGGCGCCGGAACTGCTGGTTGCCGCGCTGCGGCGGACGCGGACCGGAAGATGCACCCGAATCCTTGTGACGGAAGATGAGGCGGCCCTTCTCCAGATCGTAGGGCGACATCTCGACGGTCACGCGGTCGCCGGCGAGGGTCTTGATGCGGTTCTTCTTCATCTTGCCGGCCGTGTAGGCAATGACCTCGTGCCCGTTGTCGAGCTGCACGCGGTAGCGCGCATCGGGCAGAATTTCGGTCACAAGCCCTTCGAAGGTGATCAGTTCTTCCTTTGCCATGCAAAGCCTTTCCCATAACAAAAAAAGCCGCCCCTGAACCGGAACGGCCATATGCAAGAGGACGTGCGGGCACGTCCTCCGGCATCAAACCTTACGCGTTCTGCAGGTTCACTGCAGAAGCGCGGCCGGTGCGCTGGTCGGTCTGAAGCTCGTAAGAGATCTTCTGGCCTTCGCGCAAGCCGCGCATGCCGGCCCGCTCGAGAGCGGTTGCATGAACGAACACATCCTTGCCGCCGTTGTCGGGCTGGATGAAACCATAACCCTTGGTTTCATTGTACCACTTCACGGTTCCCGTTTCCATGGGAATTCCTTTCACTGTCGTTTGCACGTGGATGGGGCCCAGGGCCGCTCATCCGTTAGTCGATAGATGGTAGAGAAGGAACGTGCGCCCGGCAGTGCCAAAGCGTGAAGCCCAGTCGTCCGGCCAAATGTCGATGCGATTGTACCTAAGGCACGGTTGGGGCAAATACAAGGCAAGGCTCCGCCGATGATGGGAACCGGGTCCTCGTTGGAAAGTCAGGCGTTTCGGGCATTCCGGATGGCCGCGACGATGCCCTGGAGCGCCTCCTCTCCGGCCGGCGTGAAGACGATCGCGCGTCCGTCGGCCCTGACGAGGCCCCGCCCGTCGAGTTCGTCCACGGCGGCGTCGCTCGCCCGGTGGCCGGCATCGTCCTTCTGGACCACGCTGCTGACCCGCTGGCCGCTCGACAGCTCGTGATAGGCGGCGAAGGCGAAGACCGCCAACGCCTCGTCGCTCAATCCGGACAGGTCCGCCATGGATCGACCTCGATTCGCGTGGATGCCCCGTCACAGTCAATGCGAAGCTCGCCGGACCGTTCGGGGGCGCGTTGAAAAAGCCGGGCGGCAAGCCGGTCCCGAGGCCAGGAACACTCGCCCGCGCCTTCACGTTGGTTGCGCGACGCCACCCCGGGTGGCCCATCCACAACGACGAGGAGCGCTCTCATGGCCAACGAACGCCGCTACGGCAATCCGGACTTTGACTGGCGTGACCGCGAGGACGACGGCTACATCGCCCGCCGCGGCTTCGGCAACCGCAGCGCTGGATACGACCGCGGCTCCCGCCCGGACGACGATCACGGCTGGAGCCGGGATCGCGACATGCGGGAGCGGGATTACGGCGATTCGGCCGGCTACGGCACGGGAGGCTCGGCACTGGACTGGCGCGACGTGGTCGGCGCCGATCGCGGCGGCTACGAGAGACCGTTCTTCGGCACCGGCCGCCGCCGCGACCCGGATCAGTTCGGGCAGGATCGCTACGGTCGGGACCGCACCGGATCGGAGAGCTTCGGGCGCGGCTCCCGCGACTACAACGAGGATCGCGGCTTCCTCGACCGGGCCGGCGACGAAGTCCGGTCCTGGTTCGGCGACGAGGAGGCGGAACGCCGGCGCGACAGGGACATGCGCGAGGCCGGCCACCATCGGGGCCGCGGGCCGAAGGGCTATCAGCGCTCGGACGCCCGCATCCTGGAGGACGTGAACGACCGCCTCACGGAGGATCCGCATATCGACGCCTCGGAGATCGAGGTCCGGGTGGAGAACCGCGAGGTCACGCTCACCGGCACCGTGAACAGCCGCTTCGAGAAGCGGCATGCGGAAGACCTGGCGGATTCCATTTCCGGCGTCACCCACGTGCAGAACAACCTGCGCATCCAGCAGCAGGCCGATGCCGGCATCGCCGGGTCCATGATGTCCGGTGCGGGCGCCGCAGGAGCCGGCAGCAGCGGCGTGCCGGAATCCCCCGGTGCCGGCATGGCCGGTTCGCCCCGCCGGCGCACGGGCCGGTCCCCGGGCGACGATACCTGACGGCCCGTCGCCTCGCCGGTTTACCAGGATGCGCTTCTCCCCTTGGGGGTGGGGCGCATCTGTCGTAACAAGGTCTCTGCCTTTCCCCTGACGCAGGCACTCCCCATATGGGGATGGGAAAGACGAGGACGCTCATGGCAGGAATTTCCGTCACGCTCGAAGGCGACAACATCCAGCTGGCATTTCAAAAAGGCGAGCAATCGACCGCCGTGGTGATGGACCCCCATGCCGCCCGCTCGCTGGTCAGGGCCGTGAGCCAGCTGCTCGCCGCCATCGGCGAGACCTCCGGAGAAGGCGACGAGATGCCGGAGGAGATCGTCGATGTGACCTCCCAGACGATCGATATCGGCATGGACGAGCACGGCATGGCCGTCATTGCCCTCCAGGCCGGCATGCTGCCGCCCTTCCTGCTGCGTTTAAAGGACGACGAAGCCCGGCATATCGCCCAAAGCCTGTTCGAGATCCTCAATTCCCCGCGGGATGTGCGGGTCTCCCACGGCGATCACTAGAGCTGTTTCCACTGGCGTGGAATCATCTCTCTTCTTTGTTGTGCCGCATTTTTTGGCGGCGAACCGGATCCACTTCGCCGAAAAATGCTCTAGGTTCTGTCAAACCCTCCCAGGCCTCTTCGCCACAACCGGAAAGGGGTTGATCCCCGTACGTCAGCATGACAATGTAATAACATAATCAAAACCCATGAGACGTTCCCGCCGTCCATGGATGGTCGGGATATTGTCATGGCAGGCTGGTCATCGGGTTACATTGTCGACGTCGGGTATACCCACGGGTTCTACCGGGAACTGACCCCGAGCCTGCTCGGCTTCATGGCTTTCCTGCAGGGTGTTCAACCGCCCGACCTCTCGGCCCCCTCCCTCGCCTATTGCGAGCTCGGCTGCGGCCAGGGCTTCTCGACCAACCTCCTGGCGGCCGCCAATCCGCATATCCAGTTTCACGCCACCGACTTCAATCCCGCCCACATCGTCGGCGCCCGGGCGCTCGCGCAATCGGCGCGGCTCGGAAACGTTCATTTCTACGACGACAGCTTTGCCGAGTTCCTGAACCGCCGCGACCTGCCCGATTTCGACTTCATCGCCCTGCACGGGATCTACAGCTGGATCTCGCCCGAGAACCGGCGGACGATCGTCGAGTTCATCCGCGAGAGGCTGAAGCCCGGCGGCCTCGTCTACATCTCCTATAACTGCATGCCCGGCTGGGCCTCCGTGATGCCGCTCAGGCGCCTGCTCGTGGAGCATGCGGCCGCTCAAGGGACATCGAATTCCCTGCAGACCCGCGTCGCGGCCTCGCTCGCCTTCGCCGACAAGCTCGCCGGCCTCGACACGCGCTACTTCGCCAACCATCCGAGCGTCGCGAAGCGGCTCGAGAAGATCAAAGGCCAGAACCCCAATTATGTCGCCCACGAATATTTCAACCGGGACCTGATCCCGTTCTACTTCATGGACGTGGCGCAGGAGCTCGACGACGCGAAGCTGACCTTCATCGGCTCGGCGAACGCACTCGACAATATCGATGACATCAACCTGACGAAGGAACAGCGGGACTTCCTGTCCGGCATAGACAACGTGGCTCTGCGTCAGACAACGCGCGATCACATCGTCGACCAGCAGTTCCGGCGCGATATCTTCATCAAGGGGCCGGTTCGCCTGTCCGCCCGCCAGATGCGCGAGGCATGGCTCGATACGGGCTTTGTCCTGTCCGCTAGGAGCAGCAAGATCCCTCGCGAGGTGCAAGGCATCCGGTACACGGTGAAAATGCAACCAACCATCTACGACCCCTTGATCGCCACGCTCGAGCGGGGTCCCAAGACGCTCCGCGAGATCATGGGCGAGCCGGATTTCAAGGATGTGCATTTCAACCATCTGACGCAGGCGATCACATTCCTGCTTGCCCTGGGCGTATGCCATCCCTGCCTCCCCGATCACGGATCCGCCGAGAGGAAGCTTCAGGCGGAGCGCTTCAACAGGGCCGTCGCGGACGAGGCGCGGGTCGAGCGCAAATACACCTCTTTCGCCTCGCCGGTCACAGGCGGTGGCGTCGCGGCCGATCGCATGCCCCAGCTGTTGTGGCTCGCTCTTCAGGAGAGGGAGACGGACCTCGTCGGCTTCCTTGAAAGAACTCTCGCGGAAGCCGGACAGAGCCTGATCAAGGACGGCAAGCCCGTGACGGGACAGGACCTCGCCTTGGAGTTGCGGAAGATCGTTGCCGAGTTCGAGCAGGACCTGCCAGGCGTCTGGGCCTCCCTCGGCCTTGCCCCGCCAGCCATCGGCAAGGCCGTCGAACCGAGGCGGATCCGGGCCTGAACGGGGCCATTCCGGCATTAAGCTCGGCCGGCAAGGAACTTCATTACGGCCATTCTGTTGTCGAACGCGGGGCATTCTCGGCCGCGCTTGGACAAGGCCATGGCAGTGCACGATCCAGATCTCGTTTCCAGTGCCCATCCAGGCGTCCCCGTCATGGACGCCAAGGCGGAGCCGACCCTCAAATATCCGGAATCCGAGGCCTTCTATGCCGAGGCGCTCCGGGAGCTGAACCACCTCGGGCTGCCTTTCCTGCTCGCCGGCACCTACGCGCTGTCCGCCTATACGGGCATCACCCGGCCGACCAAGGACCTCGACATCTTCTGCAAGGCCGGCGACTACACCCGCGTCCTGTCTCATTTCAAGAGCATCGGCTATTCCGTCGAGATCGAGGACGACCGCTGGCTCGGCAAGGTGTTCAAGGGACAATACTTCTTCGACGTGATCTTCGCCTCGTCGAACGGCACCATGCCGATCGGCGACCCATGGTTCGAACGCGCCCGCCAGATCGAGGTGTTCGGCTCCCCGGTGCGCATCGTCGGGCCGACCGAACTCGTCTGGTCGAAATGCTTCATCCAGCTGCGCCACCGCTATGACGGCGCCGACGTGGCGCACACGATCCTGAAGGCGCACGACCAGATCGACTGGCATGCCCTGCTCGCCTACATGGAAGTGCATTGGGAGGTGCTGCTCATGCACCTGCTCAACTTCCGCTGGATCTATCCGTCCGAGCGCGACAAGGTTCCGCGCTGGGTGATGGACGAGCTTCTCGACAGGCTCTCGAAGCAGCTCGATCTTCCGCCGCCGCAGATGAAGGTCTGTCGCGGGCGGATGTTCTCCCGCATCGATTACGAGATCGATGTCAAGCAATGGGGCTTCGCCGATGTGGGCGGCGAAGGTGAATGGCGGAATGAGTGACGAACCACAGAAGCTCATGAAGGTCGCAGCCATGGGCGACCTTCACGTTCGCGAGGACAACTGGGTGTCCTATCGCGACCTGTTCGGAGACATTTCCAAGGAAGCCGATGTGCTGGTTCTGGCCGGGGACCTGACCGATCTCGGGAAACCGAAGGAGGCGGAACTCCTGGCGCAGGACATCAAGTCCTGCTCGATTCCCGTTGTCGGCGTTCTCGGCAATCACGATTACGAGTGCGGCGCTCACGAAGAGGTGACGCATATTCTCCGCGATGCTGGAATGCGGGTTCTCGACGGGCAGTCCGTCGAGATCGACGGCGTCGGTTTCGTCGGAGTGAAAGGCTTTGCCGGCGGCTTCGGACGCCGGATGCTCGGCTCCTTCGGCGAACCGGCGATCAAGCAGTTCGTCGGTGAAACCATGAACGAGACGCTGCGGCTCGAGAACGCGATGCGACAGGTCCGCGCAAAGCGCTCCATGGTCATTCTTCACTACGCACCGATCACGGAAACGATCGAGAGCGAGCCGCTGGAGATCTATCCCTTCCTCGGCTCGTCGCGGCTTGCCGAAACCATCGACCGGTTCAAGGTGAGCGCCATCGTGCATGGCCATGCGCATCGCGGCCGTTTCGAGGGCCGCACGCCCGGCGGACAGCCGGTCTACAACGTCGCCAAGCACATTGAAAAGCCGACAGGCAAACCCTACGCCATCATCGAGATATGAGCCGGCGCAGTGACGCTGCCGGCTCATGATGCGCGTCAGGTTTTCCCCTCAATAGCGCGTGCCGGGATCGGTCGGATTGCCCGGCAGATAATCGGGCTCCGAGCCGGGCCCCTTCGGATCCGTGATGCCCGGATCGTTGACGGGATACGGCGTGCGCGGACCGGTCGGGCCGATATCCGGCTCGTCGTCCGGGATCGTTCCGGGCGGCACATCGCTCGGAATGTTCCCGCCTGGCATCGGTTCGTTCGTCGGCTTTCCAGGATTGACCATCGTTCCTCCTCGTTCGGGAACCCGTGATTGGGTCAACATGACCACGCGAGCAGAGTTCCGCCGGAGGTCTGCTCGGAACCCCGCTTCGTCCCATCCGTTCTCAAGCAGATCCCCCATAACGAACGGAGACCACCATGCCTGACATCAAACAGGCCAAGATCCTCATCATGGCGACCGACGGCTTCGAGCAATCCGAGCTGATGGTACCGCAGGAGAAGCTTACGGAGGCCGGCGCGATCGTCGAGGTCGCGGCTCCGAAATCGCGCATGAAGTCCGGCAAGATCTATGGCTGGAACGAGTCGGATTGGGGCAAGACCGTGTCGGTCGACAAGGACATCGACGACGTGAACCCGGCCGATTACGACGCGCTCGTTTTGCCCGGCGGCCAGATCAATCCCGACAAGCTGCGCGTCGAGCCGAAAGCGCTCGAGATCGTTCGCGCCTTCTATTCCTCGGGCAAGACCGTGGCGGCGATCTGCCATGCGCCTTGGCTGCTCATCGAGGCCGGCGTGATCAAGGGCCGGAAATGCACGTCCTATCACTCGATCAAGACCGATGTGATCAATGCCGGCGGCCAGTGGCGCGACGAGACGGTCGTTACCGACCAGGGCCTCATCACCAGCCGCAACCCCGGCGATCTCGATGCCTTCGTGAGCAACATCATCGAAGAGGTTCGTGAAGGAATTCATGCGGGACGGCGCCAGGCCGCCGAATGATCCCTGCCGCGTAGCCTTGAGACATGAAAAAGCGGCCGGTTCTTGCCGGCCGCTTTCGTCTTTGCATCAGAGGCTTTTTAAGCCTGCTGGATCGCCGAGATCTTCCAGGGACCGCCCTGGTCGCGGCGGAACGTCCAGAGCTCCGTCGCCTCCTCGACCTTGTTCGGGTCGCCTTCCACCACGCGGCCGGTAGCCTTGTCGACCATGACGTCGGTGATGCCGAAGCGCATGGCGACGCTGGCGTAATCCGTAGCGCCCTCGCGCCAAGCTTCCGACAGGTCGCCCTGGTTGAGGCGCACGTTGGAGAGCCTGTTCACGACGCCGCGGGCGGTGTTGTCGTTGAGCTCTTCCTGGATGTAGCCGGCCATCTCGGGCGTGGCGAGCTCCCATAGCTTGGCGACATCTTCCCGCGAATAGGCATCCTGCATCTCGACGAGGCCGCGTTCGAACGCCGCGTAGTCACGCTCGCCGATGCCGATCTCGTCGCGAACGCCCGGACGGCGGGGCGCCTGCTGCGCGTTGCCCCCGAGGGCACCGCCCAGAGCACCGCCCAGGCCGGAACCCAAACCGCCGCCGAGGCCGCCGGTCATGGGCCGCCCATCCGTCGGGGGCACGCTGCCGCCCATGGAGCGGGCATAGCCCTGACCCGGGCCCGCATAGGCCGGCTGCTGGCGCCTGCGGAACCACTTCATGGCGAAGGAGACCAGCAGGACCACGAGGCCGATCTGGAGCAGGAGGCCGAACATCGAGGCAAGGCCGCCGAGGCCGCCGAAGAACCCGTTGCCGAACAGCATGCCGAGCAGGCCGGCGCCGAACAGGCCGGCCATCAGGCCCGTGCCGAAGCCGAAGCGACGCGGCTGGGCCACGTTCGGAGCCGCGGTGCCGGGACGGTTCATGTTCGGTCCCTGGTTCGGAACCTGCGAGCGCTGGATCGGGGCCGCCGCTTCAGGAGCCGTCCGGGTCGCCGGCGGAGCCGTGTAGGTACGGGCGCCGCGCGATCCGAAGCTGCCGCCTCCGCGCCCGACGCGGGCCTCGGCGGCGCTCCCGGCAAGGACCAGGGCAGCTGCGAGGGCAACCATCACCCGGCTGCGGCGAGAAGCAAATTTCATCATCGTCTGTGTTTTCCATCCCTTGCGGAGCATGCTGCTCCGGAAGATATGTGGTGATGAGTTAAGGGTTGCGGAAGGGCTGGACCGTCGGATTTTGAACTCCGCTGTCGTCCCGCCTCCGCAGGGACGACAGCGACGGTGCGGCTGCCTCAGCGCCCCTGCCCCCGCTTTAGCTGATCGATCCGCTTCGAGGCCTCGGCCTTGTCGAGATCGGGATCGAAGGCTGCCGGGTCGTGCGCCTGCTCGGACAGGGTCTTCAGGTACGACGCCTGGGCGCCGGTCATCGGCTCGTCACCGGACACCCATTCATCCGGGTCCTTGATCCGGTTGTCGGAAAGGTCAGGATGAACCTTCGGGTTACCTGCCTCTGCGGAAGGTTTATGGTTAACGGAGGAACGACTCGGCGCTTTACCATGCGAGGACATGCGGGACTCCTATTGTTCTCTATTTGTTCCGAAACAAGAACAACTCCGCAGAGCCTTGGTTCCTCAAAGAAAGGCGGATTACTCCGGCGGATTATTCCCCGTTATCCACAGATCCGGCCCTCGACTCGCCTCTGAGCCTGTGTTCTTGCTTTGTTCAGGACCCAAACGCAGGTGGATGGCGATGCGCAAACCGGCCGGCCTTGAACGGCTGTATGTCGACTTCGATTCCTTCTTCGCCAGCGCCGAGCAGCACCTTCAGCCGCATCTGCGCGGCCGGCCTGTCGGGGTCATCCCGGTCGACTCAGAGCATACGGGCCTCATCGCCGTCAGCCGGGAGGCGAAGGCCCTGGGTCTCAAGCGCGGCACCTTCGTGCGCGATGCCCGCCGGCAATGCCCCAGCCTCGTTCTCGTGACGGCGCGGCACGAGGTCTATGTCAGGCTGCACCGGGCCATCGTCGACGCCATCGAGACGGTCGTTCCCGTCAAGGCGGTGTGCTCCATCGATGAAATGCTCTGCGCCCTCCTGCCCGCCGAATGGCCGCGGGCGCTCGGCATCGGTCGGCGCGTCAAGGATGTCATCGCCCGCGACATCGGCCCCACCCTCACCTGCTCGGTCGGCCTCGGGCCCAACGACCTCCTGGCCAAGATCGCAGCCGAGATGGAAAAGCCCGACGGGCTCGTGGCGCTCCACCCGGAGGACCTGCCGGGCCGCCTGCTCTCCCTGGACCTGACCGACATCCCCGGCATCGCCAGGGGCAATGCGGCGCGCCTCGCCCGCGCGGGCATCGGCGACATGGCCGCGCTCTGGCGCCTCCAGCCCAAGGAGCTGCGCCGGCTCTGGGGCAGCGTCGAGGGCGAGCGGCTCTGGATGGGGCTTCACGGCTATACGGTGGAGCGCCCCGAGACCCGGCGGCGGATGTTCGGTCACGGGCGCGTCCTTCCCGGCGACTGGCGCTCCCTGAACGGGGCCTACGCGGCCGCCCGCGTGCTCCTCGCCAAGGCGTCGGCCCGCATGCGCCGCGCCGGCTTCGCGGCCCGGGCGCTCGCCCTGTGGCTCACCGACCGGGACAGCGCCGGATGGTATGGGGAAGACCATTTCCCGCCGACCTGGGACGACCCGTCCCTGCTGGCGTCCCTGAGCCGCCTCTTCCTCCATGCGGAGCGGGAGGAGAGGCGTCGCAGCCGTAGTGTCCATGTCGCCCTGCACGATCTCGTGCCCCTGACCGAAATCGCCGAGGACCTCTTCGGCCATACGCCGGAGGCGCAGTTCAAGCGCCGGATGGAATCCCTGTCGACGATCGCCGACCGGATCAACGTCGCCCACCGCAAGACCCTCCTGCACTGGGGGCCCAGGGTGACGATCCCCGGCGGCTATGCGGGGGCGAAGATCGCCTTCAACC
>JAEWKH010000156.1 GCA_023386155.1 Pseudomonadota bacterium
TCTGAGGCAGCACCTGGCACGGCTGGGACGGAAGTCGCTGTCGTTTTCAAAATCGGTGGAGCTGCATGACAAAGTCATCGGGCATTATCTGAACATAAAACACTATCAATAAGTTGGAGTCATTACCCGAGGTTATTAGCAATATCTTTTCCACTTAAACCATATAAAAACATCAGCAGGACCTCCTTCTGCCTTCCAGATAAAGAAAGCTTATAATGAGAGTTCTTTACTCTATAAATATAATGTGTGTTATTAAGTGGATTGTTTTTAGTTAAATCCTTTATATTGCAAATAGGGGCGTGGATAATATCCCTGAGAAAATCAAAGGTTTCAGGGGGAGCATAAAAAATGGTATCCGAACACCTAAAATCAATGTTATTGAACTGTAAAAAACAAAAAACATCTGACGTTTTAGGGGATGATATTATAATAATATTTTTTACGCCATTAATTTTATTTTTCTGGATGACATCTTCAATTGTTTTGTTGATCCCAATAAGGAAATAACGATTATCACATATAACTTTCATATAAAGCGACCAACACTTCAATTAACAGACAAGCCTTTCATAAGCACATTTATATTTGAGATTTTTTCCTGATATTCCATTTTTTTTCTTTGCTTTATATATATGAGTATACACAGTCTTTGAACTCATACCAAACTGATAAGCAATACTTGCTACATTCCACCCATGGAAAACATAATAGAATAGTATAATCATCTCATTCATGGTTAATTTATGTGGAGAGTTCCCAAACAACAACCTGCCACTAAACATACATTCATAAATCGATGACAGGCTACTTATTGATTCTACTGGTAATAAGTAAAATCTATAACCGTTAAAAATATAATTCATTAACATACTGTTTTTTTTATCACAGAGAATGACAAAAATATTATTGTTTATTATATGCTCACGATTATCTGGTATAAAAAAATCAGCACCAATAGTAATAGAATGCCTGCTCAATAATTTTTTCAAACCTAACTCAAGATATTTATTGTGCGTAACAATCATTATATTCATACATTATGCCTTCTACAAGAAGTATATAAATGTCATATTGACTCATTTGCAAATTATTAAGTTGTTTCTATAACACTCAAAAATGTGGGAAGTTTCCCTCCCACATGAATAAGACAACTATTAAATTACACCATTCGCATCAATAATATTGTTATCAATATACACATTTGCGCCACTTACACTGCTGTATAACGTATAAGTATGCTCAATACCATCTAACGCAGTTGCTTTAACAGTTGTTGCCGTTGCCGTAAATGTACCCAGACTTCCCGCTCCGTCAGCCCCCAAATCAACTTTGTCATTGGCATCACCGGAAATATAAATCGTTGAATTGTCATTTATACCCAATACATCCGATGCCGTTAACTTGACTAACTGAGCTGCATTGTCAGCTTTCAGATCGCTACCAACAGTCATATCCACTTTCTCGAAGCCGGCAATACCTTCATTTTTACCGGCCGCTAGATTGACAGAAATGGTACCTGTCAGAACCAGGGTATCACTGCCTTCCCCGCCGTTAATATAGCCCTGATTACCGGAGGAGGTGGAGTCATAGTCTTTTGTCAGAACAACAATATCATCACCGGCACCGGCATCAATGGTCAGGTTTTTGGCAATTGTGCCTAATTTAAAGGTATCATTGCCGTCTTCACCATTAACGACAGTGGCATAAGCAGAATCCCCCATTACACCAGAAGTTGCATCAAATACATCATCTCCCGCCCCCAGTGAAATAGTCGTGTTATATGCACCATCTGTGATGGTAACAGTATCATTGCCGTCCCCCATAGAGACAGTACTGCCACCATAAATCCATCCGGCCGTTAAGGTATCCGCATTGTCACCGACAGAAATATTACCGGTCAGATTTTTAGTTACCGTAATATTATCACTGCCGTATCCGCCTAAAATTTCACCAGACACAGAGCCATAAATAGTGACGGTATTAACATCTGTGGCAGTGTCAATATTGTTGTCGTTACCCAAGCTTAAATTACTGCCATCCTGATAAACAGAAAGATATTCCTTAGGCATATTAGATATATCTTTTGTACCACTACCAAGATCCAATAAACCAGATAATGTTGTATCGTTATTGTCAGTAGCATCCCCCTGGATAAATGTATCACTACCTGAACCAAGATAAATCTGTCCGGCATTTGTTACACCAGTACGTTTGATCGTAACAATATCATCGCCAGACTCAGTAAAGATATAACTACCCGCATACATAACACGTAATGCAGTATTCATACCATCCATAGTAAAAGTATCGTTACCCTCACCAGTATATACTCTTGTATTAGCCAGCATGTTACCACGAATGACCATTAGATCATCACCAGCACCTAAATCAACAGTCGTAATGCTTTGATTGCCATCGGTTTTTGTTCCGTCTGGCCCATTATCCTGTGAGTTAGCAACATTACTATACGATGTTGTTTCTTTACCACTCTGGTAATAACCAACATAAACCGTATCATTGTAATCTGTTGTTACCATTGGATCATTTTCACCACTATTCGCGCCAATGGTATACCCAAAGTCCCCTTTTTCGGCGATAGAAGATGATAGTGAATATTTCAGTGTAAAATCACCGTCCAGATTACGTAATGAAATGGCATTACCATCATAAATAACACCTGTTGCGGATGCTCCCGCATTATCAACGATGTCAGTAGCTGCCGTAACGTTATCAGATGTTCCCGTAATGGTCGCAACAACTTTTTCCATACCCTCGGCATTAAAGGCATCTTGGTTAGCCTCAAGCGTTGGATCAACTATAAATGAAACACTTTTTGAACCGGCAGGAATAACAATTGTTACGGTTGTTGCACCATCATAGGTTACTTTTCCAGTATCACCATGAAGGCCAATTTTCCCGTTATGCTGTGCTCCACCAATATCAGAATAGTCAGCAGCATCAGAATGCCCAGCTCCGCTACCCAATGTAACTGTAACTGTTACATCTGTTGTAGTGACATGATTCAGAGAAACCGTATAAACCAGTCCAGTGGAATCATCCTTATCTTCAATAGTTGCGGGAACATCCATTACGGTCCCATTGACACTAGCTATACCAGTAAAACCATCACCATTGACATCTGTTGATGTTGTCTCAACGCTAATACTCACTGTTGGTAACACATCAGTTTTTGAGGTTACGGTTGACGGGTCACTTTCATTACCGCTCGGATCTTTGGCAACCCCGGTAACTTCACTGTTATCCTT
>JAEWKH010000161.1 GCA_023386155.1 Pseudomonadota bacterium
AGTTATTACAATAGCAATGGTAACGTCTATGAATCTCTAAGTTTTTCTAATGGTCTTATCAACGGCGAGTTTATTACATATTATGAAAATGGGGCCATTGAAAGTAAACGTCATTTTAATAACGGCAAAATTAAAGATGGTGAATGCCCTCATTTTTATGAAGATGGAAAAATCAAACAGCAACATAGCTATCTGAATAGTAAACTCGATGGTCCTGCATATGAATATTATCCTGATGGCAAACTCATGCAGGAAAATTTCTATCAGCAAAGTGTGTTGATTGGAAAAGATACCAGTTACTACCAATCCGGAAAAATAAGCTCTATACACAATAGAAATTCCCGTGGTCAGTATGATGGAGCTAACGAACGTTATAGTGAAGAGGGTAAGTTACTGTCTAAATCCGTCTATAAAGACGGAAAACAAATTTCTGTTCAAACCTGGTATGAAAATGGGCAGAAAGAAGAGGAGAAACATTTTGATGAGCAAGGCCAATTAAATGGTCTGGTTAAGCAATGGTATAAAAATGGTAATCTTGCAAAATCACAAAACTATAAACATGACATACTCGATGGTAACAGTGAAGAGTGGTACGAAAATGGCATCCCTGAGAGTTTGTACCCTTATAAGAATGGAAAAACCGACGGCATTGCCAAATCATGGAATAAGTATGGTAAATTAACCTATTCAATCGAATACAAAAATGGCGTAGAGAATGGGGCATATCGTAACTGGAGCAAAAACACAGGTAAACTAACCAAAGAAACCCTGTACGTCAATGGTATCAGACAGGGAGTGGAAAAAGAGTTTAACGATCGCACAGGTAAACTATTAACCTCCACGCAATATGTTAATAATAAAAGACATGGTACGGAGGAAACTTATGATCAAAACGGAATAAAATATATTACATGCTATCAAAATGATCAGAAATTATCGTCTTTAGACAATCCAACACAAATAAAAGATAATGCAACAACAGGCGATTCCAGTGCTCAATTTGCATTAGGAAAATACGAATTCATCTGTGTAAATATAGATGAAGGGATTAAATGGTTAACCAAGTCTGCAGAGCAAAAAAACACTGATGCGATATACTTTTTAGCTACAGCCTACAAAGGCAATGGTATACCTGCAAACAATGAAAAATACCTGGCATATCTGCAACAAGCTGCAACACTGGGCAGTAGTAATGCCCAGGCGGAAATTGGCTATTTATATCTCATCGGAAAAGAACTACCACAGAATCTTCCTGATGCTGGTGTCTGGTTCAAAAAAGCAGCTGCACAAGGTAATTTTGCCGCACATTTCTATCTGGGAAGGATGTATCAGAATGGTGACGGCGTTGAGAGAAATATGGAAAAAGCCAGGTTTCATCTATCTAATGCGGCAGAAGGTGGAATAGAACCTGCGCTTAAAGCATTAAATGAACTTGAACATCAAACAAAATAAAGCGCTCAGGGACCACGTAAGGTTCATCAAACAGAAAAGGATATAGTTTGCGATGAAAGCGAAATCTACTTTGTTATTAATGATTTTATCTGTTTTTTATTCTCATCAGGTTTTATCCAGCGAACCCACTCAGCCGGATGTTTATTCTGTCGTCGAGCAAAAACTAAACTCTGCTTTACCTCTGGAAGAAAATACCACCTTCAGATCGCAGGCTGAATGGTTTAATTTGCAATATGAATTATTAGTATCTGGCTACCCTGAACGTGCTTACAATTTACTGAGCAAACTTGAAACAGAATCGAAAAACGCTAAATATTATCTGGATTTAACTGCCTCCAGAGTCGCTGAAGAAGGAGCACCAGAGACAGCCTTAACTTTTTTATCAAAAATTGGGTTAAATAAACCGGCTACTCTTACATCCTTTGAGAGCTATATCAATAGCTGGATAAAAAGCAAACAACCCGAAAAGGCTATGCAGCTTCTCAGCCTCGATGACAATGCCCTGCATTATTATTTACCTACTGTGTTAGTCGCATATCAGAGCGTTCCTGATAAGGCAATAAGTATTTATAATACTGTATATGGTGATAATGTTGTTATACCCTATCAGCAAGTCACCATGTTACTTACAGTTGCGGAGGGTTATCAAACAAAAGGCGATATAAAAAACACCATTCATTATGCCGATAAGGCGCTGAATATGTTTGATAAAGCTATTGCTGTAGATAGCAGTCGTGAATCCCATTATGGTGATGAGTATTTGAAACTCATGAATATCTACGCCGCCAATGGCAACAAAGAAAAAGCGGTGGTTTTATCTCAACGTCTACACAAAGCCATTACCGAATCTCAATCGAATTACTTAAGTACTCTGGAAGGAATTTTATTGTTTTATAGAAATAATGATATGCAGCAAGACTATCAAAACAGCCTTTCAAATTACATAGTATTTATCGATAAAATTTTTGCCTTTTCCCCATCAACAAGAAGTGAATTAAGCCTCATTAATTTATTAAATTCATTAAATGAGGTGGAATTGATGAAAAAACGTCTGGTGCTTCTGATGACAGCACCAGAATACGCTTGTTATGATAGTCAGTATTGTTATGAAGACAAAGTCAGCGCATTAAAAATCCTGTATAGTCATCAGGACAATGAGCTAATGGACAAATATTTCACGACTCTTCTTAAAGAGATCAGTAATCAACCATTAGAAGACTGGGATTTAATAATAAGTAATACTGGTGAAAAACTTAGTGAAGTGGGTCTAACCAAATATGCTCAACATCTCGCATCTTTCGCTGAAGAATTTTATATAAAAGAGCAAAAATCACATTCTGAAAGTGAAATGAGAGGACTATTTTCATCACTTGCCGAATTATATAGTTTTGGTAACGATACTGCCAGCGCAAACCGAGTGTTGCATCAGCATGTCCCTGCCTTCAATACAGATCATATGATTCAATATTATATAAATGCCAAAGAATGGAACAATGCCAGGGAATTATTGATAAAAGAGGAAATGTTGGGTATGCATAATCTGATATTGTTGGAGAATATTTGTATGCAAAAAAATGCAGAATGCATGGCACACATTACCTTTACGCTTAATAAA
>JAEWKH010000018.1 GCA_023386155.1 Pseudomonadota bacterium
TCTCGAACAGGGCGGCCTCCACCGTGGAGAGGCGCGTCTGGCCGTTCGACCCATCCGGCCGCCCGACCACGACGAGGTCGAAGACCCGGCCATAGGCGCCGAGGAAGGCATCCTCCATCAGGCCATCCTGGCGCCAGCCCGAGCTCAGGCCGGGCAGGCCCGCGGAGGCCCGCGCGATCTGCTGCGTCGTCATGAAGGCCTCGAAGCGCTCGCGACAGGCGCGGGCCATTTCGAGGCGGTTCTCCGGGGTGATCGGGGAGGGCACGCCGATGGCGATGTCCACCGGCAGGACGACCGGGTAATCGGGGGTGATGGCAATCCCCTCGATATAGCTGTCGAACAGGCGGCCGAGATGCAGGGCGGCCTGGAGCTGGGGCTCCACGATGCCGTGGTCTTCAATCGGGACGAGAATGCTCTTCATAAGGATTATTGTCGCGCTTAAACCCGCACTCGGCAAGACCATCCGAAAGTTCACCCCGGCTGTGGATGGAACCGGGTTCCTCATCCGGCCATCGTCGCCAGCTCATTCGATCCTGAAGTCGTCCGGCTTCCAGGAGACTTTCGGGTATTGCGGGTCCATCGCCTCCAGGGTCGCCTTGACGATGGTCGCAATCGCCGCGTTGCGGACCCATTTCCGGTCGGCCGGAATGACGTGCCAGGGCGCCCATTCCGTCGAGCAGCGATGGAGCATGATCTCGTAGGCATCCTGGTAATCGTCCCAGTGCTCCCGGTCCTCCAGGTCGCTCGGGTTGAACTTCCAGTGCTTCGCCGGATCGTCCAGTCGCTCCTGAAGCCGCTCCTTCTGCTCGTCCTTTGAAATGTGCAGCATGAACTTGAGGATCGTCGTGCCGGTCTCCACGAGCAGCTTCTCGAAGGCGTTGATCTGTTCGTAGCGCTGCTCGATCGCCTTTTCGGGTGCGAGCTTGCGCACCCTGCCGATCAGGACGTCCTCGTACTGGGAGCGGTTGAAGATGCCGATGGTACCGCGTCTGGGACAGGCGGCATGAACGCGCCAGAGATAATCGTGCTCCAGTTCGAGCCGCGAGGGCGGGCCGAAGGCATGGACCGAGACGCCGAGTGGCCCGGTGGCATTGAAGACGCTCCGGATGGTGCCGTCCTTGCCGGATGTATCCGTGCCCTGAAGGATCACGAGCAGGGCGCGGGAGCCCTCCGCATAGAGCCGGTCCTGCAGGATATCGATGTCCTTCGCGAGGGCGGCCGTGGCGGCCTTGGTTTCCTGCTCGTCGCCGAAGAGGGATTTGTCCCGCGGATTGATGTCCCGCAGCCGGACCTTCGCGCCGGGTTCGACCCGCAGCTTCGTCATCAAGGCCTGTTCACGATCCGCCATTCCCGTTCCTCCTGTCTCCATCACGATAGGGCATGGGGACAGGAAAAGAAGGTTGGGATCGCACCCGGCGCGCCCTTTACGGTGTTCCGTGCAAGATTTAACCAGAGTTCTGCCAGTCAAGCTGGAAGAGGGTGCCATTATGCTTTCGCTCTACTACTACCCCGGGAATGCCAGCCTGCTGCCGCACATGATGCTGCGGGAGATCGGCGCAGAGTTCGAGCTGCGCCTCGTGGACCGGGGGCAGAACGCCCAGAAAAGCCCGGAATACCTCAAGCTCAATCCGAGCGGGCGCATCCCGGTTCTGATCGACGGCGACCTGGTCCTGTTCGAAACCGCCGCCATTGCCATCCATCTGGCCGACACGTTCCCTGAATCGGGCCTGGCCCCCGCCGTGGGAGCGGCCGAGCGGGCCGCGTTCTATAAATGGATGATCCACCTGACCAACACGCCGCAGGCGGAGTATCGCGCCTGGTTCTATCCGCACGAGCACGTGACCGACGAGGCTTCCGCTCCGACCGTCAAGCAGGCAGCCAACGAGCGCCTCAATCGCATGTTCGACGTGATCTCCGAACAGCTCGGCGACAAAACATGGCTTCTCGGCGATCGTTTCTCCGCCGCCGACCTCTTCCTGTTCATGCTGATCCGCTGGGGGCGGGGCATGCCGCGTCCACCGCGAAGCATCCCGAACCTGAACGCGCTTGCCGAGCGTGTGCTGGCACGGCCTGCCGTGCAGAAGACCCTCGAGGTGGAAGGGATCAAGGCGCCTATCTTCTGAGCCCTATTTCTTGCGTGAAGCCCGCTTCGACTGCGCCCGTTCCGGCAGGGTCTGGTCGATCCGGCTCATCTCTGCCCAGGGATCGCGCTTCAGCGCGGCAAGGCGCTTGGCCAGATTGTCGACGGTGAAGCCATTGGGCTTGAGAGCCGGCGACAGCTCCTCCCAGGCGACCGGCGTGGCCACGGGAGCCCCGGGCCGCGAGCGGGTGGAGTAGGGCGCAATCGCCGATGCCTCGCGGTTGTTGCGCAGGTAGTCGATGAAGATGCGGCCTGCGCGCTCCTGCCTGACGGAGGTGGTCGTGTAACGATCCGGCTCGTCCGCCGCCATGGCCTCGGCGATTTCGCGCGTGAATGCGAGAGCGTCCTTCCACGGCGATTTGGGCTCGATCGGCACGACCACGTGCAGGCCCTTGCCGCCGGTCGTCTTCACGAAGCTTTCCAGCCCCAGCGCTCCCAGACGTTCGCGGAGCGCGCGTGCCGCCTCGATGACCTGCGGCCACTCCACGCCTTCTCCCGGGTCGAAGTCGAAGACGAGGCGATCGGGCAGGTCCAGGTCGGCCAGGGTCGCGCCCCAGACATGCATTTCCAGCACGCCCGATTGTACGAGCGCAACGACGCCCTGAATGTCGCGAACAGTCAGGACTTCCTGCTTTCCCGTTCCGTCGCGCACCATGTCCGCGTGGATGAACGGACTCATGCCGGCCCAGGAGTGACGCTGGACGAAGCACTTCTTTTCTGTGCCTCCAGGACACCGGATGAGCGTGAGGGGCCGATTGACCAGATGCGGCAACAGCCAATCGGAGATGCCGACGTAGAATTCTGCCAGCTCTTTCTTCGTGAGGCCTTGATCGCCCCACAGCACCCGGCCGGGATGAGACAGGGAGATGCCGGCGACTTCGGCCGAACCGTCATCGGGTGTCCTGGACTTTGACGAGGGCGGCTTCGAAGCTTTCTCCGTTTTTGTCGATGCGGCCTTCTTCGCAGGCGCTTTCCGCTTCGCGGGGGTCTTCGCCGCGCCAGCCGGCGCGATGTCCTCAAGGGTGCGGCCCGTTTTCACCGACAGGGGCTTTTCGTCGAGGATATCCGGATCGTCTTCACTCCGTGCATAGGCATCCTCGGCTTTGATGAGCAGCCAGGATTCCTGCCGCTCCCGGGGACGCTTGGCCATGCGCACGAGGTGCCATGTTCCGTGCAGCTTCTCGCCATCGAGGCGGAAGGTGAGGCGGCCCTTCTCGTAACCCTCGTTGGGATCGCCTTCCGGCTCCCAAGTTCCGCGATCCCACAAAAGGACCGTGCCGCCGCCGTACTGGCCTTCCGGGATGGTGCCCTCGAAATCGCCGTAGTCGAGCGGGTGATCCTCCACCTGAACCGCGAGGCGCTTCTCGCCCTTGACGAGGCTGGGGCCCTTCGCCACCGCCCAGCTCTTGAGGACGCCATCGAGTTCCAGGCGGAAATCGTAATGCAGGCGGGACGCATCGTGCTTCTGGATGACGAAGGACGCTCCACGCCGACGGGTCGCCTTGCCGGCCGGCTCGGAGGTCTTGGTGAAGTCGCGCTTGGCGCGATAGGCTGCGAGCTTTGCCATGGTGCGGAGTCAAATCCGCGCCATGGGTTCTGGTTCCAGCCTGAGAGGATGGCCGGGACTGATCCCCGGATCAAGTCCGGGGACGGCCATCCCGAGGAGGGAAGATTTATCGTCTAGGCTTTCACGAGGCCAGGGGCTGTGTCGTTGCCTCGGCCCTGTTGCGCTCGGCCAGGAAGGCGGCCGCGATCAGGTCACGGGTATAGTCCTCCTGGGGCCTGTCGAAGATCTCTTCCGCGGTGCCGCGCTCCACCACCTTTCCGCTCTTCATCACCATGATCTCGTCCGAGAGGGCGCGCACGACCGCAAGGTCGTGGCTGATGAAGATATAGGCGAGGCCGTGGGCCTTCTGCAGGCTGCGCAGCAGTTCGACGATTTCCTTCTGCACCGAGCGGTCCAGCGCCGAGGTCGGCTCGTCGAGGACCACGAGCTTCGGGTGCAGGATCATGGCGCGGGCAATGGCGATGCGCTGACGCTGGCCGCCGGAGAATTCGTGCGGGAAGCGGTTGCGCCATGCCGGATCGAGCTGCACCTCTTCGAAGGCCTGGGCCGCGCGCCGGTCGCGCTCCTTGCGGGAAATGCTGGGCTCGTGGACGAGAAGACCTTCGGTCACGATCTCGCCCGCCGTCATGCGCGGCGAGAGGGAGCCGAACGGATCCTGGAACACGAGCTGGAGATGCCGCCGCAACGGGCGCATCCCGCCCCGGTCGAGGGGCATGAGGTTGCGATCCTCGAACCGGACGAGGCCGGAAGCGGGCAGCAGGCGCAGGATGGCGCGGCCGAGAGTCGACTTGCCCGAGCCGGATTCGCCCACGACGCCCACCGTCTCGCCGGAGCGAACCCTCAGGCTGACATCGTCGACCGCCCGGAGCACGTGGGTGGCCTTGCCGAAGAAGCTTTTCTCGAGGGTGAACTGAACAGCGATGTTTCTCGCATCGAGCACCATTGGGGCCGTCGGCGCGACAGGCTCCTTGCGTCCGGTTGGTTCGGCATCGATGAGCATCTGCGTATAGGGGTGCTTGGGCGCCGCGAAGATGTCGCCGGTGCGGCCGCTCTCGACCACCTCGCCGCGCTTCATCACGTAGGTGCGGTCGGCGAAGCGACGCACGACGCCGAGATCGTGGGTGATGAACACGATCGACATGCCGAGCCGCTTCTGCAGATCCGCGAGAAGCTCCAGGATCCGGGCCTGGACGGTGACGTCGAGGGCGGTGGTCGGCTCATCGGCGATCAGCACGTCCGGGTTGTTGGCGAGCGCCATGGCGATCATCACGCGCTGGCGCTGGCCGCCGGACATTTCATGCGGATAGGAATCGATGCGCCGGGCCGGATCGGGGATGCGGACGAGTTCCAGAAGCTCAATGGCGCGCTTGCGCGCCGCAGACTTGCTCAGGCCGCCATGGGTGATGAGCGGGAGGCTGAGCTGATCGCCGATTCGGTAGAGCGGATCGAGGGAGGTCATCGGCTCCTGGAAGATCATGGTGAGCTTGGAGCCGCGATAGTTGTTGAGCCTGTCGGGGGAGAGGCCCACCAGTTCCTGGCCACGATATCTGACCGAGCCCTCGGCCCAGCCGTTCGAGGCGAGCAGGCCCATGACGGACATCATGGTCTGGCTCTTGCCCGATCCGGACTCGCCCACGATGGCGACGGTCTCGCCCGGATTGATGTCGAGATCGATGCCCTTCACCGCATGGAGAATGCCGTCGCCGGTGCGGAAGCGGACGTGAAGGTTGCGAACGGAAAGAACGGGTTCGGCCATGGTGGCGTCCTTCATGTCAGCGATCCTTCGGGTCGAGGGCATCGCGCAAGCCGTCGCCGATGAAGTTCAGGCAGAATAGGATCGTGACGAGCGTGATGGAGGGATAGATCAGCATCCATGTGGCGCCCTGGATGTTCTTGGCACCCTCGGAGATCAGGACGCCGAGACTGGTATTGGGCTCCTGAACGCCGAGGCCGAGGAAGGAGAGGAAGCTCTCCAGAAGGATCACCTTCGGCACGAGAAGCGTCATGTAGACCACGACGGGTCCCAGGGTGTTGGGGATCACGTGGCGGCGGATGATGCCCTTCGTTTCCACGCCCAGCGCCTCGGCGGCCTGGACGTATTCCTGCCGCTTGATGGAGAGGGTCTGGCCGCGGACGATGCGGGCCATGTCGAGCCACTCGACGGCGCCCACCGCGATGAACATCAGCACGAAATTGCGGCCGAAGAACACGACCAGCATGATCACGAAGAAGATGAAGGGCAACGAGTAGAGGATGTCGACGACGCGCATCATCACGAGATCGACGCGCCCGCCGAGATAGCCGGACGTCGCGCCATAGATCACGCCGATGAGGATCGCCACGAAGGTGGCGAGCAGGCCGATGGCGAGCGAGACCTGGCCCGCCTTCATGGTGCGGGTCAGAAGATCGCGCCCGTTGGTATCCGTGCCGAAGAAGAAATATTGCCGCTTCAAGGGCACATCGACGACGAGCCGCTGACCGTCCTGCTGCTTCTCCACGACCTTGGCGGGGCCGAACAGATCCGATCGCTCGAAATAGGCGAGAAGCCGCTCGTCGATAGGCCGGCTGCTCGAGCTCACGAGCGTCATGCGAACGACGTCGTTGTCGATGGCGATGTTCTCGGCCTTCGCCCGAACGCGGGCGCCGATGCGCTCGATATTCGGCTCGATCTGATCGGCCTTGGGATAGGCCTCCAGGCTCGCGGGCACCTTCACGTAATCCGGGTAGACCCGGTCGAAGGGATGACCCGTGAAGAACGGCCCGAAGATGCAGGCAAGGGCGATCAGAGACAGCACGATGAGGCTGGTCAGCGCCGCGCGGTTGCGGATGAGACGCCCGCGGGCCTCGGCCCAGAGGGAGCGTCCGGTGACAGGACCCGTCATGGTCTCGACGGGAAGAACGGCGCCTTCAGCCATGGGAGGTCTCACTCGTAGCGAATGCGCGGATCGATAAGGGCGTAGAGGATATCGACCACGAGGTTGAAGAGCAGAACGAAGACGGCCACTACGACGACCGTGCCCATGACGAGGGTGTAGTCACGGTTGAGGGCGCCTTCCACGAAGTAGCGTCCGATGCCCGGCAGGCCGAAGATGGTCTCCACCACGACGGAACCGGTGAGCAGGGCGGCGGCCGCCGGTCCGAGATAGGACACGACGGGCAGGGCGGCCCCGCGCAGGGCGTGGGCCACGATCACCCGCGTGGGCAGGCCGAGCGAACGCAGGGTGCGGATGTGGTTGGAGCGCAGGTTCTCGATCATGGCCGCGCGGGTCATGCGCGAGACGACCGCGACCTGAGGCAGGGCCAGCACCAGCACGGGCAGGATGAGATTGCGGACGTTTCCGTTGGCCCAGCCGGCGACGGGCAGCCAGGCAAGGGCCAGGCCGAAGACGATCTGAAGGATCGGCGCCACGACGAAGTTCGGGATGGTCAGGCCGAGGGCCCCCATGCCGGTGACCAGATAGTCGATGGTGCTGTTCTGGCGCAAGGCCGCGATGGAGCCGAGGGTGCCGCCGACGATGATGGCGAAGGACAGCGCCAAGGCGCCCAGCGTCATCGAAATCGGCAGCCCCCGCGCGAAGAGTTCCCCGACGGAGAAGTCGCGCAGGATGAAGGAGGGGCCGAAATCGCCTCGCACGACTGCGCCCAGATAGAGCAGGTACTGCTCGAAGAGCGGTTTATCGAGCTGATAGATCCGGTTGAGGTTTTCCATCACCTTGGCCTCGAGAGGCCTTTCCAGATCGAACGGCCCGCCAGGGGCGAGCCGGATCAGGAAGAACGAGATTGTGACGATGATGAAAAGGGTCGGGATGGCCGACAGGAAGCGACGGAAGATGAAGGAGAGCACGGAAAGCTCCTCCTGCTGCTACAGCATAACAGTAAAAGAATAGGGCGGTCCGACACGCAGACCGCCCCCTCTATCAGATTTATTTTTACTGTGTCTTCGACAGGAACCGCGACGGATAGACGCCACGGGTGTTCTGCACGAAGCCCTGGATCTTCGGCGAGATCAGGTTGCTCTTGCCGTAGTACATGATCGGAATCCAGGGCATGTCCTTCATGAGGATGGCCTCGGCCTTCTGCATGATGCCGGCGCGCTTCGTGAGATCGAGCTCCGTCGCGGCCTGCTTGAGAAGCCCATCGAACTCCGGATTGTTGTACTTGCCGTAGTTGAAGCCCTTGTTGTCGCTCTTCAGCAGGAACAGGAAGTTGTCCGGGTCCGAGAAGTCGGCGATCCAGCCGTAGCGGGCCACGTCGAAGTCGCCGCCGTCGCGCAGGTGCGCGAAGTGGGTCTTGCCGTCCGTGTTGATGAAGGAGGTCTCGATGCCGGCCTGCTTCCACTGCTCGGCGATTGCAATCACCGAGTTACGGTTGTTGTCCGTGGTGTTGTAGCGGATCTCAACCTTCAACGGCTTGCCGGGGCCGAATCCGGCTTCCGTGAGGAGCTTCTTGGCAGCGTCTTCGCGGTCGATCGGAGACTGATCCTTGTACGCCATGTAGGCAGGCTGGCCATAGTTACCGACGCCCGGGGGGACGAAGGAGTAGGCAGGCTGCATGGTCTGGCCCCAGATCTGCTCGGCGACGAATTCGCGGTCGACGAGCATCGAGAGGGCCTGACGCACTTTCACGTCGTTGAACGGAGCCTTCGAGGAGTTCACGACGAGGAACCAGGTGCCCAGATACGGGCCGAGCTTGACCTGCTCCTTGAAGCGCTCCTTGAGCGACTTGATCTGGTCGGCCGGAAGCTCGTCCATGCTGTCGAGTTCGCCTGCCTCATAGCGGCGCACGGCGGCAGCGAGATCGGGATGCGGAATGACGTTGACCGTGTCGATCTTGACGTTCTTGGCGTCCCAGTAGTTCTCGTTCTTGACGAGCTTGATGTGCGAATTCGGGGCGAATTCCGCGAGCTTGTAGGCGCCGTTCGACACCATGTTGCCCGGCTTCACGAAGTCCTTGCCGAACTTCTCGACCGAGCCTTTGTGGACCGGAAGGCTGGTCTGGTGAGTCAGAAGCTCGATGAAATACGGAGTCGGCTGTTCGAGGGTGATCTCGACGGTCTTGGCGTCGACGGCCTTCACGCCGAGCTCCTCGGGCTTGCCCTGGCCCTTGTTGATCTTCTCGGCATTCTTGATCGGGTACAGGATGTTGGCGTATTTCGCGCCGGTCGCCGGATCCATGATGCGGCGATAGGAATAGACGAAGTCTTCCGCCGCGACCGGATCGCCGTTCGACCATTTCAGGTCATTCCGAAGCGTAAAGCGATAGGTCTTGCCGTCGTCGGAGACTTCCCACTTCTCGGCTTGCCCGGGGATGGCTTCGCCCTTGGCGCTGTAGGCCACGAGGCCCTCGAGCAGGTCACGAAGGATGTGAGCTTCCTGGACAGTCGAGGTCTTGTGGGTGTCGAGGGTCTCCGGCTCGCCGGTATTGCCGCGGTTGTAGACGACTTCAGCCGACGCGACGCCCATGAGGGCGGCCGTGGCGACGGCCGCAAGAGCCGTGCGTTTGATCCATGATGACATCGGACGCGTTCCCTTTACTGGTTTTATATCAGGGTCTTGGAATATCTCGGTCAGAGCCGGTAGGGCAGTAACCTTGCCCTATTTGTTGATCAATCAACTGTTTATGTCCAGTACTAACGCTTAAAACCAAGAAAGATTAGGAGTGTCAGTTACTTAACCCTGTTGAACGTTCAGGCTCCGGCGTCGAACACCAGTCCCGCGGCCCCGATGCCGGCTGCGGCGGCG
The DNA here is from genome assembly GCA_023386155.1 of Pseudomonadota bacterium. Classification (GTDB taxonomy): domain Bacteria; phylum Pseudomonadota; class Alphaproteobacteria; order Rhizobiales; family Beijerinckiaceae; genus Microvirga. The sequence goes on from JAEWKH010000018.1 coordinate 9,449, forward strand.
ATTTCATCGTTGTCGGAGGTATCCCCGGATACCCCTACGGACCCCAGGATCGCGCCATGTCCGTCCTTGATCAGGACGCCGCCCGGAACCGGAACGAGTTGCCCCCCGACCGCATGGGTCGCCGAGGCGACGAAGTAGGGGCGGTCGGTCGCCATCTTATGAAGGGCCCGCGAGCCGACCCCGAGCGCCAGGGCGCCATAGGCCTTCCCCATGGCGATCTCGGCCCGCTTCAGGCTGGTGCCGTCTTCCGAGAGGAGCGCCTTGAGGGCGCCTCGTGCATCGTAGACGACGACGGAAAGCGGCTTGAAGGACTTTTCCCGTGCCGCCTTGAGGGTGGCGGTGGCAATTTTCTGGGCTGTTTCCAAGGTGAGTTCGGTCACTCGATCCTCCATTGATGATTTCTGCCGGTGCGGGATGCGAGGGCTCAGCGGGTGGCCGTCGCGCTGGCGGAGAGCCAGGCTGCCACGGCCCTGCGCTCGTCCAGGGTCATTTCGGTGATGTTGTTGGGCGGCATGGCGTGGGTCAGCACGCTCTGGATGCGGATGAGCTCCGCATGGCGGGCGATCTCCTCCGGCGTGTCGAGGCGAACGCCCTTCGGAGCGGTGGTGATGCCGTCCCACACGGGTTCGGCCGCATGGCACATGGAGCAGCGGGACTGGATCGCGAGCACGGCCTCGTCGAAGGAGGCCGTCACGGTTGCGGTCGTTGCATCCGCCGGTTCCGCGGCCAGATTGGCGTTCCCCGGCTTCCCGAGGATCGAGAGCCAGATCGCAAGGGCGACGGAAGCCGCCGCGACGCCCCAGGTCCACCAGGGCGATCCCTTGCCCGCATGCTGCGCGTTGAAGAAGTGCCGGATCACGGCCCCGGCGATCACGATCAGCCCGATGATGGCGACCGCGTAGCGCGACGACCACGCCAGCGGGTAATGGTTCGACAGCATCAGAAAGATGACGGGAAGCGTCAGGTAATTGTTGTGCGTCGAGCGCAGCTTGGCTTCCTTGCCGAGCTTCGGGTCCGGCGAGCGCCCCGCCAGGAGTTCGACTACCACCTTCTTCTGGTTCGGGATGATGACGAAGAAAACGCTTGCCGACATCCAGGTTGCGATCATCGCGCCCGTATGGAGAAAGGCGGCGCGGCCGTTGAAGACTTGGGTGAAGGCGAAAGCCGCCAGCAGGATATAGGCGAAGAGCGCGACGCCGAGGACGGCGCCGTTCTTCCCCAAAGGCGAGCGGCAGAGGCCTTCATAGACGAACCAGCTTGCCACGATGCCGCCGATGCCGATGGCCGGGGCCTGCCAGGCCTCCAGGGCGCGCACGGCCGGGTCGATCGTGTAGAGATCCGCGTGCAGGTAATAGACCCAGACGATCAGGAAGAAGCCACTGATCCAGGTGGAATAGCTCTCCCATTTGAACCAGGTCAGCTCCTTGGGCAGTTCCGGCGGCGCAACGAGGTACTTGCGCATGTTGTAGAACCCGCCGCCGTGAACCTGCCACGCCTCGCCGCCGACACCCTCGGGCAGTCCCTCCCGCTTCTTGAGGCTGAGATCCAGATGGATGAAATAGAAGGACGAGCCGATCCAGGCGATCGCCGTGATCACATGGATCCAGCGAATGATCTGGCTGATCCATTCGGAAATTTGCGGGTCGATCATGCAGTCACTTGAGCGATGACGGAACGTGTACCCTAGGGCCGGGATTCCTTTTGCGAAAGGCCCGGCTTAAGGCTTTTTCAACAGGAACCCTGTTCCTGAAATCCGGCATTTCCGCAATGAGACTTATGGGTGCGGCTTGACGCGGGGGCAGGAGCCCGAGAGATTTCCAGGGCAACGGAAGCTGTTCTTCACCCGCGAGGTTTCATGGGACGCCTGTCCACCCACGTTCTGGATACCGCCAACGGCAGGCCTGCGCATGGCGTCGCCATCGAGCTTTTCGCCATCGACGGCGGGCAGCGCCGTTCGGTGGTGCAAACGGCGACCAACGCAGACGGCCGTACCGACGCGCCTTTGATGATCGGCGATGCGTTTCGCGCGGGAAACTATGAGCTCGTCTTTGCGGTCGGGGACTATTTCAGGTCGCTCGGCACCGCGACCGCCGAACCTCCGTTCCTGGATATCGTGCCGATCCGCTTCACCATCGCGGAGCCCGATGGCCATTATCACGTTCCGCTCCTCGTCTCCCCCTGGAGCTACTCCACCTATCGAGGAAGCTGACCTTGCCCGACACGTCCTATCCCCGCGATCTCGTCGGCTACGGCCGCAACCCGCCCCATCCCGGCTGGCCGAACAGGTCCCGGATCTGCGTTCAGTTCGTGATCAACTACGAAGAGGGCGGAGAGAACAACATCCTCCATGGGGACCGGGCTTCCGAGGCGTTCCTGTCGGAGATCGTGGGGGCGCAGCCCTGGCTGGGCCAGCGCCACATGAGCATGGAGTCGATCTACGAATACGGCTCCCGAGCCGGCTTCTGGCGCCTGTGGCGGATGTTCACCGAGCGCGGCATGCCGGTGACCGTCTATGGCGTTGCCAGCGCTCTCAAGCGCAATCCGGATGCGGTGGCCGCCATGAAGGAGGCCGATTGGGAGATCGCGAGCCACGGGCTCAAATGGATCGATTACCGGGACTTCTCCGCCGAGGAGGAGAGGGCCCACATGAAGGAGGCGATACGCATCCATGCCGAGGTGACGGGCGAAAGGCCCCTCGGCTGGTACACGGGCCGCACCTCGGAGCACACCAACCGCCTCGTGGCGGAGGAGGGCGGTTTTCTCTACAGCGCCGATTCCTATGCAGACGAGCTGCCATACTGGGAGCAGCACGGCGACCGGCAGCAGCTGATCGTGCCTTATACGCTCGATGCCAACGACATGCGCTTTGCGACCCCACAGGGCTTCAATTCGGGCGACCAGTTCTTCGCCTATCTGAAGGACAGCTTCGATACGCTCTATAAGGAAGGCGAAACCGCGCCGAAGATGCTGTCGGTCGGTCTCCATTGCCGTCTCGCCGGCCGTCCCGGACGCGCCGCGGCCCTGGCCCGCTTCCTGGACTATGTCGCGTCCCATGAGAAAGTCTGGGTGGCAAGGCGCATCGACATCGCGCGCCATTGGATCCGCAATCATCGTCCGGCGGACTTGAAGCCAAGCCGCATGAACCGCATGCTGTTCGTCGAGCTCTTCGGCGACATCTTCGAGCATTCGCCCTGGATCGCCGAGCGCACCTACGACGCGGGGCTGACCACCGGGCAGGATACGGCCGAGGGGCTTCACGCCGCCATGGTCCATGTGCTCTCGGAGGCGACCCGCGAGCAGAAGCTGGCACTGATCAACGCCCATCCCGATCTCGCCGGCCGCCTGAAGCTCGCCGATCTCACGGCGGATTCCCGGGGCGAGCAATCATCCGCCGGTCTCGACAGCCTGACGCAGGAGGAGCGCACCCGCTTCCTGGCCCTGAACGACGCCTACAGGCAGAAGTTCGGCTTCCCCTTCATCATGGCCGTGAAGGGCCGCTCGAAGGACGAGATTCTCGCCGCTTTCGAGGAGCGGCTGGAGCATGAGCAGGACATAGAGTTCGAAACGGCCGTCGTGCAGATCGAGCTGATCGCCCTGCTCAGGCTCAGGGATCGCCTGCCCTCGCTGGCGGACGTCTTCTCGAGCTTGGCCTGAACGGAACCGTTGGAACCATCGCGCGTCTTCATCTCAGCTTGGCCATCGCGGCCAGGCGGGAGCAGAAGGAGGGCGATATGGGTCTGTTCAAGTTCATCAAGGACGCAGGCGCCAAGATCTTCGGAGGCAGCGCTGCCGCCGCAACGCCGGAGAAGCTGCAGCAGGAGGTCCAGGGGCACGGGTTCGATGCGACCAAGCTCGGGATCCAGGTCGAAGGCGACAAGGTGAAGCTGTCGGGCCAGGCGACCAGCCAGGAAGAGGCCGAGAAGATCATCCTGTCCCTCGGCAACACCTATGGCGTGGCCGAGGTCGACACGTCGGAACTCAAGGTCCAGCAGCCCGCCGAGGTCTCGACCATGTACACGGTTCAGAAGGGCGACACCCTCTGGGAGATTGCCGAGAAGCACTACGGCAAGGGCAAGGGCGCGAAATACACCGAGATCGTCAAGGCGAACTCCCCGCCGGTCAAGGATCCCGACATGATCCAGCCGGGCTGGGTGCTGCGGATCCCGCCGCTCGCCTGAGCCGCGACATGATTGCGCCCCTCCCTGCGAAGCCGGTATGAGTGTGCCATTGCAGGGAGAGTTTATCCATGAATGAAGCACCGAAGGTCATCGACCTCGATCGCGAGGCGATCAAGGAAGGGCTCCGCGAGGGGGCGTTCGTCCTGGTCGATGTCCGCGAGCCGCACGAGTTCGCAGCCGGCCATATTCCTGGCGCCGTCTCGCACCCGCTCTCGTCCTTCGATCCGTCCGTTCTGCCCGAGGGCAAGCGGATCGTGTTTTCCTGCGCGGCCGGGGTCCGGTCGGCGCGAGCGCTCGAATTCGCGCAGGAGGCAGGGCGCGATATCCACGAGCATTACAAGGGCGGCTTCAAGGATTGGGCCGCTGCGGGAGAGCCGGTCGAGTAGGGGGCCCGCGAAGAGCACCTCACATAGATTTGTTCCGACGTGGAGTGCTCAAGCTTAAGCAGATATGCGCTAATGCCGGCCCGCTGACGGTGGTTCGCAGGGACAGCATCGATCGTGCCCATGAGGGGAAAGACAATATGAAGCGTACAATTTTCGTTGCCAGCGTCCTGGCGCTTGGAGTGACGGCCGCCATTGCCCAGGGCAATGTCGTCGAGCAGCGCCAGGGTCTCATGAAGGAGATGGGAGCCCAGACGCGCCCCCTCGGTGGCATGCTGCGCGGTCAGGAGCCGTTCGACCTCGCCAAGGCCCAGGCCAGCCTGAAGGTTCTTGCGGCCAATGCCGAGAAGGCCGTCCCGCTGTTCCCCGAGAGCTCCAAGGGCGCCGAGAAGACCGATGCCCTCCCGGCCATCTGGGAGAACAAGGCGAAGTTCGATTCGCTCATGACGAAGCTCGGCACCGACGCCCAGACGGCGATCGCCTCGATCAAGGACGAAGCCTCCTTCAAGGCGGAACTTCCGAAGGTCCTTCAGAATTGCGGCGCCTGCCACAACGATTTCCGGAAGAAGAGCTCTTAAGACCGGAAGGCTTTAAGATGGGCGGCCCGTGGGCCGCCCGTTTCATTTGGAGAAGTGGCGATGCGTAAGGCGATCATAGGTCTCGTGGTTCTGGCCGTTGTCGGAGCGGCGGCCTTCTGGGGCCTGACCTCGCCGGCGGCCTATGCGCTCGTCCACGGTCGCCCGCAGGCTCCGGTCGACGCGGGCCGCCAGCCCAACCTGGAAAACGGCCGCATCCTGTTCTTCGCCGGAGGGTGCACCTCCTGCCACGCCGTGCCCGAGCAGAGCGACAAGCTGCGGCTCGGCGGCGGCTATGCGCTGAAATCGCCCTTCGGCACCTTCCACGTTCCGAACATCTCGCCCCACAAGCAGGACGGCATCGGCTCATGGAACGCGGTGGATTTCGTCCGTGCCATGCGAGAGGGCGTCTCTCCGGATGGTCGCCACTATTATCCGGCCTTTCCCTATACGAGCTATCAGCGGATGAGCCCCGAGGATCTTGCCGACCTGTTCGGATTCATCATGACGCTCGCGCCCGTCGAGGGTCGCGCCCCGGATCACGACCTGCCATTCCCCTACAACATCCGCCGGGGCGTCGGCCTGTGGAAGCTGGCTTTCCTGGACGGTCAGGTCTTCACTCCCGATCCGTCCAGGTCCGCAAGCTGGAACCGTGGGGCCTATCTGGTGAACGGGCCGGGGCATTGCGCCGAGTGCCACAGCGAGCGCAACGCTGCGGGGGCCATCATCGAGGATCGTCGCTTTGCCGGCGGACCGGACCCCGAGGGCAGGGGGACGGTTCCCAACATCACGCCGCATCCGACCGGGATCGGCGGATGGAGCCCCGAGGAACTGGCGATCCTGCTGAAGACCGGCGAAACGCCGAATTTCGACACGGTCGGTGGGCCGATGGGGGCGGTCGTGGCCAATACCGCGCAGCTCCCCGATGCCGACCGCCAGGCCATGGCGGAATACCTGCTGTCGTTGCCGCCGAGGCAGGGCTTCAAGAAACCGGAATGATCTGGACGGGCTGAGGCCGGGCCTCAATCCATAACGGCCGCCTTCAGGATGCAGACCATGGTGGCGCGGCCCGGCGCGTCGCCGATGCAGCGCACCGAATGGGGACGGTCGCAGCGGTAGCGCAGGCTTTCACCCGCCTTCGCCTGCTGGGTCACGCCGCCCACCTCGACCTCGAACTCGCCCTCCAGGACGGACAGGCACTCCACCGAGCCGCGCTGGTGGCTGTCGGAATCGAGCACGCCGCCGGGCTCCGACTGCACGTCGTACCATTGCAGCCACTCGATGGTCTTGAGCCAGCCGATGATGGCCAGTCGCATCTTGCCGTCCTCGGAGACGAGGATCGGGGTGTCCGCCTTGGAGGATTTCTCGATGAAGGGCTCCTCGTCGCTGGAGGCGAGAACCCGCTCGATCGAGACGTCGAGCGCCTGGCTCAGCCGCCAGATGGTGGCGAGCGTCGGATTGGTCTCGTTGCGCTCGATCTGGCTGATGATCGACTTCGCCACGCCGGACTGCTCGGCCAGCTCCGACAGGGACAGGTTGTAGGCCTTGCGCAGCCGCTGGATCGTCTTGCCCATGTTGCCGGACAGAACCTGCGCGCCTGTCTCCAGGTCCCGGCTCCGTTCCTTACCCTCGACACCCATGACTGCCTCTGTTCTGAAAAAGAGAACGTTCGTTCCTCAAAACGGTTGTGAGGGAATCGGCGGAACGGGTCAAGCGCCGGGGCGGTCGCGGCGCCTGTTTTCCCTTCAGACCCCGGATCTCTGGGGAGCGGCCTGAAGCGCCTTGGTGCGCAGGAGGCCGAGCCGGTGCTCGCGCCAGACGATGAAGAGCCCCGTCGCGGCCACGATGGTCGCCCCGATCAGCATGGTCACGGTGGGCAGGTCCCCGAACAGGAACCAGCCGAACAGGAGCGCCCAGATCATGGTCGTGTACTCGAACGGCGCGATCACCGAGGTATCCGCGTAGCGGTAGGATTGCGTGACCAGGATCTGCCCGACGCCGCCCAGGATGCCGATGAGGACGAACAGGGCGAGGTCCATGGCATCCGGCATGCGCCAGCCCAGGGCGATGGTGCAGAGCGACAGGCCGGACGCCATGATGAAGAAATAGAACACGATGGCGCCGGTCTTCTCCGTCTCGGTCAGGCGCCGGACCTGGATCATGGCGCCGGCCGAGCAGAAGGCGCCGGCGAGGGCCAGCATGGCGCCGAGCGTCGGTCCCGCGTTCAGGTCCCCGGCGAAGGTGTCGACCTTGAGGTAGGGCGACAGCATGATGAGGACGCCGAGGAACCCGATGCCGACCGCCGTCCACCGGTAGGCGCGCACCGTCTCCTTCAGAAGGAGCGCCGCCAGGATCACGGCGATGAGGGGCGAGGCGTAGCCGATCGCGATGGCGTCGTGGAGGGGCAGGTAGGAGAGGGCGGCAAAGCCGAGATACATCCCGCTCGTGCCGATGAACCCGCGCTTGAAGTGCCCGACGACGTTCTTCGTCCGCACGGCATTGATGAGATCCCCCTGCCATTTCAGCCACAGCAGCAGGGGCAGCAGCGCGAAGGCCGAGCGGAAGAAGACGATCTCTCCGACCGGATAGCGGGATGCGAGCGTCTTGAGGGTCGCCGACATCATCGTGAAGACGACGGCGGAGAGGACTTTGAGGGAGATCCCCAGAACAGGTTTCACGGGTGGCGGATTTTCACGGATGGCGTCGCTTATGGGCACAGCCAACCATGGACGAGCCGCCACGTGAACCCCCAATCGGGGTGCGACCCTCTGCGTCGGACGCATGGGTTCACGATGAGGCGGCCTGCGAGCGCTTGATCTGCGACCGTATGTAGCCGACCGCTGTCAGGACCAGCCAGGCGGTTTGAGTCACGACGGAGGCCAGGTTGAAGTCGAACAGCAGCGAATACAGGATCAGAATCGCCCCCAAGGCATTGAGGAGCGCGTAACGGCCGTCCTCCACCTTCAGGATGCCGAGTTGCAGCAGCCCGTAGGCCGAGAGATAGGCTGCCACTCCGATCAGCCCGACGAAATCAGGGACGCTCATCACGATCTCCATCCGGTCCGGATCAGAGCCCTTAAAGCATCGGCCGGGAAAAGTGGACCTGCTTTTGGGGCGGTGCCCTCTCCGGGCTGGCGCCTCGTTCCGATGGCGGTTCGTCTGTGACGACGCCCTCCCACGCCATCTCCTTCCAGGGCTTGATCCGAGGCCCATGCCGGTAATCCCGCTTTCAAGCCTTCTCCGCCTCATCGTGAGGAGGTGCGGAGCACCGTCTCGAAGGAGGCTCCAGAGAGCACTGAAACCTCCTTCGAGACGCCGCTTTCAGCGGCTCCTCAGGATGAGGGCAGAGGGAGACCTTGCCGGATGTGAAGGCGTGGATGCCATGGCCCTGCTGTGTCTGATGTCAAAGATCCAGTCCCTTGGAGCCAGCACCTTCAGGCCCGGAGCCTTGCGGGGCCGGGCTTGAAGGGTCGAGGGGAGGTGCGAGGGCGACCGGCTCGATTGACGATGGTAAGTGGAAGAGCCGGAGGGCGCCTCGCACGCGGGATT
>JAEWKH010000042.1 GCA_023386155.1 Pseudomonadota bacterium
GGGTAAAACAATCGCCATCGCCGCCGCCAGCACCGCCAGTTTCTCCCATGATGCGCGAGCCAGGCTGCCCATCGTCCAGAACACCAGGCCCTGCAAAGTATCTTCATCGGCGACAAACTGCATAATGGACACCAGCGCATTGAAGGTAAACACCAGCGCAATCCCAAACAGCACAACGCCCGACGTCGGCACGCGCGTCCAGCGGGTCAGACTATCGAGCAGCAGGGCGGACAGGAGCGCAAAAAGAAAAGCGTTTGCCGGTATAAACCCGCTTTCGGGAACGCCGGGAATACCGATGCCCAGAACAATCGCCAGCGCTGCGCCAAAGGCCGCCGCCGACGAAACGCCAAGCGTAAACGGGCTGGCGAGGGAGTTATTCAGAATAGTTTGCATCTCTGCCCCGGCCAAACCCAGCGCCATTCCTACCAGGAGCGCCATCAGCGCATAGGGCAAACGGATGTCCCAAACGATAACCCGCATGCCGTTAGTCGCCCCGGACGGATGCATCAAAGTCTTTATCAGCGAATGTAAAGGGAGCCCTGAGGGGCCGAGGGTGAAATCGAGCAGCAGCGAAGCAATGATAGCGATAAAAATAACCGCCAGTATTACCAGACGCTGGCGAAAAAGCTGGCGATAGCGGTTCTCGACCGACAGCGTACTTTCCAATACAGTCATGGTTTTTCACAGCCTCCGTTAGCGCGGCGGATTGAGCACATCGCTCATCTGCGCATCGCTTAACGTCAGGCCAAAGAACTGCCGATAAAACTCACGCGTCTCTTTGCGTATATCCACATCAGCAAATCGCGCAGGATAAAGCGTTTTCGCCAGCCACAAAAATTGCAGCGCCTCTTCGCTGGTTTCACGGCACCACCAGAACATTCCTTTCGGATTAACGTAAACGCGATGATGAATGACCGCGTCCACGCTTGCCCACTGCGGAGAACTCAGAATGGCATCCGCGTCGCGCTTGTTCATCGCGATGATAACCGCCGGATTGGCAGTGACAATTTTCTCCAGCGCGACTTCACCCGAACGATTTTGTTGATGCTCGCCAAACCAATTTTCAGCGATATTTTTGCCGCCGGCCAGGTCAATCCAGTCCTGGTTTAGCGAGGGTCTACCGGTGGTGGTCAGCGGATTGCCCATACTGTGATAGAGCGACACGCGCTGTGACGCAGGAAGATCTTTCAGGCGCCCGGTGACCAGGGCCACGTTGCGATCGAAGTAGCGTTGATAGGCGAGCGCTTTTTGCTGCGCATCGGGCCCCAGCACCGCTGCCGTTTGCTGTACGCGCTGCGTTAACGCCCGCAGTGAATTCGCCTCAAACGCCAGCACCTGCACCCCAGCCTGTTTCAGCAACGCCTGTTGAGGCACTACCATATTCTGCGGTACAAAAAGCATATCGACCCCCAGCGCGATAATCTGTTCGGGATTGATTTCATGCCCGCTGTTTACGCTAACTGCTGCGACTTTCTCTATGCGCGGCAGGCTCTGGCGAAACAGGGGGATCCTTTTTGCAATCATCGAGGTTCCGACAATGTTATCGCCGTACCCCAGCATGGCAATAATGGTATTTTGCGCCGGCCACGGTGACGCGATACGCACCTCCTTGTGCGTATTTTCTGCGTGCAGGCTGGCCGCCAGCAGCAGCGCCAGCAGCGGAAATAAACGGGAGAGTTTCATCATTTATCCATCAGAAATCGAAGGTGACGGATGCACGCACTTCGCGGCCGCCGCCGATAAACGCACTTGGGGAACCGTTATCGCCATCGGTACCCGATGGGAAGATAGAAGCCCAGTAATGTTTATCAAACACGTTGTTTACCACCACGCGGAAAGTGGTTGGGACGTTGCTCACTTTCGTGGTGTAACGCGTTCCCAAATCCCATGTGGTATAGCTGCTGGCGTAAGAGGTGTTGGTATCGTTCGCCGCGCGTTTGCCCGTATAATGGACGTTAGCGCTGTAAACCCATTCCGGTATGGACGGCAAACTGTATTCCGCCAACAGATTGGCCTGCACTTTCGGCACGCCGACAACCTGTTTATTGCTGGTTGAGGCATTCGCCGTATCTTTCAGTTTCGGGTCGAGGAAGGTCACGCCGCTGTAAATATTCAGCCCCTGCCACACATTCCCGGCAGCGGTTAACTCAAGGCCGTTGTTAACCTGGTTACCCTGCTCTTTATACACGTTATCCGTATCAAGATAGGCAAACGGACGTTCCAGTCGGAACAGCGCGGCGCCTAGATTCATCTCGCCGATGTCCGATTTTAGCCCCACTTCATACTGCTTGCTGCGATACGGGTTTAGCGTTTGACCGGCATTTTTTACGCTCTCATCCGTCGGTGCGGTACCGCCCTGCTCCAGCGAATCGGCATAGCTAACGTAGGCCATTGTGTTAGGGGTAATTTTATACATCAGCGCGGCGTTCGGACTTAAACCATTTTCATCAACCTGGTTCGTTTGATTACCGTGCTTATCGTAGTTTTTAGTCTGCAGCCAGCTCTGGCTGAGATAGAACATTGCCGACCACTGCGGCGTAAATGTCACCGTATCGCCGAGCGTAACGCTCTGCTGAGTATTTACGCTGGAGCGGTATCGCGGCCCGCCGGTGCGGATTTTGCCATCGCCCTGCTCATCTATCGCATCCGGGTGATACATATTTGTTGTACCCCAGCTATAGCTGGAACCTGTTCCTTTGGCACTATAAAGCGACCAGACATATCCCGTGGTAGAAAGTGACAGATCGTGGCCGATAGAGCCGGTATCAATATGACCATTCAGCCCGGCGGTGTTGCTCAGGACGCGAAAACGTCCGGCAGCGGTGGAATCCTTCATCGAACGAGAGATATCGCCCTGATTGTTGAGTATTTTACTGGAAACACTACGCATCGCGCGGTCAGCCTGCTGCCAGCCCACGCCAGCGTTCATGGACCAGTCGTCGTTAAAGTAGTGGATCAGGCGAGTGCTGATGGTATCGGTAGTGAGGTCGTTGCCCGCAGTGCTGAGCGCCAGATTTTTGTCCTTCGGATTCGGCGCAGACGGCAGTTTGACGTTCGGCCCATAGTTAAAGCTACCGACATAGCCTTTCTGGATAAATTCGTAATGGCTGGCGTCGAGCTGTAGCTGAGTGCCCGGCTGAATATTCCAGTCGAGCGCAACGGAAACGAGTTTGCGACGCAGCGTGCTGTCATCCACATTGCCTTCCCCTTCCTGATCAAGCAGGTTCACGCGATAGCCAAACCGTTTGTTTTCATCAAAATGGCCACCCAGATCGGCATGGCCGGTAAACGCACTGCGGCTTTGATAGCCCAGCGTCACTTTACGCAGCGTCTCTTCGGTTGGGCGCTTCGCCACGAAATTAAACTGCCCTGCTGGGCTCGCCGGGCCGTACAGCGCGCCGGTCAAACTGTTAAGCACATCCATGCGCTCAAGCATTTCCACCGGAAACGCGGTTGTTGAAACGATATTCAGCCCGTCCAGACGGCTGTTGGCCACCACGCTGCCCTGCATCCCCCGACTTTGCGGACGCCCGACATCCATTCCACCGCGCGCCTGCATTTGCGTACTGGGAGAGTATTTCAGCATCTCGCTGACGCTTTGCGCCTGCTGATTTTCAATCATCTCTTTAGTTACAGTGGTGCTGGAATATGGTGTTTCGATCCAGGATTTCGTTCCCAGCGGGCCGACATCTATATCGTTCGTTTTGAAACCGGCACCGGCGGCAGAATCGGTGGTGTCGGCGGCGGTGTTGCCCGTGACAATCATTTCATCTTCAGAAGTAGACGAGGCATGAGCATGAAGCGGTATGAAAGACGCTAATGCTGGCAAAAGCGCAGCGAAAGTTATTTGAGTTTTCATGAATCACTGATCGTTATGTAAATATTTATATTACGATCGGTGCATAGGCAAAATTATGATCCATATCACACGTGAATGTAAGTTATTTACAAATTACGCTAACCTTCTGTCTCCGCTCTTTGCAGCATAAAAGTATGGCGGCGCGTTGTTGAAAGCAGGAGCGGCCGGGTTGTCAGAAAGCTGGTTTGGACGCAAGTAATATATAACAACTCTGATTACCGCATACTGTCAGGACAGTATCTACTTGAGCGTCCGCCTTTGGCACAGAGCGGACGATATCACTGAGCTGAAGGTCCGCTGAGAGCGAGGAGCGGAAGTAAGCATGTATCTGCTAATGCGAAAAATCACTAACGAAACATTGGATCCCCATTGTTGCCGATCTTTAGTGGCGTTCAAGATTAGCCCCAATCCTGATTATCATTTGATTACACTGACTGAAATGATATAAAACCTAATTATCTGATATTTGTAGGGGTTTAGTAATGTCACTTCCTGTTCCTTTTGGTGCAATTGTTACAGTAGTGAAGAAATGCTGGTCTACTCTTACCCAGATAATGCTGATAAAAACTTATCAACTCTCACATGAGCGCTGGGCAGTGAGACACAGGCTAGGGGCGAGCTGGCATTCCTTAGGGAATTATTTGGAGTACAGTCTACGATTTGCTCAGTTGACAGATAAAGAACCTCGTTGTTCACGTATTGCTTTCAGAAGCAAAGAGGAACGACTGCAACAAGTTGAACTTGTTTTTGAAGCCATTGGCAGTGGCTTACGCTACCAAGAAACACTATGCATTCATGATGTAAATAACTCACCGATAATATTAACGCTTTCAAATATTCCTACACTTGATGTACTTATTCTAGATGATGGATTCGCATTTACGGTTGAACAGTACCAGTTAAAATATTGCACGATAAAATTAATGACTGGTGAAAGTATATCTATTGACAATTCGCCCAAATATTCGCTAATGCAAAACTGGTGTCTCAATGATACATGGAAACGGCGTTGGGGTATCATCTGGAACTGTAATGCAATTGAATGTGCCCGAAGGCGTATTGCTGAATATTGGAAATGGGGCTTTTGTCTGCCGTTAGTGGGACGCCCCCCGTTATATTCACCATCGCGAAAAGGTATTCATCTGTTTGAAGCAAAACCGTTACGCTGGTTTATGACACGCCCATGGTGTCTGAATATCCAGTTTTGGACGGCAATTTGGTCAGGACTGTTTATTCTCAGCGATGAGAATGTCTTGCAATGGCGCTGGAAAGAGCCACCACAACAAGACTAACTTTCACGAAGGCCGTCCGCTCTGAGCGAGGAGCGGACCTCAGTGCTGGTTAGATTAACTAGTCTAATTGTGACTACCTAATTTGAAACGATATAAAAATGGTATGATACATGATCACTAATCTTTATCTGGAATATCTCTCGCATCGTAATAATCAATCCCAAGTCCAAAGCTTAACTCAAGCCCCTCAGGACCTCCGTGGATATCGCCAACCCCAAATGTATTTGGAGCATTATTATTTCTGAATTTTTCAAGATCATTTTTATTTGGAGGCGATTTGTCGTCATTAGAGAGATCTGGAAGTGGATCTAACTCAAAATAATCAACTCCAGCAGGGTTATAGGCAAGGTAAAAATTTCTATAGTTGCCAGGATTTCCTAAATAATGCCCTTCTTCATATTGATAGAACTTCGAAGAATAGCTCGACTGTAAATAATCAATATCACTTCCAAAATCTTTGAACTTATGTCCAAGGGTTTTTCTCAGATATGGTACTTCAGGATGAAAATTCTCATCCTTGCTGGTTACGGAATAGAGTATCACTGTGTTATTATTATCATAAACCACTTGCAGATAGAACTTTTTGAAAGAGTAAATATACTCATGAACCCTCCCATCCTCAGAATGTTCTTCCTTCACGGGAGGGCCAAAAATTGACTCGATGTACTTTATTGACGCTCCGGTGTAAATCACATGAAGATTATCCTCTGCTTTTTTTTGCAAAAAATTATCTGCGATATGTTGATATAAATCAAACACTCCGTTCAATGCAACAAAATATCCAAGAACAGCAAGAATACCACTCAAAAAAACAGTAATTAATGATTTTTTAAGTTTTTTAGGGGGATGTGACATAGTTCCTCTCTTTTTGTTTTTTAATTTTTTTGGAGTGTATCATGATTTCTCTCTTATTTTTTCAAAATTCTATTTATTTCTGAATGCAAAGTAAAACGCTGACATGCAAAAAAGTCATTCTTATTTAAGATTAAGTCAAAAATTTATCGAAAGACATTCTATTAATCTTACATGAATAGAGCAACGTCCGCATCTGGCACAGGACTGCTGTTGCAGCCCTGGCAACCTTAGACTTCAATCGATTCAGAGATCTCTAACGCATCATCGACTTCAATGCCCAGATAACGGACTGTGCTTTCCAGTTTCTTATGGCCTAACAGAAGTTGGATCACCCTGAGATTCTTAGTTTTCTTGTAAATCAGGTAAGGTTTTGTTCTTCTCAAGGAATGTGTACTGTAAAGCGAATCTTCGAGACCAAGTTTTGCTACCCACCCATGAAAAATTCGGTTGTATTGCCGGGTTGATATGTGTTGGTTAGTACCGACCCGAGATCGGAACAAATAGTCTTTACTGCGTAAATTGCCAAGCTTTATGAATGCAGAAACAGCTTCTCTTGTCCCTGTGGTTATCTCTAATTGGACAGGGCTGCCGGTTTTCTGTTGTAGAACCGTAGCTCTGCTTGAAACAGAGCTACCATATGCAACATCAGATACTTTGAGTTTGACTAGATCACAGCCTCGAAGCTTACTGTCCAAGGCCATGTTGAACAGAGCTAAATCGCGTGTTTTACCTTCCAGTTCAAGTCGGATTCGGATACCCCAGATATGAGATATCTGAAGTGGTCTTTTTTGGCCTATGATACGGTCTTTGTTCCACGGTGACGTGTTCATACTCAAATCTCCTGCAATGTGGGAGATTTGAGTATGGTTGTCCTTATGAGCGAGGCGCGGAAGCTCACTTTAGGGCAATCTAATTCACATGTCAGAGGATTTATAAAAAGAGAATAGTGCAGATTTTAGGGATACTTACACTTGCTATGGCATACTTTTTGGGACCCCATCAGTTTAGGGATCTGAATCGCCACAGCTTTGGTAGGCACCTGCTTTATGGTCACGTGCACCCGAAGATCCTGCGGGTACGCATGGGTCACGAAAAGTACGAGTCTACAGAAGTTAATTTACGGTTTTTTGCGCTCGATGTGGCTGCCAGCTACCAAGTCCAGTTTACACTGGATACAACTAACGCGCTGTAGCAACTGCGTGGTGGAAGCTGATTAAAGGAGATAATGATGTTCGATGTTGACGATACTGCACCCGATACTCCCGCCCCCCGTGAACTCAGTCAGGATGTGCAGGCGCTGATCAACAATGGTCTGGATTTTCTGGATAAAGCCCGTGAAGAGTTGGAGGCCTCGAAGCCGAAGTTCTCCGTCGTCAGTTTCTGGACTGCGGTCGAGATTTTACTGAAAGTTCCGCTGGCGCACGAACAC
>JAEWKH010000081.1 GCA_023386155.1 Pseudomonadota bacterium
GCGCAACACCTGGCGCTGGAGCGCCGACATGTCGCTCACCGGGCCGCAGATCCTGCTGACCCAGGCGCTCGGCAACAACGGCACCGATACCCTCGATTTTCTCGGCTATTGGAAGACCTTCGACATCGCCTCCGAGGCGGCCTTCGCCGGCAAGGATGCGGCCACCCTGGTGCGCGATCCCAAATTCGTCGACATGAGCACCTGGAGCGACGGCTGGCCCGTCAAGCGCCTCTCGGCCCAGATGCCGAAAGGGGATGGTCCGGAGAGCAAGGAGGAGCGGGGCCCGCGCCGCCGGCTGAACATGACTCCTCCGGCAACCAAACAGGGATTATCGGACTCTCTGATCCAGTCGCGTTCGTAAGGGTTAGTCATGCGTGTCGATCTTCTGGCAGGGGCAACCTATAATCCCGCCGCCATGCCGTCGCCCGTTCCCACCATCCTTGTCTTCGATTCCGGCCTCGGCGGCCTGACGGTCTTCTCCGAAGTGCTGAAGGCGAGGCCCGACGCGCGCTACGTCTATGCGGCGGACGATGCTGCCTTTCCCTACGGGCGGTTGAGCGAGGCGGTCCTCGCGGAGCGGGTCGTGTCCGTGATGGAGCGCCTCGTTGCCCTCCACGATCCCGACATCGCCGTGGTGGCCTGCAACACGGCTTCGACCATCGTGCTGCCCCACCTGCGCAAGAGGTTCTCCATTCCTTTCGTCGGCACCGTTCCGGCGATCAAGCCCGCGGCCCGGACGACGCGGACCGGGTACGTCTCCGTTCTCGCCACTCCCGGCACCGTGGCGCGCGACTATACCCGTGACCTCATCGAGACCTATGCGGCCGGCTGCAAGGTCAACCTCGTCGGCTCGCGCCGCCTCGCGGGCTTTGCGGAGGCGGAGCTTGCGGGTAACCCCGTCCCGGACGAGGACCTGCTGGACGAGCTTCGGCCCTGCTTCGTGGAGGATTCCGGCGGCCGGACCGACGTGGTGGCCCTCAGCTGCACCCATTACCCGCTGCTGCTCCCGCGCTTCCAGGCCCTGGCGCCCTGGCCCGTGACCTGGATCGATCCTGCCCCGGCCATCGCCCGCCGGGTGACCCAGCTGATCGGCCAGCCCGTCCCCGGCCATGAGCCCGACGAAAGCGAGACCACGGCCGTGTTCACCAGCGGGGCCGGGATCGGCGTGGCCCTGCGCCAGGCCTTGCAGGACAAGGGCCTGCCGGTCGTGGCCATCGAGGACATGCCGCTCCTGGCAGGATGACGGAGGGGCTGATTGACTTTCCCGCCTTTTCCGCCTAAATGCCTCCCGTTCACGCGGTCCTTAACGGGGCCGCGTAACTTTTTACGCTCCCGTGGCCCGGTTCCGGCCGGCCTGTCGTCCCCGAGGGGAAGAGGAGGGCGCGTTCCTCGCAGATTCGACAACAAAGAGGAACAGCGATGTCGAAGCGCATTCAGGCCAAGCACAAGCTTGACCGCCGCATGGGTCAGAATATCTGGGGCCGCCCGAAGAGCCCTGTGAACCGCCGCGAATATGGCCCGGGCCAGCATGGCCAGCGCCGCAAGGGCAAGATGTCCGACTTCGGCACGCAGCTGCGCGCCAAGCAGAAGCTCAAGGGCTACTACGCGAACATCACCGAGAAGCAGTTCCGCCGCTACTACGCCGAGGCGATCCGCCTGAAGGGTGACTCGGGTGAGAACCTGGTCGGCCTGCTCGAGCGCCGTCTCGACGCGGTCGTGTACCGCGCGAAGTTCGTCGCGACCCCCTTCGCCGCCCGTCAGTTCGTCAACCATGGTCACGTGAAGGTCAACGGCCGCCGCGTGAACATCCCGAGCTACCAGGTAAAGGCCGGCGACGTGATCGAGGTGAAGGACAAGTCCAAGCAGCTCGAAATCGTGGTCGTCGCGAGCCAGCTCGCCGAGCGCGACGTTCCGGACTACATCGAGGTCGATCACTCCAAGATGACGGCCCGCGTGACGCGCATCCCGACCCTGTCGGAAGTGCCGTACCCGGTCCAGATGGAGCCGAACCTCGTGATCGAGTTCTATTCGCGCTAATCCGCGAAAGCCGGTTTCGAAAACTAAGAAGGCCGCCCATTGGGCGGCCTTTTTGTTGTCGGGGGTTACTGCTGCTGCACGGGGCCGCGGGATCCGCCATGGTGCATGCCCATGCGGTGGTGATCGCGGCCATGGCCGCGGCGGCCGCCGCGGTCGTTCCAGCGCGGGCCGTCGACATTCACGGCTTCGCGCATGAGGCGCGGGGCGATCCGCTTCTGGTCCTCGCTGAAGCTGTCCCAGAGCGGGCGCAGGGCTGTGGTCAGCGCGGCGGAGCGCTGGGCGCCCTCGGTCCTCATGGTGCTGCGCCGCTCGAGGCGCTGCATGAAGTCCATGGACTGGCGCTGGTCACGGTTCTCACGGAACTGCTGCATGCGGGTGTAGCGCTCCGAAGCCGATGTCCGGATGGCGGCTTCCACAGGACTCCACAGACGCTCCTGGTCGGCGGAGAGCTTCAGGCCTGCCTTGATCGAGGCGATGCGGGCATCCACGAGACGGTTGAAGTCGTCCTGGCTCATGCGCGGACGGCGGTCCTGCCGGCCCTGGTCCTGCGAGGCCGCCGGCGCTTCCGGAGCAGGCGTCTGCTGCGCGAGGGCATAGGTGCCTGTGCCGGCCAGCAGAGCGGCGAGAGCAATGGTGGCGATGGTCTTCATGCGGACATCCTCCGTTGTCGTGATAGGACTAGATTGCTCTGATCCTGCTCTCGCTCAGGTGACCGCCACATGAACTTTTCGTCATGTGGATAACTTCCGCCGGGCCTCAAAGCCGCTTCAGGAACCCGGCGAAGCGCATCAGGCCCTCCGGCCAGGGGCCATGGCCGCTTTCCGTGTTCAGGTGGCCGGCATCGCCCGCGTCGACGATGGCCGAGCCCCAGGCATAGGCAATGTCCTCCGCCTTGGCGTAGTCGCAATGGGGGTCGGTCCGGCTGGCGACCAGGACCGACGGGAAGGGGAAGGGCTCGCGGGGGATCGGCGCGAAGGCCCGGTCGATGGCCGGGATGAAGTCCGGCCGCTCCACGTCGGGCAGGCTGACCAGGAAGGCGCCCTGCGCCTTGCCGGCCGGAAGGTGCGCCGCCGCATGGGCAATGGCGATGACGCCGAGGCTGTGCCCAACGAGCACGACCGGCTTCCCGGCCCGCTCCACGTCCCGGACGATCCGTTCGACCCAGGCGTCCTTGTTGGGGGCGTCCCAATTCTCCTGCTCGACGCGCCATGCGGTCGAGAGCTGGCGCTCCCATCGGCTCTGCCAATGGTCTTCGCCGGAATTCGTGTGGCCGGGAACGATGAGGATGTCGCAATCGGAGGTTTTCATTCCCCCGAGATAAAGTCCCGCACAGGCGCGTTCAAGCGCTGCGCCTCAACTCCATGTTCCGCTCCGCCTCCTTCAGGGCGTCCTCCCGTTCGGCGATGTAGTCGCGGGTCAGCGGCACCACGTCGTTGCGGCGGGCGAGCTGGAGCTGGAACACCACCGCATCCTGCCAGCGAAAGGCGGATTCCGACATGGCGAGGTAGCATTCCCACATCCGGCAGAAGCGCTCGTCGTAGAGGCGCAGCACCTCTTCGCGATGGGCCATGAAGCGCTCGCGCCAGGCCTGAAGGGTGTAGGCGTAGTGAAGGCGCAGGATCTCGATATCGGTCACGATCAGGCCGGCTCGCTCGATCGCCGGCATCATCTCCGACAGGACAGGCAAGTGCCCGCCGGGAAAGATGTACTTGGTGATCCAGGGATTGGTCGGATAGGGAGCCCCAGATCTTCCGATGGTATGGAGGAGCATGACCCCGTCCTCCTTGAGGAGCCTCCGGCCGGCCTGGAAATAGGCATCGTAGGAGGCCACGCCCACATGCTCGAACATCCCGACCGAGACGATGCGGTCGAACGAGCCCTGCGTGACGCGGTAATCCTGAAGGTCGAACTGCACCCGGTCCTGGAGGCATGCGGTGGCCGCGCGCTTGCGCGAGACCTCGAGCTGCTCCTCCGAGAGCGTGATGCCCTTGACGGAACCCGCTCCGGCCACCTGGGCCAGGTAGAGGCCCATGCCGCCCCATCCGGAGCCGATGTCGAGGACGCTGTGGCCCGGGTCGACCAAGAGCTTCGCCGCGATGTGCCGCTTCTTGGCCATCTGCGCCTCTTCGAGGCTCATGCCGGGATGGTCGAAATAGGCGCAGGAATATTGCTTGTCGCTGTCGAGAAAGAGGGAATAGAGCCGGCCGTCCAGATCGTAGTGGTGGGCCACGTTGCGCTTGGACCGGACCGCATCGTTCTCGGCCCGGCGCATCATCCAGGCGCGGATCTTGCGCAGGCGATGGAACGGGAGCTCGTCGAGCTCTCCATGGGTGTCCTGGAGGAGGAGCTGGAGCAGGTCGAGGATGGTGCCCTTCTCGATGATCAGACGGCCGTCCACGAACAACTCGCCGAGCTTCAGCTCCGGGTGGAGGCAGAGCGCCATCTGGGCAGGGGCGTCCGCGAAACGGATGGAAACCTGGGGCCCGGTCCCGTCACCGAAGGTGAGGCGCCTTCCTCCGGCTGTCGTCATCTCCAGGGTGCCGTGTTTCACGGCCCGCTTGAACGCAAGATCGAGAAGCTTCTCCGACAGCATGGCAACAATCCCCGCGCCGTTGATCTCCTGGCTGGGGATTGTTGCTCATCGGGGAAAAATTTCCAGCCCCCAGCTATGCGCTGCGTGCGCCGAAGACCCGCGTGAAGATCGTGTCCACGTGCTTATAGTGGTAGCCGAGGTCGAAACAGGCCGCGATCTCGTCCGCCGACAGGTACTTCGCCACGTCGGCATCGTTCTTCAGAAGGGTCAGGAAATCGCCTTCGCCGCGCCAGACGGGCATCGCGTTGCGCTGGACCAGCCGGTAGGCATCCTCGCGGGAGGCGCCTTTCTGGGTCAGGGCCAGGAGAACCCGCTGCGAATGGACGAGGCCTCCGAGACGGTCCAGGTTCTTCTGCATGTTCTCGGGATAGACCACGAGCTTGTCGATGACGCCGGTCAGGCGGGCGAGCGCGAAGTCCAGGGTCACGGTCGCGTCGGGGCCGATCATGCGCTCGACGGAGGAGTGGGAGATGTCCCGTTCGTGCCAGAGGGCCACGTTCTCCATGGCCGGCATGGCATAGGCGCGGACCATGCGGGCAAGGCCCGTCAGGTTCTCGGTGAGAACCGGGTTGCGCTTGTGCGGCATGGCGGACGAGCCCTTCTGGCCGGCCGAGAAGAACTCCTCCGCCTCCAGAACCTCGCTCCGCTGCAGGTGGCGCACTTCCGTGGCCAGCCGCTCGATGGAGGAGGCGATGACCCCGAGGGTCGCGAAATACATGGCGTGGCGGTCGCGCGGGATGACCTGGGTCGAGACCGGCTCGACCTGGAGGCCCATCTTCTCCGCCACGTATTCCTCCACGCTCGGGTCGATATTGGCGAAGGTGCCGACCGCGCCCGAGATGGCGCAGGTGGAGATCTCCCGCCGCGCCTCGATCAGGCGCAGCTTGCAGCGCTCGAATTCCGCATAAGCCTGGGCGAGCTTGAGGCCGAAGGTGGTCGGCTCCGCATGGATGCCGTGCGAGCGGCCGATGGTCGGCGTCATCTTGTATTCGAAGGCCCGGCGCTTGATGGCGGCGAGGAGCTCGTCCAGGTCGCGCAGCAGCAGGTCGGAGGCGCGGGCGAGCTGCACGCTGAAGGTGGTGTCGAGCACGTCGGACGAGGTCATGCCCTGGTGGACGAAGCGGGCCTCGGGGCCGACGATCTCGGCGAGATGCGTGAGGAAAGCGATGACGTCGTGCTTCACCTCGCGCTCGATGGCATCGATCCGCTCCACGTCGAAGGTGGCCTTGGAGCCCATCTCCCAGACCTTCTCCGCCGCCTCCTTCGGCACGACGCCGAGATTGGCGAGTGCCGTCGTGGCATGGGCTTCGATCTCGAACCAGATGCGGAACCTGGTTTCCGGCGACCAGATGGCCACCATCTCGGGACGGCTGTAACGGGGGATCATGGCTTTCCACTTCCACGCGGGTGATATGCCCGCGCGGTAGCACGATCACCCCGTGATCTCAACGTGCCTGTGCCGCCGCCTCGCGGATGGCCGCCATGTTGGAGGCGTAGGCCGAGGGACCGCCCTTGAAGGTGGCAGAGCCGGCGACGAGCACGTTGGCCCCGGCCTCGGCGACCAGCGGGGCGGTCTCGGGGGTCACGCCGCCGTCGATCTCGATGTCGATGTCCCGGCTGCCGACCATGTCCTTGATGCGGCGCAGCTTGGAGCAGACGGACGGAATGAAGGCCTGGCCGCCGAAGCCCGGATTGACCGTCATCAGGAGGATCAGGTCGATGTCGTCGATGACCGGCTCGATGGAGGCCTCGTGCGTGCCGGGGTTGAGGACGATGCCGGCCTTCTTGCCGAGCTTGCGGATGGTCTGGAGCGAGCGGTGCAGGTGCGGTCCCGCCTCCGCATGGATGCTGATGATGTCCGCGCCCGCCTTGGCGAAGGCCTCGAGATAGGGGTCGACCGGCGCGACCATCAGGTGCACGTCGAAGGGTTTCGAGGTGTGGGGACGCAGCGCCTTCACCACGTCCGGCCCGATGGTGATGTTCGGCACGAAATGCCCGTCCATCACGTCGATATGGATCCAGTCGGCGCCGGCAGCGTCGATGGCGCGGATTTCCTCCCCGAGCTTCGAGAAGTCGGAGGCGAGGATGGAGGGGGCGATGAGAAGCGGGCGTGTCATGCCGCGCCGGTAGCACGAGCCTTTTCCGGCCGCAACGGGGCATCGAGCCGCCCACCGGAACCAATTGAAGACCACTTGTCTGGGGAGAGGCCCGTTTGCGACAGGAATTCCATGGACGGCCCTGAGGCAACGGGAGTAAAGATGGCCGCGTCACAAAGGATACGAGCTCGCTTTCCTTCACCGGAGGCGACGTTGAATGGGGCAGGGCCTTCATGCGTAAGGATGTGGTTGTTCTTGGGGCCGGCATCGTCGGCGTGTCGATTGCGGTGCATCTCCAGAAGCGCGGGCGGTCCGTCCTGCTGGTGGACAAGCGCAAGCCCGGCGAGGAGACCTCCTTCGGCAATGCGGGCCTGATCCAGCGCGAGGGCGTGTATCCTTACGGCTTCCCGCACGATTTCGGCGCTCTCCTGCGCTATGCCCTGAACAACACCATCGACGCCCATTACCACTGGGCCGCGATCCCGAAGCTCGCCCCCTTCCTGTGGCAGTACTGGATGCATTCCCGCCCCGCCCAGCACAAGGCGATTGCCCGGATGTACGCGCCGCTCATCGAGCGCAGCGTCACCGAGCACATGGCGCTGGCGGAGGAATCCGGCTCCATGCACCTGATCCGCCCCACCGGCTGGATGAAGGTGTTCCGTGACGAGAAGAGCCGCGACGAGCAGTTCAAGGACGCGGAAGGCGTGAAGCGCGATTTCGGCGTCAACTTCGATGCCCTCGACACCAGGGCCGTCGCGGAGCGCGAGCCGCATCTCAAGGTGGAGACGAAGGGCGGCATCCACTGGACGGATCCGGCCTCGGTCTCCGACCCTCACATGCTGACCATGGGTTATGTCGGCCTGTTCGAGCGCCTCGGCGGCGAGCTGGCCTCCGGCGATGCCAGGACCCTCGAGGAGACGCCGACCGGCTGGCGCGTCCAGACGGACAAGGGACCGGTGGACGCGGGAGACGTCGTCATCGCCCTGGGCGCCTGGGCCGATGTGGTCACGACGAAGCTCGGCTACAGCCTGCCGCTGGCGGTCAAGCGCGGCTACCACATGCACTACAAGCCGGAAGGCAACGCGGTGCTCAACCGGCCGACGCTCGATTTCGACCGCGGCTATTTCCTCGCCCCCATGTCGAAGGGCATCCGCCTCACGACCGGCGCGGAATTCGCCAATCGCGATGCGCCCAAGACGCCGGTCCAGCTCGGGCGGGCCGAGCCGATCGCCCGCGAGTTCTTCCCGCTGGGCGAGCGGGTCGATCCGGAACCCTGGATGGGCATGCGCCCCTGCACGCCGGACATGATGCCGATCATCAGCAAGGCGCCCCGGCACAAGAACCTCTGGTTCGGCTTCGGCCACGCCCATCACGGCCTTACCCTCGGGCCTGTCACCGGCCGCCTGCTGGCCGAGATGATCACGGGCGAGACCCCGGTGGTCGATCCGAAGCCCTATCGGGCGGAGCGGTTTTAAGCGCGCGGAAAGCGGTCCCGCCAGGCCGGCTGCGCGCCCGGATAGGGCAGGGCCGTCGCCTCGTAGACGCCGCGCGCGATGGCGCGGGTCAGGCAATCGGCCGCGAGGGCCGTGAGTTCCGTGAACTCCGCCGCCTCGTCCCGGAACGGCTTCCTGCCCGTGGCGGCGGCGAAGATGGTATCGCCGTCGGACAGGGCCTGGGAGAAGCGCAGGCCGCGGGCGAGGCCCGCATGGGACGCGATGGCGAGGCGCTTGGCCTGGGCTTTCGTCAGAACCGCGTCGGTCGCGACGAGCGCGATGGTGGTGGCCGGTTGCGGCCCGCCCTTCCAGATGAGCTTGCGGTGCTCCGGGGCGACGCGCTCCGGGTGCCCGTGCCCGCCGAATTCCCGGCCTTCCTCCAGGGCTCCGGCCCAGAAATGCGGCCCATCCCCGATGACCGCCGAGGCGATGCTGTTCACCACCACGAGCGCCCCGATTGTGTGACCCGAGGAGGTCACGGCGCTGGCCGAGCCCAGGCCGCCCTTCAGGTTCGCCGTCGTGGCCCCGTATCCGCCGCCTGCCGAGCCGAGCGCGAAGTCCAGGCCGGCCCCCCGGGCCGCCTCGTAGCCGAGTTCCCGATAGGGCGGGTAGCGGCCCCAATCCTTGTCGCCGCCATTGACCAGGTCGAAGATGGAGGCCTGCGACACCAGGGGCACGAGCGCCTCCCGGACGGCAAAGCCGATCCCCTTTTCCCGCAGCCGGGCCTGGACGCCGCCGGCCGCGTCGAGGCCGAAGGCGGAGCCGCCGGACAGGACGACGCCGTGAATCGCGGGCACCATCTTGTCGGGATCGAGCAGGTCGGTCTCCCGGGTGGCGGGCGCCCCGCCCATGACGAAGACGGAGGCGACCGCCGGCTCGTCGAAGAGGGCGACGGTCACGCCGGAGCCGAGCGCGGCATCCTGGGCATTGCCGACGCGAAGGCCCGGGACATCGGTGATGAGGTTGCGGCTTTGTGTCATGGGAGGAGGAAACCGAAAAACGCCGGCCTTCACAAGCTGGAGAACCGGCCTTTCACCGCCTTTCTCAGGCGGGCGCGACAGGATAGAAGGCTTTCATGCTCAGTGTTTCCTATCCGGCCGCAGCCCTCGGCGGCCTCATCTCCTTCTTGAGTCCCTGCGTGCTGCCGCTGGTGCCGCCCTACCTGTCGTTCCTCGCCGGCACGACCTTCGACCGCCTGAGCGCGGGCGACGACCGGGCCGTGCGCAAGCGCGCGATCCTGGCGGCCCTGCTGTTCGTGGCGGGCTTCTCGACGGTTTTCGTGCTGCTCGGCGCGACCGCCTCGGCCCTGGGCCAGGTGATCCGGCAGTATCTCGACGTGCTGAGCATGGTGGCTGGCATCGCTATCATCGTGATGGGCCTGCATTTCCTCGGGCTGTTCCGGATCGGTCTGTTCTACCGGGAGGCCCGGTTCAACGTCGAAAGGCCTGTCGGCCTCTGGGGCGCCTATGTGATGGGGCTCGCCTTCGCGTTCGGCTGGACGCCCTGCATCGGCCCGGTCCTCGCCGCGATCCTGACCGTGGCGAGCTCGGAGGACAGCGTGTCCCAGGGTGCCCTGCTGCTGGCCGCCTATTCGGCGGGCCTGGGGATTCCCTTCCTGCTCGCGGCCTTCGCCATGAAGCCGTTCGTGGCGCTCCTGAAGCGCATGCGCTCGCGCTTCGCCATGGTCGAGAAGGTCATGGGCGTGCTCCTGGTCCTTACCGGTGTCGCGTTCCTGACCGGCTGGATCACCAACATGTCGTTCTGGCTCCTGGAGACATTCCCGGCCTTGGGGCTGCTGGGGTAGACCACCACAGGAATCGGGTCGCCCGACGGGACATGGCTTGCCACTGTGGCGCTCTCACAGGAGACAAACGATGTCCTTCCAGATCCGCGGCCTGGAGGCCGAGCTTTTTGCGCCGCTGTTCCAGTTGAACGATGCCGACCTCGGGGCCCAGGGCGTCCGGCGCGTCCATGCCGACGAGGCCGATGCCTATCCCTGCCGGGTATCGCTGACGCGGGTCGCCGTCGGCGAGGAGCTTCTGCTGCTCAACCATGCCCATCAGACGAACCCGGCATCGCCCTATCGCGCCGCCGGGCCGATCTTCGTCAGCCGCTCTGCAAGAACAGGAACCTATCGGGGTGAGCTGGCGCCCATGATGAGGGACCGGCTCCTGTCCCTGCGCGCCTATGACGGCAATGCCTTCATCACCGATGCCGAGGTCGCGGAAGGCGCGGAGGTGTTTCGGGTGATCGAACGGTTCCTCGCCGATCCCCAGGTCGCGCATGTCGATGCCCATTTCGCCCGGCGCGGCTGCTTCGCGGCGCGGATCGAGCGGGTCTGATCAGCGTCCGCTTCCGACCCTGTGCCCGGCGTCGCTCAGCGCGGCCATGGCCTTCTCCGCGTCTCCCGCCTTCACCAGCACGTAGTCGGTGCTGAAGGTGGAGGTGGCGAAGATGCCGATGCCGGCCTGGGCGAGAGGGGCGAGCACGGAGGCCAGGATCCCCGGAACGCTGAAGTCGAAGCTCTGCTCGATGCGGAAGCAGCGCCAGCCTGAATCGATCTCGGCCGCGGGAGGGGCCCGGTCGAGCGGGCAGACGAGGGTCGTCTCCTCGGCCGCCTGGACCAGGAGCGAGAAGGGGCCGGGCGAGGGAGCCGCGACCGGCGTGCCTGCCGGAAAGCGGCAGATTGCGAATGTCGCGTCGAGCAGGGACAGGGTGAGAGCAGGCATGGGCACACTTCCTGGGAGGCCGGCATGACGTCCAAGTTTATCCGACATCCATAAGAAAACCCGCCCTGTTGCCAGGGCGGGTCTGTTCGTTCGGCTTTCAGGCCGATCGATTACATGGCGAGTTCGTTGCCGGAGTAGTCGATCTTGCCGTCGGCGCCCTTCTTCCAGACGTACATGACGTAGTCCGGACGGGTGATGTCGCCCTTCTTGTCGAAGGTGATGTCGCCGATGACGGTCTTGAACGGCTTTCCGGCCTTCATGACGTCGGCGACCTTCTTGCCGTCGGCGCTGCCGGCCTGCTTGGCGGCCTCGGCCAGGATCTGGGCCGCGGCGTAGCTGTAGAGCGTGTAGGCTTCCGGCTCGAAGTTCTTGGCCTTGAACTTGGCCACGACGTCCTTCGCGTTCGGGTTCTTGCGCGGATCCGGCGAGAAGGTCATCAGGGTGCCTTCGGCGCCCGGGCCGGCGATCGAGGTGAACTCGGCCGACACGATGCCGTCACCCGACATGAGCGGGGCGTTCAGGCCCTGGTCGCGCATCTGGCGGATGATGAGGCCGGCTTCCGTGTGGAGGCCGCCGAAGTAGACGACGTCGACGCCGGCCTGCTTCAGCTTCGACACGAGAGCGGAATAGTCCTTCTCGCCCGGGTTCACGCCTTCGTAGACGACTTCCTTCAGACCCTTGGAGTTCATGGTCTTCTGGGTCTCGTCGGCGAGGCCCTTGCCGTAGGGGGTCTTGTCGTGGATGACCGCGACCTTCTTGCCCTTGAACTTGTCGGCGAGGTAGCTGCCGGCAACGAGGCCCTGCTGATCGTCGCGACCGCAGGTGCGGAAGGTGTTCCACAGGCCGCGCTCGGTGAATTGCGGGTTGGTCGAAGCGGGCGAAACCATGACGATGCCGGCTTCCTCATAGACGGACGAGGCCGGGATCGAGACGCCGGAGTTGAAGTGGCCGACGACCATCTTCACGCCCTCGGCGGCGAACTTGTTCGCCACGGACACGCCCTGCTTGGGATCGGACACGTCGTCGCCGACCACGAGCTCAAGCTTCTGGCCATTGATGCCGCCAGCGGCATTGATGTCCGCGACAGCCTGCTCGACGCCGTTCTTCAGCTGGGCGCCGAAAGCCGCGTTCGGGCCGGTGACGGGGCCAGCAACGCCGATCTTGATCTGGGCGCTGGCAGCGCTGGAGAAGGCGAGGCCAAGACCAAGCGCCACGCCGGTCAACAGCAGTTTTTTCATGAGGTCACTCCTCTGGGTGGTTTTATAGGCCCCTCTTCCTTGTGGGGCCGGTTTGACGGTAGTCCCGCCATCCAAGGTAACATCATGCTGTTTTTTAAGCGGATGTCACCTGGGAATCTTTTGGGCCAGAGCATCGGACCCAAAAGTGGAAACCACTTTTGGGATCAATCCGATGCTCCGTCTTCTTAAAGCGGCGCATCGTTTGGTGCAGAGAACCGGAACCCACTTCTCCGCACGATGCGCTAGCCCTTGGTCGCAGACGCCTTTTCCCGCCAGGAGAACGGGCCGGTCCGCTCGTAGAGCCAGCGGTACTGGGTGGTCATCATGCGGGCGCGGCGGTACTGGAATCCCAGGGCCCCGATGATCAGCAGCACGATGGTGTCGACCGCATAGTAATGGATCGACAGCAGGGTCCCCTCGAACAGGGCGAAGTGGATGAAGCGCACCGCGGCGCCGAGGATGAACAGGTAGAGGATCAGGGTCCAGAAGGGGCGCCAGGTGAGCGCGATGGCCCGCCCGGTCATCCAGGCGGCCCAGCCGCCCATGACCACGGTGATGAGAAGGAAGAGCCAGATCGACGGCTCTTCGTAGAGGATGCCCTGCATCAGTGATGCCCCCCTTCGAGATAGGCTGCCCGGACTTGCGGGTCTTCGAGCAGCTCCTTGCCGGAGCCGCTCATGGTGATGTTGCCCGTCACCATCACGTAGCCGCGATGGGCCAGCTTGAGGGCGTGATAGGCGTTCTGCTCCACGAGGAAGATCGTCATTCCGTCCTTCTCGTTGAGCTCCTTGATGATGTTGAAGATCTGCTTCACGATCAGCGGCGCGAGGCCCAGGGACGGCTCGTCCAGGAGAAGGAGCTTCGGGCGGCTCATGAGCGCGCGGGCGATGGCGAGCATCTGCTGCTCGCCGCCGGACAGGGTGCCGCCGCGCTGCTGCAGCCGCTCCTTGAGGCGGGGGAACAGGGTGCAGACCCGTTCGAGATCCTGGTCGAAATGGGCCATGTTGTGCATGGAAGCGCCCATCTGGAGGTTCTCGAACACCGTCATGCGCGGGAAGATGCGCCGGCCCTCGGGAGACTGGGCGATCGACAGGCGGGCGATCTCGTGGGTCGGCATCTTGGTGATGTCCTGGCCCGCATAGGTGATCTTGCCCTCGCGGGCCCGCGGATTGCCGAAGATCGTCATCATCAGGGTCGACTTGCCGGCCCCGTTGGCGCCGATCAGGGTGACGATCTCGCCCTCGTTGACGTCCATGTCCACGCCCTTGAGGGCGATGATGTTGCCGTAATAGGTCTTCACGCCGCGGACGCTGAGAAGCGGCTGACGGGAGGTGGATGCCTGGGGATTCTGCATCGCGATGTTTGCTCCAGCGGTGCTCATGCGCCGATCTCCGCTTCGACCTTCTCGACTTCGTCGTCGGCCACGCCGAGATAGGCGGCGATGACCTTGGGATCGTTCCTGACCTCGGCGGGCTCGCCGTCCGAGATCTTGGTGCCGTAGTCGAGCACCACCACATGGTCCGAGATCTGCATCACGACCGACATGTCGTGCTCGATCAGGAGAATCGACGTGCCGTTGTCCTTGCGGATCGACAGGAGCAGTTCGTTGAGCTCCAGGGACTCGCGGGGGTTGAGGCCGGCCGCCGGCTCGTCGAGGCAGAGCAGGAGCGGTTCCGTGCACATGGCGCGGGCGATCTCCAGGCGGCGCTGGTCACCGTAGGGAAGGTCGCCGGCCGGATCGTCGGCCCGATGGGTGAGCCGGGCCTTCTCCAGCCAGTACTTGGCCTTCTCGATGGCCTCCTTCTCGGCCTTGCGGTAGCCGCCGATGCCGAGGACGCCCAGGAAGGTGAAGCCGGAGGCGATCATCAGCGGGTTGTGCTGGGCCACCAGCAGGTTCTCGAGCACGGTCATGCCGGAGAACAGGCGGATGTTCTGGAACGTGCGGGCGACCTTGCCCTTCCAGTTGATGTCGTAGCCCGGCAGCCGCTCCAGGAGCAGGTGCGTGCCGTCGGGCTTGCGGAGGGCGACCATGCCCTCGGTCGGCTTGTAGAAGCCGGTGATGCAGTTGAAGACCGTGGTCTTTCCCGCTCCGTTGGGGCCGATCAGGGCGGTGATGTCGCCGCGCCCGGCCTGGAAGGAGAGGTCGTTGACGGCCACGAGGCCGCCGAAGCGCATCGTGAGATGCTGTACGTCGAGGATGGGATCCTGCAGCCAGCGCATTAGCCGTGTCCTTCCTTCACGAGCGAGCCGGAGATGGCCTTGCGCTCTTTCAAGATCACCGAGGGTTCACGTTCCGAGATCAGGCCGCGGGGGCGCCAGACCATCATCGCCACCATGCCGGCGCCGAAGAGCAGCAGGCGGTACTCGTTCGGGTCGAAGCCCTCGCCGAACACGGCCTTGAGGAAGGTCAGGTTGCGCAGGATCTCCGGGCCGCCGACCAGCACGATGGCCGCGATGGCGACGCCGATCTGGGATCCCATGCCGCCCATGACCACGATGGCCAGGATGATCGCCGATTCCAGGAAGTTGAAGCTCTCCGGAGAGACGAAGCCCTGGCGGACCGCGAAGAACGAGCCGGCGAAGCCGCCGAACATGGCCCCGATGGCGAAGGCCGTCAGCTTCGTGTTGGTGGTGTTGATGCCGAGCGACCGGCAGGCGATCTCGTCCTCGCGCAGCGCCTCCCAGGCGCGGCCCACGGGTAGCTTGCGCAGCCGCATGGTCACGAAGTTGGTGATCAGCGCCAGCACCAGGATCAGGTAATAGAGGAAGATGATCCTGTGCATGCCGTTGAATTCGAGCCCGAAGGTCTGGGCGAAGCCGCCTTCGCCCGCCGTGAACGGGATGCCGAAGAAGGTCGCGCGCGGGATCGACGAGATGCCGGCGCCGCCATTGGTCAGGTCCACCCAGTTGATGAGGACGAGGCGGATGATCTCACCGAAGGCCAGCGTCACGATGGCGAGGTAGTCGCCGCGCAGGCGCAGCACCGGGAAGCCCAGGATCATGCCCCAGAAGGCCGCGAGGATGCCGGCCAGCGGCAGGCAGATCCAGAAGGACAGGCCGAAGGTGGTCGAGAGCAGGGCGTAGGAATAGGCCCCGACCGCGTAGAAGGCCACGTAGCCCAGGTCGAGCAGGCCGGCGAGGCCCACGACGATGTTCAGGCCCCAGCCGAGCATCACGTAGGTGAGGATCAGGATGCCGAGATCGACCCAGTAGCGCGACTCGTTCAATCCGCCCTGGATCAGGTAGATGATGACCGGGAAGAGCAGCGCCACGCCCAGGAAGAACGGAATGGCGAAGCGCGACACGTGCTGGAAGGCGCTCGGCTCGGCATGAACCGGCTCGGTCGCCTGGTGGGCGCTGGGCGTAGCCTGGCGGTAGGCCTTTGATGCCGTGAAGGCGTGCAGCAGGAGGCGGCCGCCGAACACGATGGCGCAGACGATCGCCACCAGGCCCCAGCGCGGGGTGAGGAAAAGGTCCGCGCCGGACTGGTCCGTCTTGAAGGCCAGGATCGGGATCGACAGGCCCAGGGTGATCAGGGCGGTCTTGAAGGAGTCCTTCAGGGCTGCGCCCAGGTCGAAGGACCGCGTTACGGCCTGGGTCTGGCCCGCGGTGGTGATGGAAGGAGCGTTCATGCTTATAGGCCCCTTAAACCTTCTCGACCTCAGGCCGTCCGAGAATGCCGGAGGGCATGAAGATCAGGACGATGGCGAGGATCGAGAACGCGGCCACATCCTTGTACTCGATCGAGAAGTAGGCCGACCAGAAGGTCTCGATGAGGCCGATGATCAGCCCGCCCAGGACGGCGCCCGGGAGTGAGCCGATGCCGCCGAGAACCGCTGCCGTGAAGGCCTTCACGCCCGGCACGAAGCCGTCGTTGAAGCTCACGACGCCATAATACAGCAGATACATGGTGCCAGCGACCGCCGCGAGCGACGCGCCGATCACGAAGGTCAGGGAGATCGTGCGGTCCACGTTGATGCCGAGGAGGGCGGCCATCTTGCGGTCCTGCTCGCAGGCGCGCTGGGCGCGGCCCAGGGAGGTCTTCTGGACCACGTACCAGAAGACCGTGAGCAGGACGGCCGTCGCGACCATGATGATGATCTGCTTGTAGGAGAGGGCGACGTTGTAGCCGCTTTCGCCCTGGAAGAGCACGATCACGTCCTGAACCATCGGAGGGGTCGGCTTGTTGCGGGCGCCCTGGGTCACCTGGACGAAGTTGGACAGGAAGATCGACACGCCGATGGCCGAGATCAGCGGCGCCAGGCGGAACGAGCCGCGCAGGGGGCGGTAGGCGATGCGCTCGATGGCCCAGCCCCACAGGGAGGTGAGGACCATCGCGATGAGGAGCACGAGGAACAGAGCCAGCAGCACCGACGAGATCCCGAGCCACGTGGTCAGGATCAGGAAGAAGATCAGCGCGATGAAGGCGGAGAGCATGAAGACGTCGCCGTGGGCGAAGTTCACCATGCCGATGATGCCGAAGACCATCGTGTAGCCGATGGCGATGAGGCCGTAGATCGACCCCAGAGTCAGCCCGTTGATGAGCTGCTGCACAAAAATTTCCATGTCCTACCCTTGCCCCTCTGGAATGGGGTCATTCTTGGGAAACACCGCAGGAAAGCACGATGCCTGGGCAACGCCAAGCCTCCCGTAAGGTGCCGGTGTCTCTAGCAAACGGATTTTCGTTCGACAACTTTCTGTTAAGTTTCCTATGACCGCCTATGATGGAATAAGCGGCAGGGGCTGATGCAATACTGGGCAAGTCCCGTTCTGCCTACCGCTTCCAAAGGATAAGGCGAGGGGCCATATGGGTCCAAACAGCCTTGTGCTCGGCCGAGAAAGAGTGGAAGAGGCTTGTCCGGATCAGAATGTTGAAGTCTCACGCCACTCCCAATTCCGCCGCCCCAGGTTCCTCCCGCCCTGACGCCCGTCTCTTTCGGGAAGGCATGAGCCGCGCCGCCGCCGCCGTCCACGTGGTCACGACCGACGGCTCGGCCGGGCGCGCCGGCTTCACGGCGACGGCGGTCACCCCCGTGACGGACAGTCCGGCCTCCCTCCTGGTCTGCATCAACACGGCCTCGCGGTCGGCGCAGGCGCTCCTGGCCAACCGGGCCTTCTGCGTGAGCACCCTGGGCGCGGAGGACCTTGCCCTTGCGGATGTTTTCGCGGGCCGCTCGGGCCTTCAGGGGCCGGAGCGCTTCACGGTCGGGGAATGGGAAAGGCTCGACACCGGCTCGCCCGCCCTGACGACGAGCCTCGTCGCCTTCGACTGCCGCATCAGCGATGCCAGGGTGGTTGCGACCCACCATGTCATCATCGGCGAGATCGTCCGGATCCGCCTCGGCGAGGAGAAGCCGCCCCTGGTCTACCAGGGGCGCCGCTACCACCAGCTCTAAAATCTGTGGACGGACCGGAAGGGCTCTCTCAGGGGCCGTTCCCGGCCGGATGGATTGGGTTTCGCCGCCAAGCTTCAGGACCGCCAAAGAAAAAGCCCTTCGCGGGACCGCAAAGGGCTTTGAGGGTCTCGAAGACCTGGGGGCATTGGCCTTCGTGGGAAGATAATGCCGCCAAGGAGGTGAAGTTCCCCGGCCGGGTAAAAAACCGTTCGGGTGAGAGGGACCGCCTCGGACCGCCGTGCCGCATCCCGGCCAGTCCCGCAGAGGCGCCCGCCTTCGAGCAGCCGTCGTCTCTTGATCGCGTGTCCATGGGCCTTATGTCCCGAGCTACATCACGACGCCATCCATCGATCCGACAGAGCAGGGAGTGCCCGCGACCTTGCACAGATCCAGCCTCGTCCGAACCCTCGTCCACCGGGCCCATCGCCCGCCAGTCCAAGAGGCCGGCTGCTGCCGGGCGCCGATCCGATGAGCGAAGCCGCCTTGAAAGGGGGTTCGTCCCAGCGTCCGTCTCGCCCGGGGGACATGGCCCCGAAGGTGCGGGGCGCCTCGGATTGGCCTTCTGCCGGCGGCGAGATGGGGGAACGGATCCGCATCCATGACTGGTCCGCGACGCCCCTGGGGCCGATTCAGGCGTGGCCGCAGAGCCTGAAGAGCCTTGTGGATCTCATGCTTGCCGCAAAGGAAGCTGTCTCGATCGCCTGGGGGCCCGAGCTGACGTTGCTCTACAACGATGGCTACGCGCCGATCCTCGGGGACGGGCACCCGGCGACGCTCGGAGGATCCTACCCGGAGGCGTGGCGCGACGCCTGGGACGAGCGCCGCCCGTTCGTCGAGGCGGCGCTGGCGGGCGAGGCCCAGCATCTCGTCGATGGCCCGGTCCCCCTTGCCGGACGTCCGGGGCGCCCCTCGAACTGGTTCACCTTCTCGTGGATCCCGGCTCGCGATGAGGCTGGACGTATCGCCGGCGTCTTCTGCACTGCGACCGAGACGACGGACAAGGTACTCGCCGAAAGGGCCTTGCGCGAGAGCAGGGAAGCGGCGTTTGACGAATCCGGAATGCGCTATCACGCCCTCTTCGAGGCGTTCGATCAGGGCTTCTGCATCATCGAACTGATCTACGACGACCGGAATCGCGTGGTCGATTACGTCTTCGTCGAGATCAACTCCGTCTTCGAGGCGCAGACCGGCCTGCACGGCGCGATCGGCAAGAGCATCCGCGCCCTCCGTCCCCAGCAGGGCGATTACGGGTTCGAGGTCTATGGCCGCGTCGCATCGACAGGGGAGACGACGCGCTTCGAGCACGAGGCGGCAGCCCTGGGACGCTGGTACGACGTCTTCGCCTATCGGGTCGGCGATCCCGAGCGCCGGCGCGTCGCGGTTCTTCTCGACGACATCACCGAGCGCAAGCTGGCCGAGGATGCCCGCCGCGAGAGCGAGGAGCGGCTCCGGCAGGTGCAGGAGGCGGCACGGATCGGAAGCTTCGAGTTCGACCGGAGGACCAACAAGGCCATCACGTCTCCGGAATACCTGGAATTGTACGGGTTGCCCCAGGATCTCTCCGGCTTCTTCTCGTACGAGGATTGGATTTCCCTCGTGCATCCGGCGGATCAGCCGCGGGTCGAGGCGGAGACGCGGGCCGCCGTCTCCGATCCGGCGCGCCATCAGCTCGATTACGAGTTTCGAATCCATCGCGCCGACAACGGGGACATGCGCTGGATCACCGCGCGGACCAAGCTCATTCGGGATGCCAGCGGGCGTTTCCAGCGCTCCCTCGGCGCTCAATGGGACGTGACGGCGGAAAGGGATACCGAAGCGGCGCTGCGCGAGAGCCAGGAACGCTATCGCTCCTTCATCGCGCACAGCTCCGAAGGCATCTGGCTCCTCGAGTTCGACCCGCCCCTCGACGCGTCCCTGCCGCTGGAGGAGCAGGTCGAGCTCATTTACCGCAACGGGCACTTCGTCGAATGCAACGACGCCATGGCCGAGATGTACGGTCTCGAACGGGCGGAAGACCTGATCGGCCGGACGCTGGATTTTTCCCTGCCCTCGTCCGACCCGGAAGCTCGGGATTTCCTCGCCGGAGCCATCCGCTCCGGCTACAGCCTGACCGGCGTGGAATCGGTCGAGCGGGATGCCGCCGGAAACCGCAAGTACTTCGACAACAGCATGACCGGGATCGTCGAGGACGGTTACCTCAAGCGGTTGTGGGGGATCCAGCGCGACATCACCGACCGCAAGCAGGCGGAGGACCAGCGCACCCTTCTGATCCACGAACTGAATCACCGGGTCAAGAATACCCTGGCGACCGTCCAGTCCATCGCATCGCAGACCCTGCGCAATGCTCCGACCATGCGGGATGCGAAGGACGCCCTCGAAGGGCGGCTGATCGCTCTCGCCCGCGCCCACGACGTCCTGACGCGGGAGAACTGGGAGGGCGCGGAACTGAAGGAGATCGTCACCCAGGCGGTCGCCCCCTTCGCCAGCCGCGGGGAGGACCGGCTTCACCTGAAGGGGCCCGAGATTCGCCTGTCTCCACGCATGGCCCTGGCCCTCGCGATGGCGCTCCAGGAGCTTGCCACCAACGCGGTGAAGTACGGCGCATTGGCGAATGCCACGGGGGAGGTCCGGGTAAGCTGGGATGTCGTGCCGGCCGAGCCTTCGCCCCGCCTTCACCTGCGATGGGAGGAGAGCGGCGGGCCGCCCGTCGAGCCGCCGGGACGCCGGGGCTTCGGCTCCCGGCTGATCGAGCGCAGCCTGTCCCAGGAGCTCAATGGGATCGCGCGGATCGAATTTCACCCTGCCGGCATCGTCTGCACCGTGGATGCGCCCTTGGGATGAAAAGCGGAGGGCGCTACTTTCCTCTCGAAGGTCCCGGAGCATAGGGGCTCCATCCGGTGACCTGGATGAAGCCGTCCCGTGCGGCCACGACCATGTGCCTGCGGTGCCTGTGGATGAGGGCGCCCGGCCGGTAGCCGTGCGGCTCCTCCCAGCCTGTGGCGTCCCACACGTAGACGTATCGGGACTCGATCTGGGCGAAGGCCTCGATGGAGCCGAAGGCGCGGACGGTGCGCAGCACGTCCCGGACGCCTCCCGTCCAGTCGACCGTCCGCTGCGCCTGCGTGATCCGGGGCCAGTAGGTTCCGGGGCCCTGCGGCACGGCTTCCGCGCAGAGCCGGGGAAGGTCGTCGGCCAGCAGCCCGGCGACGTCCTTTGCGGCGATCTGGCACTTGGCCAGCAGTGTGTCGTGCGTCTCCATGGCGCTCAGGGAGAATCGCTTCTGGGCCACGATGGCGCCGGTGTCGAAGGCGGGCTC
This sequence comes from Pseudomonadota bacterium, assembly GCA_023386155.1. Taxonomy (GTDB): domain Bacteria; phylum Pseudomonadota; class Alphaproteobacteria; order Rhizobiales; family Beijerinckiaceae; genus Microvirga. The sequence goes on from JAEWKH010000081.1 coordinate 20,899, forward strand.
GAGCATGTGGGCCGTCATGCCCCATTCGGAAAGGCCGTCCAGAATGGCCTGGAAGAGCGGGTAGGGGCCGCGCCCCACCGGCAGCGGGGATGGATGGAAATTGACCGCATAGGGCAGGTGCCGCTCCCAGCCTCTGATCAGCCAGGGATAGCCCGCCACCACCAGGGCGTCGCAGCCCATGGCCTTCAGCCCCGCCAGATCGGCGGGAAGGATCCGGGACATCTGGACCGGCAGCCTCAACGCGCGGGCGCGGGCGAGGGTCGCGTCGTTGAAATCGTAGATGCCGTCGCAGGGGCGGCTGAAGAGCTTGACCGGTTCCCAGCCCCGGGCGAGCAGGGTCTCGAAAACATCCCCGAGAAAATCGATTCCGGCGAAGGCAAAGCGCATTCCCGGTGATCTCCCTGTCCGATGTTTCCGTTCCGGTTGTTCGCTTCTATCCCATCCTGCGGCAAAGTGGACCCGATTTTCCACCGGGGCGCTTGCGGGAACTTCAATCCACACTCAAGATTTAGCCTTGAGCATAGGGCAGGAAACCGCCTGTGCCATCGGGGCGGACACCTGTCGGAAGGCTCGCTGGAGCTTGTGAGAAGGAGTTCGCATGGTTTCCAAGGATTTCATCCGCCAGATGGAAGGCTACGGGCTGACGACCGCCAGGATCCTCTACCGGATGCCGGATCACCCGACCTTCCTGCAGACCTATATCTGGCAGGAATACGATCTGGCGCCCCGCTTTCCGGTCCTCATCGACTTTCTCGATTTCTGGAAGCGTGAGCTCGCCGGACCTCTGCATTCGGTCACGATCACCCATGCGCAACTGATCAAGCCCGCCGAGTTCCGGGCCATCGAGGGGGAAATCAGTATTCACTGATACCGCCTCAGAGCCTTGGCCCCGGACGCTAAGTCAGGTAGAGAGGCGCCCTGAGCATCCCCGAACCTGCCAGGGCTCCTTGTTTTCCAACGCGCGCACTTCTCAAATCCTGCTTGCCCTCGCCTCCCAGCCGGGCGAGCGCCTGACCGTGCGCCAGATCATGGCAGTGCTTCAGGACAGGGCTTTCGCCCTCCTGATCGTCCTCCTGGGCCTGCCGAATTGCCTGCCGATGCCGCCGCCCATCCCCCTGGTCTGCGGCCTGCTCCTGGCCCTCGTCGCCATTCAGATCGTCTTCGGCCGGGAGGCCCCCTGGCTGCCGCGCCAGCTCCTGAACCGTTCGGTCGCCCGCGTCGATGTCGAGCGCGCGGTCGGGCGTGCCATCCCGGTCTTCCGGCGGCTGGAGCGGATCTCGCGCCCGCGGATGACCTTCCTCGACACGCCCGTCTCCATGCGGCTCATGGGTGCAGTCATCCTCGTCCTGGCCCTGGGGCTTCTCTTCGCACCGCCCTTCGTGGGGCAGATTCCGCTAGGGCTCGCCGTATGCCTCGTCGGGCTGGGCCTCGTCGAGCGCGACGGGCTGGTGATCATGAGCGGCCTGGTGATCGGCTCCATCGGCCTGACCCTGAGCCTCGGCTTCGTCTACGCGATCTTCGCCGGGATCGAGACGCTGATCTAGAGGAGCATGCAGCCGCCGGCGAGGGCGACCGCAGGGCCGCCGTCCTTAATCGTTGTCGTCGAACTCGGGCGCGGATCTGAGCTGTTCCACGGGGACGGTCACGATGATCCGCATGTCGTCGTCCCTCCGGGCCGCGGGGGCGGTCCCGGTCTGGACGGAGCCGGTCGCCGCGGCGTCGGCATTCAGCTGGAACGCATTGAGCGGCAGGGCCACCGTGCGGTCGCCGGTGATGCCCTCGTCGATCTCGACGACCAGGGCTACGACGCTGCCGTTGCGGTCGAGCACCACGTCCTCGACATCGCCGATATCCTTGTTGTCAGTGCCGACGACGTCCGCATCCATGATCCTGGAGGCGAGCATCTGGCCCGGCCCGAGCCGCGTCATGAAGTTCGAGGCCGCCGGGGCGCCAGGCTGCGGAGCGGGCGAGGTCTGGGCCACGGCGGGGAAAGCCAGCAGGGCGGAGCCGAGCAGGCCGGCCGCGATCAAACTTCTTGTCATCGTCTCAATCTCCCGATTGGTATTCCGGCAAGGGCAACGCAACGGAAGTGGCTTGGTTCTGAGGCTCCGCATGGTGCGCAAGACCATTTTTCGGCGAAGTGGATCCGGTTCGCCGTCAAAGATGGGGCAAGCCAAAGAAGAGAGGTGATTCCACGCCAGTGCAAACAGCTCTAGATAAGGCGCAGCCCCTTCAGGCTGGCGTGGCCGTCGCGGCCCACGATGATGTGGTCATGCACGGTGATCCCCAGGGGCTTGGCGACTTCGATGATCTCGCGGGTCATCTTGATGTCGGCCGCGGAGGGCGTCGGGTCCCCGGAGGGATGGTTGTGGACGAGGATGAGAGCGGAGGCCGAGAGCTCGAGCGCCCGCTTGATTACCTCGCGCGGGTAGACCGGGGTGTGGTCCACCGTGCCGGATTGCTGCACCTCGTCGGCGATGAGGGCGTTGCGCTTGTCGAGGAAGAGCAGCCGGAACTGCTCCTTGTCCATGAACGCCATGGCGGCACGGCAATAATCGATCACGGTGGCCCAGGAGGACAGGACCGGCCGCTTGGCCACCTCGCCCCTGGCGAGCCGCCGGGCGGAGGCCTCCACGATCTTCAGGTCGGTGACCACGGTCTCGCCGATGCCCTCCACCTCCATGAGCCGGGCCGGGGAGGCGGCCAGCACCTCGGCGAAGGTGCCGAAGCGCTTCATGAGCTCCTTGGCGATGGGCTTCACGTCCCGGCGGGGGATGGAGCGGAAGAGGACGAGCTCCAGCAGCTCGTAATCGGGCAGCGCGTCGCCGCCCACCTCCAGGAATCGGGCCCGCAACCGGTCGCGATGGCCGTGATAATGGGGAATCCCGTCGCCGCTCATGCCCATCCGTCGCTTGTGCCGATCGGATGCTCCGGGCGATCCCGGAGCGCCGATGTTACTTTGTAGGCTTGAAGCGATGCGGCGGGCTAGTGTCAAGCTGCAGCGTAGGGGGGCTTGTCCAGACCCTTCGGCGAGTAGGTGAAGACCTCCGCGCCTGTCTCCGTCACACCCACCATGTGCTCGAACTGGGCCGAGAGGGAGCGGTCGCGGGTCACGGCGGTCCAGCCGTCGGCGAGAACCTTCACCTGCGGGCGCCCCAGGTTGATCATGGGCTCGATGGTGAAGAACATGCCCGTCTTCAATTCCACGTTGTAGGCGGGCTCCACGTAATGGAGGATCGTCGGCGAGTCGTGGAAGACCCTGCCGATGCCGTGGCCGCAGAAGTCCCGCACCACGGAGCAGCGCTCGGCTTCCGCATAGGACTGGATCGCCGCCCCGATATCGTTGGTGGTGGCGCCCGGCTTGACCGCCGCGATGCCGCGCAGCAGGCATTCATAGGTGATCTCGCAGAGCCGCTGGGCCCGGCGGGGCACCTCGCCCACATAGTACATCCGGCTCGAATCGCCGTGCCAGCCGTCGAGGATCAGAGTCACGTCGACATTCATGATGTCCCCGTCGCGCAGGGGCTTGTCGTTGGGGATGCCGTGGCAGACCACGTGATTGATCGAGGTGCAGATCGTCTTGGTGTAGCCACGATAGTGCAGGCAGGCCGGATAGGCGCCATGGTCGCGGATGAAATCGAAGGCCAGCTTGTCCAGATATTCGGTGGTGACGCCTGGCTTCACGTGCTCCGACAGCATGTCCAGGCACTCGGCCACCATACGGCCGGCGCGGCGCATTCCTTCGAAGTCCGCAGGCCCGTGCAGCGGGATCTCGGTGGCGCGCTTGCGCTCGGCAATGTCGGTCTCGGTCATGTTCGGTCCTTGATCTGATGCCCGGAATGTAAGGATCGCCGCGCGTGAAGCAAGCCAAAGCGCCGGACCCGGGAGTGGGCCTGCACTTTCAGGAGCGATCAAGGGCTTTGTTCATGGATGAAAGCATCGTTCTCCCGGCCCGTCGGGTCCGCGCGATGCCCTAAAGACCTCCGGTCCCGCTTGCGATTAGCGTCCGAGGGTGTCATGAGCAACCCTGTTCATCCCTTTCGATGGCCGTGGATTCTCGCTTAATGAACGATTCTCGCCCTTTCGGCGATTTTGCGCCTTCAGGACTCGCCCGCTGGGTGATCGACCGCACGCGCGGGCTGCCCGAGGGATGGGCAGGTCGCCGGGTGGCCCTGATGCTGCGCCATCTGGCGATGAAGACCCTGAAAGGGCTGCCGCTCGACCTGGAGACCTTCGGCGTCCGCATGCGGCTCTATCCCTACAAGAACGTCTGCGAGCGGCGCATCCTGTTCACGCCCCAGTATTTCGACGCCGATGAGCTTCGGATCCTGACGTCGAGGATCAAGGACGGGTTCACCTTCATCGATATCGGCTCGAATGTGGGCTGGTATGCCCTCTCGGTTGCGCGGGAGGCGGGAACCGTACCGACGCGGATCCTGGCCGTGGAGCCGCAGCCGGAGATCTTCGACCGGCTGATCTACAACATCCGCCAGAACCCCTCCTGCACGGTCAAGGCCGTGGATTGCGCGGTGGCGGACAAGACCGGCGAGCTTACCCTGTTCCTCGACCCCCTCAACCGGGGGGAGGCGAGCCTGAAGATCGTCAATTCCAGCCAGACGGACGCGATTCGCGTTCCGGCCGTGACCATGCTGGAGCTCCTGAACCGGGAAGGCCTGACCCACGTCGATGCGATCAAGCTCGACGTGGAAGGGGCGGAGGACCTGGTGCTCGACCCGTTCTTCCGGGATGCGCCCGCCACCCTCTATCCCTCGCTCCTCATCGTGGCCAATGTTCCGGAGCGCTGGCAGATCGACGTGGTGAAGCTCCTGGAGAGCAAGGGCTACCGGCAGATCCTCGAGACCAAGATGAACCTGGCCTTCGAGCGGGACTGAGGGCGGCCTCGAGTCCGGTACGCGCTTTCGCGGCAGAGCCTCCGGAGCGCCCTATCTGGGCGTCACGATTTCGACCGGCCGGTCGATGGCTACTTCCTCAGGCGTGATGCGGCAGACATAGGCGTAGGATTCCACGCCAGCCGCGAGGGCGTGCCGGAAGGCCCTGTCGTAGGTGGGGTCGATGTCCCGGGCCACGTCGAAGCGCTCGGCGTCCATCTGGATGACGTAGACGAGGGCGGCTCTCGCCCCCGTGGCCACCATGTCGGCGAGTTCGTAGAGGTGCTTGGCGCTGCGGGCCGCGACGCAATCGGGGAATTCGGCGAACCCCGCCTCGCGCATCAGGTGGCAGTTCTTCACCTCCAGATAGCAGGGCGGCTCGCCATCCTTTTCGAGCAGGAAGTCGACCCGGCTGTTCCGGCCGTACTTCACCTCCGGCCTGACGCGATCGTAGCCCGTAAAGGGAGCGAGGCGGCCTTCCGCCAGGGCCTCGGCGACCAGGAGGTTGGGGCGGGAGGTGTTGATGCCGATGAGCTGGCGGGGGCCCCCGCCGGCCGCGACCTCCACGAATTCCCAATTGTACTTGAGCTTGCGGTTCGGGTTCGTCGCCCGGGACAGGAAGACCCGGCTGCCGGGTTCCTTCAGGCCCATCATCGCGCCGGGATTGGCGCAATGGGCCGTCACGACCTCGCCCGTATCGAGTTCGATATCCGCCAGAAATCGCTTGTAACGCTCGATGAGGCGGCCTTCGAGCAGGGTTTCCTGAAAACGCATCAAAATCCAACGATTGACTGAAAAGCTCTCGTAGAGCATCGGACCCAAAAGTGGAATCCACTTTTGGGATCAATCCGATGCTCATTCTTTTGGCTGGCGCATCGTTTAGGGCGGAAAACCGGAACCACTTTTCCGCACGATGCGCTAGCAGGGGGGATAGCGGGGGTTCAACTGAACCCTTGCTTGAGAATTGCCGTTTCTGACGCTAAACGCCCACAAAAGGATCGCAGCGCATGGCCACCTCCGTCACAGCCGCCCTTCTCATCATCGGCGATGAGATCCTCACGGGCCGCACCAAGGACAAGAATATCGGCTACATCGCCGAGTACCTGACCGGGATCGGCATCGACCTGCGCGAGGTGCGCGTCGTTCCGGACGTGGAGGAGGAAATCGTGGCGGCGGTCAATGCGCTGCGCAGGCGGTATACCTACCTCTTCACCACGGGCGGCATCGGCCCCACCCATGACGACATCACGGCGGACTCGGTCGCCAAAGCTTTCGGCGTCGGTATTGGCGTCGATCCGCGGGCGGTCGCCCTGCTGCGGGAGCGGTATCAGCCGCACGAGCTGAACGAGGCGCGCCTGCGCATGGCCCGGATCCCGGAGGGTGCCGATCTCATCGAGAACCCCATCTCCAAGGCGCCCGGCTTCCGGATTGGCAACGTCTTCGTCATGGCGGGCGTGCCTGCCATCATGCAGGCCATGCTCGACATCGTCGCGCCGTCTCTCCAGACGGGCGCCCGCATGGTCATCGAGACCATCGAGGCCGAAGGGCTGCCCGAGGGCATCTATGCCGAGGGTCTGAGCCAGATCGCCTCGTCCAGCGAGGGCGTGTCCATGGGATCCTATCCCTCGTTCTCGGCGAGCGGCTTCCGCAACCAGATCGTCGTGCGGGGCAAGGACCCGGACGCGGTTGCGAAGGCCAGCGCCGCCGTCCGTGAGCTTCTCGGTCGCCTCAAGGGCGACCGGGCGCCCCTGTGAGAGTTATCGTCTCCAACCAGCAGCCTTAGAAGAGCAAAACAATGTCCCCGACCTCTCCCAAAGCCTTCCCCGTGTCCTGGGATCAGTTCCACCGCGATTGCCGGGCGCTCGCCTGGCGCCTGGCCTCGGCCGGCCCGTTCGAGGCGATCGTCTGCATCACCCGCGGCGGCCTCGTGCCGGCGGCCATCGTGGCGCGCGAGCTCGACCTGCGGCTCATCGAGAGCGTCTGCATCGCGAGTTACCACGACTACAAGAGCCAGGGCGAGCTGCAGGTGCTGAAGGATATCGCGCCCTCGATCAAGGCCGTGGGAGACGGCAAGGGCAAGGGCGTCCTCGTGATCGACGATCTCACCGATACCGGCAAGACCGCCAAGATCGTGCGCGACATGCTTCCCAACGCGCATTTCGCCGCCGTCTATGCCAAGCCCGCGGGGCGGCCCCTGATCGATACCTTCGTGACCGAGGTGAGCCAGGATACCTGGATTTACTTCCCCTGGGATATGGGCCTGGCCTATCAGGCGCCGATCCGCGAAGGCTCGGCCGGTTGACGGACCAAAGGAGCGCCCGTGGCTGAGTTTGACATCGCGCGGACGCGCAAGAGCCTGTTCGGCGCTCTTCTCGATGCCAGGGATCGGTTCGGCCGGAACAAGGTCGCACTCGAGGACCTGGAGCGCCAGCCGATCACCTTCGGCCGGCTCGTCCTGGGCTCGCTCGTTCTCGGGCGCAAGCTGGCGGGCCTGACGGGCGAGCGGGAGCATGTCGGCGTCCTGCTCCCGAACGTCCAGGCCATCGCCGTCACGCTGTTCGGCCTGAACGCCTTCGGGCGCGTCCCGGCATTCCTGAACTTCACGGCGGGGCTCAAGAACCTGAAGGCGGCCTGCGAGCTGGCCGGTATCGAGACCATCGTCACCTCCCGCCGCTTCGTCGAGCAGGGCAAGCTCGACGACATCGTGGCGGCCCTGGGGGAAGGGCGGCGGATCCTGTGGCTCGAGGACGTGCGGGCGGAGCTGACGAGCCTCGACAAGCTGCGCGGGCTGCTCGATTCCTGGATGGCGCGGCGCGTTCACGCGGGAGCCCGGGTCGAGCCCGACGATCCCGCCGTCGTGCTGTTCACGTCCGGCTCGGAAGGGGTTCCGAAGGGCGTCGTGCTCTCGAACGCAAACCTGATCGCCAATGCCTACCAGGTCAAAGCGCTCGCGGGCGACGTGCTTCAGCCGGACGACGTGTTCTTCAATCCCTTGCCGATCTTTCATTCCTTCGGCCTGACGGCCGGGCTCCTGACGGCCGTCCTCAACGGCATGAAGTCCGTGCTCTATCCGAGCCCGCTCCATTACCGGCAGATCCCGAAGCTCGTGGCCGGCACGCGCGCCACGATCATGCTCGCGACGGACACCTTCCTGCAGGGCTATGCCCGTGCCGCGGGCGAGAACGATCTGGCGAGCGTCCGCTACGTCATCGCCGGCGCCGAGCGGGTGAAGGACGAAACGCGCAGGCTCTGGGCCAAGCACGGAACGGTGATCCTGGAGGGCTATGGCGCGACCGAGTGCTCGCCGGTCATCGCCGTCAGCCTGCCGGACCGCAACCGGCCCGGATCGGTCGGTCCGATCCTGCCGGGGATCGAATGGCGCCTCGACCCGGTCGAGGGGATTCACAAGGGCGGACGCCTGCGCCTGCGCGGCCCGAACGTGATGAAGGGATACATCGATCCCACAGCGCCGGGCGGCATCCGGCCTCCCGTCGACGGCTGGCACGACACCGGCGACATCGTCACCGTGGAGGACGGGATCGTCACCATACGGGGGCGGGCGAAGCGCTTCGCGAAGGTCGGCGGCGAAATGGTGTCCCTGACCGCCATCGAGGCGACCGTTCAGGCGCTCTGGCCCGACAACAGCCATGTGGTGGTGGCCGTTCCGGACCCGCGCAAGGGCGAGCAGATCGTCCTCATCACCGACAAGGCGGATGCGGACCGGGACGTGCTGCTGGACCATGCCAGGGCGGAGGGCTTTCCAGAGCTCTGGATGCCCCGCTCCATCCTGGTGTCGGGAATCCCGGTGCTGGGTTCGGGCAAGACCGATTACGCCGCCGCCGTCGAGCTGGCACGGCGTCTGCAGCCGATGCTGTGAGGTATCCTCTCGCTTCTTTGAAGGGCGGCCTCGGGCTTCGCCGGTAACCAAGCTCGGCTTTCCACGTTGTCATGCGGAAAATGTGCGGCCCATCCGGGCGCATCCGTACCGAGGGTTCGGCGATGAGAAGAGTCGCTCTTGTTCTGGTTGCATTGTCCTTCACATCGGGCGCGCTGGCCCAGTCCCGGCCGTTCACGCCGAGCATGACCTGCAATCAGGCGAGGGGGATCGTGTTCTCGCGCGGCGCCGTTGTCCTCGGCACGGGCACCTACACTTACGACCGTTACGTCCGGGACCGCAGCTTCTGCGAGTTCAACGAGACGATCGAGCCAGCTTTCGTGCCGACGCGGGATACGCCGCAATGCCCAGTCGGATATGTGTGCCGGGACGCCGATTACTTTCTCGACGATTGAGCTTGCTCCGGGCCTGCCGGCCTTCCTGAGTTGGGATGGTCCGGCAGTGTACATGACGTTTCGGCATGTCCTGCGCGGCGTGCTCCTGAACTGTTGAAATCATGTCACACTGGTGCGGATAATTTTTCAACTTGCGCGAAAATGCTTATCTTTTCAGCAGATTGCGCGAGCCTTAGGCGGATCCTGAGCTTCTGCCGGTTGCGCCCGAACACGCCATGTTTATGGTCACGTTTGCACACGGGTCAGGGACCCAGACTTTGCTTTGGAGACAACCATGAAGCTCGCTAAGAGCCTCTTCTTCGGATCGGTCGCGGGTCTCGCGGCTGTTGCCGGGGCACAGGCCGCCGACCTTCCCGCAACGAAGGCCGCTGCTGTCGAATACGTTCGCGTCTGCTCCACCTACGGCGCAGGCTTCTTCTACATCCCCGGCACCGAAACCTGCCTCCGCGTCGGCGGCCGTGCTCGCGCCGAGTTCCAGTACCTCGAGCCGACCGACCGTTCGCAGGATGCCATCGGCTTCCGCGCTCGCGGCCGCATCCAGCTCGATGCCCGCACCGCCACCGCCTACGGTCTGCTCCGCACCTTCGTGCGCTTCGAGATGACCCGCGACACCGGCGTGTACGGCTTCAGCTCGACCTCTTCCAACGTCGACCAGGCCTTCGTGCAGTTCGGCGGCCTGACCGCCGGTCGCACGATCTCGTTCTTCATGAACAGCGATCTTCCGAACGAGAACTGGGGCACGCTCCGCTTCTATGACGCTCCGACGGTGAACGTGTTCGCGTACACCTTCTCGTTCGGCAACGGCTTCTCGGCCACGCTGGCGGCTGAAGAAGGCACCTACGCCACGAGCCTCTTCCCTGAGGCCGGTCAGACGATGCCTGACCTCGTCGCCAACGTGAAGTACACGGGCACCTGGGGTTCGGCCCAGCTCGGCGGCGTCGTGCACCAGATCCGCAGCGACGCTCTCGATCCGGCTGTCTTCGGTCCGGTTCTCGGCGGTACGATCCCGGACAGCGAGTATGGCTGGGCCGTGTCGGCTCAGGGCTACGTCAACCTGCCGATGCTGGCCGAGGGCGATGCCCTCTGGCTCGCGGCAACCTATGCTGACGGCGCTCTCGGCTATCTCGGCTTCGATCCGGAGGTCGGTGTCGGCGCTGTCGGCAGCACGGTCGTGGATGCCTATATCGGCGCCGATGGCAACATCGATACCGGTCGCGGCTGGTCGATCGCCGGTGGCATCAACCATTACTGGACGCCGACCATCCGTCAGAGCGTCTTCGGCTCCTATGCCCGCGTCGATTACAGCGTCAGCGCTGCTGCTCAGGCCAACGACTTCACCGAGTGGCGCGCCGGTTCGAACCTGATCTGGTCGCCGGTCTCGGGTCTCGATATCGGTGTCGAGGTTCTCTACTCCAACCTCAACCCGCGCGGCATCGTCGGCACCGACGATGACGACGACGCTTGGGAAGGCCGCCTGCGCGTCCAGCGCGACTTCTGATCGGCCTGTCCTGACTGGATAAGAAAACCCCGGCGGCAACGCCGGGGTTTTTGTTTGGCTGTCGTCCCATGCATTGCCGTATCGGAAGTGCTGCCTATAAGGCCAGAGGGGAGCGTCGTGCGAAAATGTGGGTCCACTTTGGGCCGATGCTTCAGTGACCGTCCATTTCCAAAGGGAACAGAGCGAATGATGTGCAAGGCCTTTAGAAATCTGGCCTCCGCCGCGATCCTCGCCGCCGGGCTGGCCGGGTGCGTGGGGGCGGCCGGCGTTTCCACCTGGGAGTACCGGGCGGGGCCGGGCTATGAGACGGAGCGCGTCCATGACAGCCGCATCCTGGCGGATACGAGCCAGGGCCTCACGCGCGAGTCCTGCACGTCTGTGTCGAGGAGACGAAGCGGTCCGGCCGGGGCCATGGCCGGCGAAGACCTGACCGCCTGTGAATCCAACTGAACCGATGCATCTCGACTGAGGGAACGAAGGCTCACCTTGACCGTTGGCATGGGGTCAATTCCTCGTCAGGAGAGTATCGTCATGAATAACATCATCTGGCTCATCGGGGCGATCGTGGTCGTCCTTGCGATCCTGTCATTCCTCGGACTGCGCTGATCCATTTCACGAGCCCTCAGGGCCGCACCCAGCGATGCTCCGCTTGAAGAAGAGGAGCATCGCTGGCGCGTGAAAGCGGGCACCGCTTTCGACGCCAGGGCCTTGCAGCAGCCTGATGTTTCGTCATGCCTCCTGGAGGAGCCCGTCGTGGAAGGACGTCCGGCGCAGCGGCCTATTCCATCAGAACCATGACGACCGATGCGACATTCAGGATGGCCAATGCGCCGAGCAATGTCGGAACCACGGGAATGCCAAGCCGCCGCATGGATTGCTCGCAGGCAGTGCCGGTGTGCGATTTGAGATGAGAACGCTTGATGGCCATGCCTCATCCTCTCCGTGATCTTACCTTACGTAATTTAGCGGCCAACATGGACCCTCCATGCACCGCGCGGCGTGTGTTGCCACACATGGCAGGGCCTGGAAGGCTTCGCCTTCAGTGACGGGTGGCGGTCTTCTGGATCTGGAGAAGCTGGCCTTCGATGGCCCGCATCCGGGTCATCAGGCGGTCGAGTTCGGTAAGAAGAAACCTCTCGTCCTGCTTCGCCCGTTCGACAAGATCCGGGGAGGAACCGTGGCGGATGCGCTGAAGGGCGTCCGCGAGCTGTCGATCCAGAAGCCGCATATGGTGCTCCAGATCCAAGAATTCCTGGTGAAGCTGGGTCTCCTTGAGCACGGCAGGGTCTCTCGCGAGAACGGTCGGTTCTGAGCTTAAGCTACAGCGTGAATGCAGGTTGCTCCACAGTAAAATAACAGGTTCCGGCAAATTTCTTAACGGCCAAGCTGAAACGGAGGCCCGCGCTCACCGTTCTGTGATGAGGGCTTCACCCGATGGTCACGCCACCGGGAAATGTGGAATTTGTAAGCCGACCTCCAAAACGACCCATGGGAGCAACTGCAAAAGAGAAGCAACTCATGTTGCGTTTCGCTTCCTCTCGCCGACCACCCGCTTAGCGTTTCCGGGCCGGTCCTTCCAATGATCGCAGAGTCTCGAGAGGCCGGTGCGTTTGCAAGGGCCTTAAGAACAGCAGCCGGATGATAGAGGAGATGGCCGGATGGAACAGGGGATTGAGCCCAATCGTGTAGCCTTGATCGTCGAAGACGATTTCGAAGTCAGGGGTTTGGCGGCAGCTCTCCTGGAGGAAACCGATCTCAAGGTCGTAGAAACATCCAGCGCGGAAGAAGCGCTGGATTATCTTCGGTTGCACTCCGAGGAGGTGGCCTTTCTGTTCGCCGATATCTGCCCTCCCTGCCGCGTGGATGGCGTGGATCTGGTGCGCACGGTGCGCCTGGAATGGCCATGGGTCAGGACGGTCCTGACCTCGGGCGACCCGCTCGACCAGCGGGAAGGCGACGTTCCCCGCGACGTCCGCTTCATGCCGAAGCCCTGGAGGGCGCTCGAGGTCCTGATGGAAGCCGAGCGGGCGGCCCAGGCGCACCGGCGGGTCTGACGGGACGTTCGGCCGGCAAGTGGAACCTTGGCGCTTGCCAGGAATTGGCGTCAGCGATTTGAAAGGATTGACTGATGCCGCATACGTCCATTGCCACAGGTAGGTTCTCGTCCCGCAAGGAAGCCAACCAGGCCGTGCAGCGTCTTGTGTCCGGTGGATTTGCTCGCAACAGCATCTCTCTCCACCAGCACGAGGACGATGAGGGATACGACCTGGAAATTCATACCCGCCGCGAGAACCTCCGGCGGGCCGAGCGATTGATCCACGATTCGGCGCCGCTTTACGTGGTCAGGGAAAAGGCCTCCGACGCGGTGCGCACGGCAGGATCCTATCCTCTGGTCCTGCTGGGTGCAGGAATCCTGGCCGGCTTCCTGATCTACAATCTGGTACCGCGCGAAACGTCATCCGGTCAGGGGCATCGCCGCCGGCGCTGACACCAGGATCTCTCGAGATGAAGGTGAGGGAGGCCTTATCCCTGTGCATCGTGCGAAAAGGGGATCCGTTTTTCGCGAAGAACGATCCGCCGCTTTAGGGTTTTTCCTCATCCTCGCGATGGCGAACGTGCTCGAGTCGCTCCAGGAGCTCCTTGATGCGATCTGGAGCAGGTTCCTTCAGGACGTCCTGGTAGTCCTGCTGCAATTGCAGGCCGAGCTCCTTCATGAGCTCGGCCTGGCCCGAGGGGGACAGGCTGCTGGAGCGAATACTCCAGCCTCCCTGGCCCCCTGCGGCATAAGGGTGGTGCCGCTTTGACATCCATATCCTCCTTCTGTGGCTCATCCTTGAGCCTGAGAACGGGAAATGTGCGATTGGGTTTCAGCTAAGTTTCTGGAAAAACACAATTTTTCTGGTAGCCGCAAAGGCCGGTGCCTGGGGTGGGACGCCTCTTCCTCATCCGAAGGCCTCGCCTGAAAGTCCTGCCGCGAGCTACGAGGCGACCGCCGGTCGCATTGGCGAGACCCTGGCTCTGCGCCAAAGCTCGACCTTAAAGCATCGAGCCCAAGAGCGGACTTGCGCTTCTGGGATCCATCCGATGCTTCTTCTCTCAGTTGGCGCAGCGTTTCTCGCGAAAAACGGATCCCCTTTTCGCACGATGCGCTAGCGACGAAGGCGGGCTGGATTCATGCGTGAAGTTCTCATGGTTTACCTGTGCGGTGTGATCCTGCTGCTGGCGGTGTCGACCACAATCGACGGCGAGGAAGGGGTCGGACTCGACCATATTCTGATCGCCGGTTTCGGCTGGCCGATCCTGACGCCGATCCTCGCCTTGCGGGCCTGGAACAGTCGGTAGCGAATCCTGAAGCGTCGCCCGACCCGCGCTTCGAGACGACGATGAAGTCAGGTACGAGTTACACGATCTGAAAGTCGGCATTGGTCATGCGCAGCCCGGTCGCGAGCTTCGCAAAGGCGACTTGTTCGACGGCTCCCGTGCCATCGGAATCGTAGAAGAGTATGCCGTCGGCGCGATCGTAGATGATCCGGTCGGACGCATCGTGGGCTGCATCGCCGGTCCAGAAAGCAGCCGATTTCAGGCGGCCCGTCGGTCCCGCGCTGGTGAATACCGCATTCTCGAGCCACACGGTATCGTTCGCGACCGAGAAGTCCCGGATCCGGTCGATATTCGTCGCTTCGTTCGGCGACGACGTGAAGATAAAGATGTCCCTGCCGGATCCTCCGCGAAGGATGTCATTGCCCCAGCCGCCATAGAGCCTGTCATCGTTCGCTCCACCGGACAGACTGTCATTGCCTGAGCTTCCCCACAGGCGATCATTGCCGTCCTCCCCGGAAATCGTGTCGTCCGCCTGTCCAGCCTTGATCGTGTCGTTGCCGACGCCGCCCCTTATGCGGTCGCTGCTCGCGGTGCCGGCGAGCGTGTCGTTCACTCTCATGTACTGAAGCTGACCGTAGAGCGGCGCTTCCGACCGGCTTACACCATCCGGAAGGCTCGCGGCCCAATCGAGCCCGGCCGTATAAAGCACCGATGCGATGACCGAGTTGCTGTTCAAGTCGGCTCCCGAGAGTTCCCGAAAGATATCGAAGCTGTAGCGAAGATCCGCCTTGTCGATATTGTTGGCGTGCTGAACCATCACCTTCCAGACATCGCTCGCATTTCGCGAGCCGAGATCCAGCACCGTGCGATGCCTCTCCTCCGGCGTATCGGATCCCCTCCTGTCGGGCGAGGAGGCGAGATCCGCGCCAGCAATCGTTCCCAGATCGTTGATGCCCTCGAGGGATCCGCGGATTACCTTCTCGGAGACGACACGGCCGCTGCTGTCGGTGGTGGTCCTGACGAGGTAGAGGTGGAAAAAGCCGCTGTCGATGCCTCTGAGCTCGAGCGGCTTGGCTTCGATTGCGATCACGGTTGGCATGGGCGGCTCCTCGTGTGAATCGGGCTGCCCCTTAATCATCGGATGGATCCGATGCTTCTTCCCTGACCTGGCGCATTGCGCGTGAAAAGCGGATTCACGCTTTCACACGATGCGCCACTGACTGCTTCTGTCCTTGCATCAACAACTGTGCTGCCGGCTTCGCTGTTCCACTTGCACAGCATGCCAAGTCACGAAGCCCATCGAACGGGACGCATCATCGATCACGATCGTCACGAACCGTAAGGATACGTGAATTGACCATTGCGTCCTGCAGGAGGAGAGTGATGCGTGGCCGACAGCATTGGTTACTCCCTCTGAGAAACTGAGGCCCCGAACGGGGCCTCTTTTATCGCGTCGGTATCGATGAGGGAGTCAGGCTCGAAGGCTCTCGAGAAGTTTCTGATAAGGCTCGCGCCGCTCCCGGTACTTCATGAGCAGCTGCGTCTCGATGTATCGCCTCTGTTCAGCCTCAATCCCGCTCCGGTCGAGAGTGAGCATGTCTTCGCCATACTGGAAATCGATGTTGGTGAGCGTCCGGGCCACCCACAGGATCTTCAGGTCGTTTTCGGTGATCCTGCCCGCGTGAGGGGCGTCCGCGTGCCCCTGATGAGTCGAGATTTCCTTGCTGACTGGCATGCTCCCCCTCCAGCCTCCTGAGATCGTGGAAAATCATATCTTTCCGGGAGGTGGCTCGGCAACGCGTGCAATCTAAGCTTGCGGATTAAAGGCGCGGCCCCAAGTCGGTAATCCCAAGGAGGGGGACGTGTCGCGTCCTTGCTCTGCATGGACCTCCGCGAAGTCCAGTTGCATCGCTCCAGTCCCATGGCCTTGCGAGAAGCCCTAAATCCTTAATAAAAGCCTTAATTCCCAGCGCCCTTAGGGAGTAGAAGATACCCCTTAGTGATTAGATCGGCGGTTCCCTCTCTTGATCAACTTAGAACTTTACCCCCTGATAGATGTGAAAGACTGATTGCGTAGAGTTCGGCCAAGGGGGGTAAGTAATGATCAAGGCTCATTTGAAAAATTCTGCGGTGTATGATTCGGCCGCAGGCAGTTCCGGGATCGATTCTACTCAATTTTATGCAACAAAGTTGCTTTGCGGAAACGCGCTGCTGCAGGCTGGGCTCGCACAGCTCTTGTCCGGCACGTGCTTTGATGTTCTCGAATCTGAAACATTGCTGCAATCACCCCAGCCGGAACCGGCCCTTTGCATCGTGGATGCCACCGGCGCCCCCGAGCAGGCGCTCGAGTTCGTCAGGGAGGCCAAGAGCCAGCACCCTGCGGCGCGGATCGTGGCGATCGCGAACGGGCTCGATTGCGGGATCGTCCAATCGGCGGTGTCTGCCGGCGTGGACAGCTTCTGCCTATCGACGAGCGCCCGTGAGGTTCTGATCAAGACCCTCGAGCTCGCCATGCTGGGCGAGCGGATCCTGCCCGGATCGCTTGTCCGGACCCTTCTCAACCAGGAACTGGCGCGCTCCGGCACGGCCGAGATCGTCCCACTGGCGGAACGCCGGTCTGCCGATCCGAAGCTTCAGAAGCTGTCGCCTCGTGAGACCGTGATCCTCCAGTCGCTCATGGGCGGCGATCCCAACAAGGTGATCGCGCGGAAGCTCGACATCACCGAGGCGACGATCAAGGTTCACGTCAAGGCGATCCTGCGCAAGATCGGCGTGGCCAATCGCACCCAGGCGGCCATGTGGGCAACGGGCAACCTCCGCGAGGCCGGGGCGCCGGAGGAGGCGCGCCGCTTGAGCTGACGCGGCACGTCATGTGGCTGCGAGAAGCGACAGGACCGTGGCCGTGATGTTGATGCCCGCGACGATCAACAGCAGGACAACGGATACGGGAAAGGGCCGCGCCGCTTCCGGATTCCTCGGGTTACTGTAAGGCGTCTTCATCGCTTCGTCCTTTCAGCCTCGTCAGACAGGGCTGCAAGGTGGAGCAGTTTTGCCGTTGGCGCTGTGAACTGCTTCACAGCCGCACGGGAGATCGCGCATCGGGGCCGGAAACCGCTTCCGGCCCCGATGCGCGATGCGCGATGCGCCCCGTCTCAGGGGCCGCTGCCTCGACTGACGCCGACGCAGCGGGAGCCGACCGGGCACCGGGCGACATCCTTTGTCGGCGCCCATCCGGGGCCGGTTGTTTCACCCAGTCCGCAATAGGCGCCGGATGCCACGTATCGGTCGTAGGTCATGGCGCTCGTGTTGAGGACAATGGCGCCCTGGGACGCCACCAGGCCCTGCGCCTGGCTGCACGTCATCGTGGTGGTCAGCGGATGGCTCTGAGCCATGGCGCCGGAGCCGATGCCGATGATTCCGATGGCGGCGCATGCGCGCTTCACGCGGTTCATATCCATCTCCATATGCGACGATGCGAGTTGGGTTTTCCGTCAGGAGAGGGAAAGCGCCATCAGCGACAGCAGGGCCGCGAGCAGGTTCATGGCCACGGCCGTTCCGGCCACGCACAGAGAGAGCGGCAGGCCATCCCGCTCCGGGTTCATGCCGTCCCCGTATGGGATGGCCTTGGCTTCAAGCCGGTTGCCTCTCGCGATCATGGTCCGTCTCCTGGAAAGCGGGATCAGGCGACAACGATTCCGAAAATCATGCTCCCATGCCGTCCGTTCGGCAGTGCGTTCCCGCACGAGAAGGCTTTACCCGCTTCGGATCATTGCAGATTGTCGATTCGCGTCGGTGCGGCGGCACGGATGCGCTCGGAATAACAATCAGCTGAGAATCGGTGATGCTCTACATTGAGAATGAGGGTGCGCTTTTTCGCGGGCCAGCACGCGCCTGGCCGAAGGACGTTTGGAACGGTCGGGAATTCGTTCCCTATAGGGGCGAGACGCCCAAGAGCATCGACTGGGGCCACGTCATCAGCGAGGAGGAGGCTCGGCGCCTGATGGAAGCCGATGCGAAGAACGTTGGATCGAAAGCGCGATATGTCGAGAATGAGGGCGCCTTGTTCCGCATCGTTGGCCCCGGCAATGCTTTCCCCGACGAGATCTGGAGCCCTGAGCACGGACAATTCGTGCCTTATGAAGGCGACGTCCCGAAGCCCGTAGGCTGGGGGAAGGACGTTCCGGAGGCCGAAGCCCTCGCCTTTATCGGCCATTCGCGACGCGGGAAGCGCGACTAGCGCATCGTGCGAAAAAGTGGACCCGGTTCTTCGCACTCAACGATGCGCTTTTTATAGAGGAGAGCATCGGATCCGATGCTTTCGTGCAATGATGGTGCGCGCTACCGGAGTCGAACCGGTACGTCCTTGAAGGACAACGGATTTTAAGTCCGATGCGTCTACCTGTTTCGCCAAGCGCGCCCTATTGCCTTCGATCCTCTCGCGTTCCTTGCGCCTACCGGTTTCGCCACGTCCGCGCTGCCATGAGGGTTATCGGGCCGGGGCCGGGAGCGCAAGGGCCATGAACAGGGGAGGCGGGCGCCGGCGTGTCTGCCGCCGGCTCCGTCAGGCGGGAACGCGGAACCCGTAGAGCCAGTCGTAGCGCCGGGTCATGCCCTCGGGGCCGAGACGGCGCATGACCTGATCGCGCCCGAAGCCCACGAGGCCGCCCGCATGGTAGATGCGCCCGTTCCTGCGGGCCTCCTTCTGCACGCGGGTCGCGCGGGCGAGGCGCTGCGCCTCGTAGGCGGACAGGGCGTCGGGAACGTCCTGCCGCTCCTGGCCCAGCCGCTCTTGGCCCAAGAGGGAGGCGAGGGTGGCGGCCTCCTCGATGGCGAGGGCCGCGCCCTGCGCCAGGAAGGGGAGGATGGGATGGGCGGCGTCGCCGACGAGGGCGATGCGGCCCCTGGCGAGGCGCTGGGCCGGATGGTCGAACAGCGACCAGCGCAGCCATTCCTGCGGACGCGACAGCAGCATGCGCAGGGCAGGGGCGGCGGAGGCGTAGCGGCCGAGGAGCTCCTCCCGGTTGCCCGGCGCGGCCCAGCCTTCCACCGGGGCGGGGCTGCGCTCGATGGCCACCACGTTGACGAGCCTGCCGCCGGCGATCGGATAATGCACCACATGGCCGTGCGGCCCGAGCCACAGGCCGGTCTCGTCGCCGGAGAGCTCGGCCGGGGCCTCGTCGCGCGGGAAGGTGGAGCGCCAGGCGATGGTGCCGCGATAGGCCGGGGGCTTGCGGTCGCCGAGGGCCTGCCGGACCTTCGACCAGACCCCGTCGGCGCCGACGATCATGTCGGCCTCGACGGTCTCCCGGGCGCCGCCCGCGGAGATCCAGGCGAGCCTCGCCTGCCGGGGCCCGTCCTCGACCGCCTCGACATTCCGGCCCATGACGAGCCGGATCGCCGGCTCGGACCGGACGGCGTCGAGGAGAATGGTCTGGAGATCGGCCCTGTGCGCGACCCAGTAGGGCGCTTCGAAGCGCTCGCGCATGAAGGGCCCGAGGGCCACCTGTCCGATGGCCTTCCCCGAGCGGATGGCGCGCACGACGACCCGCTGAGGCTCCGTGGCGACCCGGCGCAGGGCTGGGCCGAGCCCGAGCCCGATCAGGATCCGGCTGGCATTGGGCGACAGCTGGAGCCCGGCGCCGACCTCGGAAAAGCCGGTCCGGCGCTCGACGAGCGTGACCGCATGGCCCTTCCGGGCCAAGGCCAGGGCCGCCGTCAGACCGCCGATGCCGGCGCCGACAATCGCAATCGAGAGGTGAGGCACTAGAGCCTCGGACCCAAAAGTGGACACCACTTTTGGGATCGATCCGATGCTCCTTCTCTTAAGACGCGCATCGTTCTTCGCAGAAAACCGGGACCACTTTTCCGCACGATGCGCTAGCGCGAGGCGGGATCGGTCGCGAAATCGGGCTCCCAGACGCACTCGGCCGGGCGGGCCTCGTCGGCCTTCAGGGACGGATCGTACTTGAACAGGGTCGAGCAATAGGAGCAGACAGTCTCGCTGTCATAGCCCATGTCGATGAAGATGTGGGGGTGGTCGAAGGGAGGCTTCGCCCCGATGCACATGAACTCCTTCGAGCCCACGTGAATGACGGGAACGCCCGGGTCGTTGTGGAAGTGGGGTGTGCCTTTGTCAGCCATTGCCGTTGCTCTTGAGCGATGAAATTGGCGCGCACCATAATGGCCGAACGGCCATGCGCCTAGAGCCTTTTTGAGCCCCGATCCGGCTCGCCGCCTCGGCCGGCTGCCGCCCGTTCGGCGCCCCGGCTTTGGACTTGATCCGGTGACCAATGCCGGCGATCCCGGTTTCCATTTCCTCTCACCTCATCCTGAGAGTCTGGCCGCAGGCTGCGTCTCGAAGGAGGGCCAGTGCCCTCTGGTTCCTCCTTCGAGACGCGAGCAAGCTCGCTCCTCAGGATGAGGGCGGAGGGAGGCTCGGCCGGGTTCGAAGGCGTGGATGGCCGGGACGAGCCCGGCCATGACGACGGTGGGATGGATGCCATGGCGTGCATCTGCTGATGCGTGATGTCAAAGAGCCAGCCCCCTTGGAGCCAGCACCTTCAGGCCCGGCGCCTTGCGGGGAGGGGCAGGGGTGGGGG
>JAEWKH010000020.1 GCA_023386155.1 Pseudomonadota bacterium
GCAATGATATAGCCGAGCTTCTCCTGCCTGTCAAGAACAAAGTGAGAACATTGTTCGCAGGCGGGCCGGAGCTCTCCTCCCCCTTGTGGGGAGGAGGGGGAGGTGGGGGTGTGGGCGATAGCCTATCCGTGTGTGGCGCCGACACCCCCACCCTGGCCCTCCCCACAAGGGGGAGGGAAAGACGCCTGCGCCTCGCATCGCAGGGTGAGGGTCGCGGGGCGGAACGGACACCATCCTCTTCGGCACCGGCCTGCCCTCACCCCGACCCTCTCTCGCCCGGGAGAGGGAGAGGCGGCGCGCCCTTCGAAATCGGGATGGCCGGCCCAGATCCCCGGATCGCGTCCGGGACGGCCATGACGTGGAGAGGTGGGTGAGCTTCCGAGAACCAGGCGCGACCGTGCCATCGCCTCACCTCTCCCATGGGAGAGATCGAGCGCAGCGAGGGTGAGGGGCTACCGCCCTCTCCGGATGAGGCTGTAACCCCTCACCCGTCGCGCTGGCGCTTGAACACCTCTCCCCACAAGGGCAGGGAAGCTCCAGTTGTTCGAGCGAGCGGGCCACAACAAGGGCCGGCCATGACGGTCAAAGGTGTCAGGTCGAATGGAGGGTCTCATAGTCCCGGGAGGGCGGCCGGGGTCCGGGCCTATTCGGCGGCCACCGGCTGGGCGAGGAGCTGGCGCGCGGCGGGGCCGATGTCTCCGGCCGTCCAGTGGGGACGGCAGACGGAGACGTAGCGGCCCTCGCCGCCGATCTCGACCACCTCGCCCGAGCGGACGGCCTCGCCGTTGCGGTCGTATTTGAGGATCATCGTCGCCTTGCGGCCGCAATGGCAAAGCTGCTTGATCTCCTGGAAGTCGTCGGCAAGCGCCATCAGGGTGACGATCGCGTCGCTGAACAGCGTACCGTAGACGTTGTTCTTGAGCCCATAGGCCATGACCGGGACGCCGAGCTCGTCGACGATCCAGGCGAGCTGCTTCACCTGGTCGGCCGTCATGAACTGGACCTCGTCGATGAGCACCGCGGTCACCGGCCGGCCGGCATGCGCCGCCGCCACGATGGCGTCGATGGCATCTTCCTTCCTCAAGGGGATCGCGTCGGCCTCGAGGCCGAGACGCGACTTGACCTTGCCGACGCCGAAACGGTCGTCGATCACGCTCGTGAACAGCAGCACGTGGCCGCCGTTCTCGATGTAATTGTAGCGAACCTGCAGGAGATGGGTGGTCTTGCCTGCATTCATCACCGAGTAGAGGAAGTGGAGCTTGGCCATCCGCCGATCTTACATGTGGATCGCGCGCTTTTCGACGGCCAGCGCCGCTTCCTTCACAGCTTCCGCGAGGGTCGGATGCGCGTGGCAGGTACGGGCGATGTCCTCCGAGGAACCGCCGAACTCCATGGTGATCGCCGCCTCGTGGATGAGGTTGCCGGCTTCCGGGCCGATGATGTGGACGCCGAGCACCTTGTCGGTCGTCGCATCGGCCAGGATCTTCACGAAGCCGTCCGTGGTGCGGTTGACCTTGGCGCGGCCGTTGGCCGTGAAGGGGAACTTGCCCACGTTGTAGGCGATTCCTGCGGCCTTCAATTCCTCCTCGGTCTTGCCGATGGAGGCGACCTCGGGGAACGTATAGACCACGCTCGGGATCACGTCGTAGTTCACGTGGCCCGCCTTGCCGGCGATGATTTCCGCAACGGCAACGCCCTCGTCCTCGGCCTTGTGGGCGAGCATGGGGCCGGCGATCACGTCGCCGATGGCGTAGATGCCGGTGACGTTGGTGGAGAAATGCGCGTCCGTCTGGATGCGGCCGCGGCTGTCGAGCTGGACGCCCACATGGTCGAGGCCGAGGCCCTGCGTGTAGGGCACGCGGCCGATGGCGACGAGCACCACATCGGCCTCGATGGTCTCAGGCGTGCCGCCGGCGGCCGGCTCGAAGGTGAGCGTCACGCCGCTGCCGGCCTTCTCCACCTTGGTGACCTTGGAGCCGAGCTTGAACTGGAAGCCCTGCTTGGAGAGGATGCGCTGAAAGTTCTTGGCGACCTCCCCGTCCATGCCGGGCAGGATGCGGTCGAGATATTCCACCACCGTCACCTCGGAGCCGAGGCGGCGCCACACCGAGCCGAGCTCGAGGCCGATCACGCCCGCGCCGATGACCACGAGGCGCTTCGGAACGCTCTCGAGTTCGAGCGCGCCGGTGGAGGAGACCACCACCTTCTCGTCGATCTCCACGCCCGGCAGGCGCGTCACGTCCGAGCCCGTGGCGACGATGATGTTCTTCGTCTCAAGCATCTGGTTCGAGCCGTCCTCGGCCGTCACCTCGACCTGACCGGCGGCCGCGATGCGGGCGGTGCCGATGAAAGCGTCGATCTTGTTCTTCTTGAGCAGGAACTCGACGCCCTTGGTGTTGCCGTCGACGCCCTCCTGCTTGAAGGCCTGCATGGTCTTGAGGTCGAGCGTCGGCGCGGACACGCCGATGCCGAGGCCGGCAAAGTGATCGCGTGCTTCCTCGAACATGTGCGAGGCGTGCAGCAGGGCCTTCGAGGGAATGCAGCCCACGTTGAGGCAGGTGCCGCCATGGGTCTTGCGCTTCTCGACGACGGCGGTCTTCAGGCCGAGCTGCGCGGCCCGGATGGCGGCCACGTAGCCGCCGGGGCCGGTGCCGATGACGATGACATCGTAGGACATGGTGATGTTTCTCTCAGACGCTTGATCTCTGTACTAGTTCGGATTGGACAACGCCTTGGCCCTATTCTTGAGCGCCACGGCAAGGCCAGTGAGGGAGGAAGCACGGGTACCGGAACCTGCTGGCAATGTTTTGCTCAGTTCTGCATCAACTCGCCAGTCAAAGAGGTGAATATCTCTAAGGTAATAGTCGATATCGTAGGCGCCGCCTTCGACCACCTGAGGCTGGAGAGTATAAGAAACAAGAAGTTGACGGCCTTCCGTTTTATACTCAAACATCACGCATTTCGCCTCTCCGGTTTCGCCCTCTCCGGCTTTTATCCTGTGCTCGCCATCCCGTAGGAGTCGCAGCGCGGATGGGAGTACAGCAAGCTCTTTCCACGGATACCCACGAAAACTTATGTCAACCGACCTACCAACCTGGAATGCAGGTATTTCAGGCCGGCCGCTCTCGATGGTAACGTGATAGGAAAGTTCAAATATTTTTATACTGTAAAGCCTCGGCGGATTTCCCTGAAAGTAAAACTCCAGAGGTCCCGACTCGACAACCCAAGATGAGAAGGGGATATTTCCCTTATATCCATCAGTTTCATCAAAGACCTTCTTTAGATCATCAGGTGATGTCTCTCCAAACCGGAGGTCACCTGACACTCCGGTTTGGAACAACTCCCACAGATCTACTGGTGCTTGGGTGTAAGACACTGATGTAGTCGTTCTTACAGATCGAGAACGAGGCGCGCCGGATCTTCCAGCGCGTCCTTGACCCGCACGAGGAAGGTCACGGCCTCCTTGCCGTCGACGATCCGGTGGTCGTAGGAGAGCGCGAGATACATCATCGGGCGCACGACGACCTGGCCGTTGCGGACGACCGGACGCTCCTCGATGCGGTGCATGCCGAGGATGCCCGATTGCGGCGCGTTGAGGATCGGCGTCGACATCAGCGAGCCGTAGATGCCGCCATTGGTGATGGTGAAGGTGCCGCCCTGCATCTCGTCGATGGAGAGCTTGCCGTCACGCGCGCGCTTGCCGAAATCGGCGATCTTCTTCTCGATGCCGGCGACCGAGAGATCGTCCGCGTCGCGCACCACCGGAACCACGAGGCCCTTCTCGGTGCCGACCGCGATGCCGATGTGGTAGTAGTTCTTGTAGACGAGGTCCTGCCCGTCGATCTCGGCGTTGACGGCCGGAACGTCCTTGAGAGCCTGGATCACCGCCTTGGTGAAGAAGCCCATGAAGCCGAGCTTGGTGCCGTGCTTCTTCTCGAACACGTCCTTGTACTGGCTGCGCAGGTTCATGACCGCGCTCATGTCCACGTCGTTGAACGTGGTGAGCATGGCGGCGGTGTTCTGCGCGTCCTTCAGGCGGCGCGCGATGGTCTGGCGCAGCTTCGTCATCTTCACGCGCTCTTCGCGCTCGGCATCCACCGGAGCCGAGGGGGCGCGGACCTGGACGGGAGCCGCAGGCGCGGAAGCAGCAGCCCCGCCCGTGGCGATGGCCGCGAGCATGTCGCCCTTCGTCACGCGTCCGTCCTTGCCGGTGCCGGGAACGCCCGCCGGGCTCACGCCGCTCTCGGCCGCGAGACGGGCCACCGCCGGTCCGTGATCCTTGGCGGCGCCGGGAGCCGCCGGTGCCGGGGCCGGAGCGGCAGCCGGCGCCGGGGCAGCCTTGGGAGCTTCGGCCTTCGGAGCGGGCGCGGCCGCCGCAGCGCCGCCCTCGACGATGGAGCCGAGCACCGCGCCGGGGCTGACCGTCTCGCCGTCCTTGGCGATGATGTCGCCGAGCGTGCCGCTCGCGGGAGCATTGACCTCGAGCGTCACCTTGTCGGTCTCGAGCTCGAGCACGGGCTCATCGGCCTTCACGGGATCGCCGGGCTTCTTGAACCAGCGGCCGATGGTGGCCTCTGACACGGATTCGCCAAGGGTGGGTACGCGGATTTCGGTTGCCATGGTCGTCTTCGGGTCTTGCGGGGCTCGAGCCGAGCCCCTCGGAATGGGGTGAGAACTTTCGCGATTTTAAGCCGCGAAAGCCTCGTCGAGGAAAGCCTGGAGCTGGGCCGTGTGCTTGGACATGAGGCCCGTGGCGGTGGCGGCGGAGGCGGGGCGGCCCACATAGCGCGGGCGATCCACCTTGGCGCCGGCCGTCTTGAGCACCCATTCGAGATAGGGCTCGACGAACATCCAGGAGCCCATGTTCTTGGGCTCTTCCTGGCACCACACCACGTCGGCCTTCTTGAAGCGGGAGAGCTCGGCGGCCAGCGACTTGGCCGGGAACGGGTAGAGCTGCTCGACGCGCAGCAGGTAGACATCGTCGATGCCCCGCTTCTCGCGCTCCTCGAGCAGGTCGTAATAGACCTTGCCCGTGCAGATCACCACGCGCCGGATCTTGTCGTCCTTCACCAGCTTGGTGCCGTCGCGCCCGGTCTGCGCGTCGTCCTGCAGCACGCGGTGGAAGTAGGTTCCCTCCGCGATGTCGGCGAGGCTGGACGTGCAGCGCTTGTGGCGCAGCAGGGACTTCGGCGTCATCAGGATCAGCGGCTTGCGGAAGTCGCGCTTCAGCTGACGGCGCAGGATGTGGAAGTAGTTCGCGGGCGTCGAGCAGTAGCCCACCTGCATGTTGTCCTCGGCGCACATCTGGAGGAAGCGCTCCAGACGGGCGGAGGAATGCTCCGGACCCTGACCCTCATAGCCGTGCGGCAGGAGGCAGACGAGGCCGGACATGCGCAGCCACTTGCGCTCTCCGCTGGAGATGAACTGGTCGAACACCACCTGCGCGCCGTTGGCGAAGTCGCCGAACTGCGCTTCCCACAGGGTCAGCGCGTTGGGCTCCGAGAGAGTGTAGCCGTACTCGAAGCCGAGCACCGCCTCTTCCGACAGCATCGAGTTGATGACCTCGTAGCGGGCCTGGTTCTCGCTGATGTGGTTGAGGTTGGTGTAGCGCTCCTCGTTCTCCTGGTCGGTGAGGACCGAATGGCGCTGCGAGAAGGTGCCGCGCTCCACGTCCTGGCCGGAGAGGCGCACGCGGTGGCCTTCGAGCAGGAGCGAGCCGAAGGCGAGCGCCTCGGCCATGGCCCAGTCGAAGCCTTCGCCGGTCTCCAGCATCTTCTTGCGGTTGTCGAGGAAGCGCTGGATCGTGCGGTGGACGTGGAAGCCCTCCGGGATCGTGGTGAGCGCCTTGCCGATCTGCTGCAGGGTCTCGGTCGCCAAGCCAGTCTGGCCGCGGCGCGGATCGTCCTGGTCCTCGCGCACGGCCTTGAGGCCGGACCAGCGCCCGTCGAGCCAATCCGCCTTGTTGGGCTTGTAGTTGGACGCGATGTCGAACTCGGCGTCGAGCTTCGAGCGCCAGCTCGACTTCATCTCCTCGACCTCGGCCTCGGTGACGATGCCTTCATCGATGAGCTTCTTGGAGTAGAGCTCGACGATCGCCGGATGCGACCGGATCTTGCGGTACATGAGCGGCTGGGTGAAGGCCGGCTCGTCGCCCTCGTTGTGACCGAAGCGGCGGTAGCAGAACATGTCGATGACGACGGGCTTCTGGAAGCGCTGGCGATACTCCGCCGCGACCTTCGCGGCGAACACGACGGCTTCCGGATCGTCGCCGTTCACGTGGAAGATCGGCGCTTCGACCATCTTCGCCACATCGGACGGATAGGGCGAGGAGCGCGAGAAGCGCGGATCGGTGGTGAAGCCGATCTGGTTGTTGATGATGAAGTGGATCGACCCGCCGGTGCGGTGGCCGCGCAGGCCCGAGAGGCCGAAGCACTCGGCCACCACGCCCTGGCCGGCGAAGGCCGCGTCGCCATGGATGAGGAGCGGCATGACGGCGCCGCGGTTGTCGGGTGTGCAGCCGTGCTGGTCCTGCTTGGCGCGGACCTTGCCGAGCACCACGGGATCGACGATCTCCAGGTGCGAGGGGTTGGCGGTGAGCGACAGGTGGACGTTGTTGCCATCGAAATTGCGGTCGCTCGAGGCGCCGAGATGGTACTTCACGTCGCCCGAGCCTTCCACGTCGTCGGGCGCGAAGGAGCCGCCCTTGAACTCGTGGAACAGCGCCCGGTGCGGCTTGCCCATCACCTGGGTGAGCACGTTGAGGCGGCCGCGATGGGCCATGCCGAACACGATCTCCTTCACGCCGAGGTTGCCGCCGCGCTTGATGATCTGCTCGAGCGCCGGAATGAGCGATTCGCCGCCGTCGAGGCCGAAGCGCTTGGTTCCGGTGTAGCGGACATCCAGGAACTTCTCGAAGCCTTCCGCCTCGACGAGCTTGTTAAGGATGGCCCGCTTGCCTTCCTTCGTGAAGGAAATCTCCTTGTCCGGCCCCTCGATGCGCTCCTGGATCCAGGCCTTCTCGACGGGATCGGAGATGTGCATGAATTCGACGCCGAGCGTCTGGCAATAGGTGCGCTCGAGGATGGCGACGATCTCGCGGATCGTGCCGAATTCGAGGCCGAGCACGTTGTCGAGGAAGATCCTGCGGTCCCAGTCGGCTTCCGTGAAGCCGTAATGGGACGGATGCAGCTCCTGGTCGTTCGGACGGGGATTGATCCCGAGGGGGTCGAGCTTCGCATGCAGGTGGCCGCGCACGCGATAGGCGCGGATCAGCATGATGGCGCGCACGGAATCGCGGGTCGCCTGCTGCACGTCGACCTGGCTGATCTCGGCGCCCTTGGCTTCCGCCTTCGCCTTGATCTTGTCGCCGACCACCTTCTCGATCTGGGCCCAGTTGCCGTCGAGCGCCGAGACGAGCTCGCCATTGGCATGGATCGGCCAGTTGGGCTTCTCCCAGGACGGGCCGTTGGCCGCCTTCTCGACAGCCTGCTTGTCGTCCTTCAGGGCGCCGAAGAAGGCCTGCCACTCGGCATCGACCGAGGCGGGATCCTTCTCGTAGCGGGCTTGAAGATCCTCGATATAGGACGCGTTCGCCCCATAGAGGAAAGCGGTGTTCAGGAAGTTCTCGTTGGCGTCTTGGCGTGCCATGGCAACCTACAATCCAAAAGCTGGTTGGCCGCCCCGGCGTCGGGGCGGCCTGACGTGTTACTTACCCTTGAGAACCTCGACGAGGGTCTTGCCGAGGCGAGCCGGCGACGGCGACACGCGGATGCCCGCGGCCTCCATGGCGGCGATCTTGTCTTCCGCGCCGCCCTTGCCGCCGGAGATGATGGCGCCGGCATGGCCCATGCGGCGTCCGGGAGGAGCCGTGCGGCCGGCGATGAAGCCGACCATCGGCTTCTTGCGGCCCTTCTTGGCCTCGCGGGCGATGAACTCGGCCGCCTCTTCCTCGGCAGAGCCGCCGATCTCGCCGATCATGACGATCGACTCGGTCTTCGGGTCGGAGAGGAACATGTCGAGCATCTCGATGAACTCGGTGCCCTTCACCGGGTCGCCGCCGATGCCGACCGCCGTGGTCTGGCCGAGGCCTTCATTGGTGGTCTGGAACACGGCCTCGTAGGTGAGCGTGCCGGAGCGCGACACGATGCCGACGGAGCCAGGCTTGAAGATGTTGGCCGGCATGATGCCGATCTTCGACTCGCCCGCCGTAACGATGCCGGGGCAGTTCGGGCCGATGAGGCGCGACTTGGAGCCTTCCAGCGCCCGCTTCACGCGCACCATGTCGAGCACCGGAATGCCCTCCGTGATGCAGACGATGAGCGGAATCTCGGCCTGGATCGCCTCGCAGATGGCGTCCGCCGCGCCCGGCGGCGGAACGTAGACGACCGAGGCATCGGCGCCGGTCTTCTCGCGCGCTTCCATGACCGTGTCGAACACGGGCAGGTTCAGGTGCGTGGAGCCGCCTTTGCCGGGCGAGGTGCCGCCGACCATCTTGGTCCCGTAGGCAATGGCCTGCTCGGAATGGAAGGTCCCGTTCTTGCCGGTGAAGCCCTGGCAGATGACCTTGGTGTTCTTGTCGATGAGGATGGACATCAGCTCGAAACCTTACTTTCCGCCGCGCACGGCGTTCACGATCTTCTGGGCGGCGTCGTCGAGGTCGTCCGCCGGGATCACGTTGAGGCCGGATTCGCGGATGATCTGCTTGCCCTCTTCCACGTTGGTGCCCTCGAGGCGCACCACCAGGGGAACCTGCAGGCCGACCGCCTTCACTGCGGCGATCACGCCGCGGGCGATGACGTCGCACTTCATGATGCCGCCGAAGATGTTGACCAGGATGCCCTTCACGTTCGGGTCGGCCGTGATGATCTTGAACGCCGCCGTCACTTTCTCCTCGGACGCGCCGCCGCCGACATCGAGGAAGTTCGCCGGCTCCTCGCCGTAGAGCTTGATGATGTCGAGGGTCGCCATGGCGAGGCCGGCGCCGTTGACCATGCAGCCGATGGTGCCGTCGAGCGCGATATAGGCGAGGTCGAACTTGGAGGCCTCGATTTCCTTCTCGTCCTCTTCCGTGATGTCGCGGAGCGCGACCACGTCGGGGTGACGATAGAGGGCGTTACCGTCGAAGGAGATCTTGGCGTCGAGGCACTTGAGGTGACCGTCCTTGGTGACGATCAGCGGGTTGATCTCCAGCATCTCCATGTCCTTCGCGGTGAAGGCCGTGTAGAGCTTGGTCACCAGATCCTCGGCCTCCTTGGCGAGCGTGCCTTTGAGGCCGAGCGCCTTGGCGACCGTGCGGCCATGGTGGGGCATCACGCCGGTGGCAGGATCGACCGAGAAGGTCAGGATCTTCTCAGGGGTGTCGTGGGCGACCTGCTCGATGTCCATGCCGCCTTCCGTCGACACGACGAAAGCGACCCGGCCCGTGGCGCGGTCGACCAGCATGGAGAGGTAGAGCTCGGTGTCGATGTCGGAGCCGTCCTCGATATAGAGACGGTTGACCTGCTTGCCGGCCTCGCCGGTCTGGATCGTCACCAGGGTGTTGCCGAGCATCTGCTGGGCGAACTGCTTCACCTCGTCGATGGACTTGGCGAGACGCACGCCGCCCTTCTCGCCGGCAGCGGCTTCCTTGAACTTGCCCTTGCCGCGGCCGCCCGCATGGATCTGGGACTTCACGACCCAGAGCGGGCCGCCGAGTTCCTTGGCGGCGGCTTCCGCCTCGTCGGCGGAGAAGATGGCTTTGCCGCGGGAGACAGGCAGGCCGAATTCCTTCAGGACCGCTTTGCCTTGATATTCATGGATGTTCATGTGTTTTCCTCTTCGTCATGCCCGGGCTTGGCCCGGGCATCCACGCCTTTGGCGGCGTGGCGAGTAAAGACGTGGATGGCCGCAACAAGTGCGGCCATGACGCGAATGGGTTACGCCAGTGCCGAGTTGATCTGCTTGCAGGCGTCGACGAGGCCCTGCACGGAGGCAACGGACTTCTCGAACATGGCCTTCTCGTCGGCCGAGAAGGAAACCTCGACGATGCGCTCGACGCCGTTCTCGCCGATCACGATCGGAACGCCCACGAACATGTCCTTCACGCCGTACTGGCCGTTGAGATAGGCCGCGCAGGGCAGGACGCGCTTCTTGTCCTTGAGGTAGCTCTCGGCCATGGCGATCGCCGAAGCGGCAGGCGCGTAGAAGGCGGAGCCGGTCTTGAGCAGGTTGACGATCTCGCCGCCGCCCTTGCGGGTGCGCTCGACCATGGCGTCGAGCTTACCTTGAGTGGTCCAGCCCATCTTCACGAGGTCGGGCAGCGGGATGCCGGCCACCGTGGAATAGCGCACGAGCGGCACCATGTCGTCGCCGTGGCCGCCGAGCACGAAGGCGGTCACGTCCTCGACCGACACGTTGAACTCCTCTGCGAGGAAGTGGCGGAAGCGGGCCGAATCCAGCACGCCGGCCATGCCGACGATCTTCTCCGGCTTGAGGCCGGAGAACTTCTGGAGCGCCCACACCATGGCGTCGAGCGGGTTGGTAATGCAGATGACGAAGGCGTTCGGGGCATATTGCTTGATGCCGTTGCCGACCGCTTCCATGACCTTCAGGTTGATGCCGATCAGGTCGTCGCGGCTCATGCCGGGCTTGCGCGGCACGCCGGCGGTGACGATGATCACATCGGCGCCCTCGATGGCGGCGTAGTCATTGGCGCCCTTGTACTTCGCGTCGAACCCGTCGACCGGAGCGGATTCCGCGATGTCGAGACCTTTGCCCTGGGGGATGCCTTCCGCGATGTCGAAGAGAACGACGTCGCCGAGTTCCTTCAAGCCGACGAGATGGGCGAGGGTTCCGCCGATCTGGCCTGCACCGATGAGCGCGATCTTTTTCCGGGCCATGGTCTGTCCTTGGGTTTTTGGGTTTTGGCACGTGCCTTTTGAGGTGGCGCTGTTTGCCATGAGAGATGGGCCGTCATCAAGCGACCAAAAGGTTAACAGGCAAGGCTTTGCGTCGCGGCAAAAGTCTCCGTAAGCTTAACGGTTCGAAAACTCTTCGCGTTTACAGCAACTTGTGCAGGAAAAGGGGCTTACAATTTTCTTGTTACATTTTTCGATTTTTGTAACCGATGTTACACACTACCGTTCGCCAGGGCCCTCAGGACCACCCGGATCATGGTGGCGAGGCGCTGGTCGAGGATGTCCTGGGGCACGTCCGCATCGAGCCGGACGGTGAGCGGATTGATGAAGCGGTAGACCGAATCCGTGACGAAGGCATGGGCCTTCTCCCGGTCCCGGGGGTCGAACTTGCCCGTCACGATCCCCTCGTCCAGCACCCGGTCGATCAGCAGGCGCATCCGGGACCGGTGCTTGCGGATGAGGGGGCGCGCCGTCTCGGTCGCCGAGCAGTAGACGTCGAAGAGATGCCGGTCCTCCTTCAGGAGGTCCCGGTGGATCCGCGCCCAGGCCTGGATGAGGCGCTCCAGCTTGTCGTCGGCGGGATCCGGAGAATCCGCGATATCCGCGATGGTGGCCTCCATCTGCCGCAGCCATTGCCCGGCCACCGCGTCGATGAGGGCCGCCTTGCTGGCGAAGTAGCGGTAGACATTGGCATGGGTCATGCCCGCGGCATCGGCGATGCCGACCACGGTGACGTGCTTGGGCCCGAACTCCTTGAGCTGGTCGGCCGCGATCGCGAGAAGCCGGGTATCGGCCGGGGCCGCCTCCGGGTTTCTCAGCGATGCCCCGGATGGCCGCTTCATGTCTCGGCGAGCCCCGTGGTGTCGCCCGAGGCTTCCGAATCCGAGCGCCCGTGCGGCAGGGAGAGGTATTCCTCGGAGCGCATCTCGATGAGGCGGGACACGGTGCGGTCGAACTCGAAGGCCTCGCGGCCGGAATCGGCGTGATAGAGCTCGTGCACCTCCGCCTCGGCCGAGGCCAGGAGCTTCACATGGGCGTCGTAGAGGGCGTCGATGAGCAGGATGAAGCGCTTGGCCTCGTTGCGGCGCTCGAGGCTCATCCTGGGGATGTTCTCGAGGATGACCGTGTGGAACTCCTCGGCCACCGCGAGGTAATCGGCAGCGCCGAGCGGCTTGGAGCAGAGGTCCGCGAAGGAGAAGCGCGCCACGCCGCCGGCCGCCTGGGGCACCTCGACCGGATGCCCCTTGACCGTCAGGGTCACGGGCTTGCCGTGATCGCGGCCCGTCAGACTCCGGAAGGCGCGGGTCAGCGCCGCGTGGGAGTGCTCGTCGGCCGGCGCGTAGAAGACCGGGCTGCCGGCGAGCTTCTCCAGCCGGAAATCGGTGCGGGATTCGAGCTTCACCACCGCCATCCGCTCCTGGAGGAGCCCGATGAAGGGCAGGAAGAGGGAGCGGTTGAGGCCGCCTTCATAGAGCCGGTCCGGCTCCACGTTGGAGGTCGCCACCACCACCACGCCGCGGGCGAAGAGCGCCGTGAACAGGCGCCCGAGGATCATGGCGTCGGCGATGTCCGTGACGGTGAACTCGTCGAAGCAGAGCACCCAGGCCTGGTCGGCCAATGCCTCCGCCACGGGGCCGATGGGGTCGTCGCCCGTCACCTGGCCGGCCTTCAGTTTCTGCCGGTATTCGTGGATGCGCTCGTGCACGTCGGCCATGAAGGCGTGGAAATGGACCCTTCGCTTGCGCCTCACGGGGAGCGCCTCGAAGAACAGGTCCATGAGCATGGTCTTGCCGCGCCCGACCGAGCCCCAGACATAGAGCCCCTTGGGCGGCGCGTGGTTCTGGTTCTTCTTGCCGAAGAGCCAGCCGAGCGCGCTGGGCTTGCGGGCGAGACGGTGGTTGGCGAGGCCCGCGGCCAGGGCCTCGAGCCGCCTGAGCAGCGCCACCTGGGCCGGATCGCGCTCGATGGCGCCGGACGTGACCAGGGCGTTGTAGCGGGCCGTGATGGATTGAGGCGAGGAGAAGGAGGTGTCGTTCACGCGATGACCGATACCCCTCTCGCCGCGTCAGCGCAAACGTCTTGAGGCCGGATCATGCCGAGAAAGCAGCCGGGTCGGCGTCAGCCGCGTGCGGCGCCTGTTCACCTCTCCCCGGATCTCGGGTGTTCCCGAGATCCGTTCTTGTTGCGCAAGTCGGAAACACCCCGTCACCGCGTGAGGCTGAGCGGCGCGCCGGACTTGGCGAGAACGCCGTTGAGCGACGAGGAGGAGCCGCGCAGGCGCGCCGTCACGGCGCCGCCAGTCTGGTAGAGATAGACCTCGCCATCCCGGTAGTCCCAGGCATTGATCTTGGACAGGTCCTGGTTGGAGCAGCCGGAGGCCGAGGCGCGGTAGAGGTCGAGCGCGGGCGAGCTCGAGAGCTGGACGCGGCAGGAGCCGCCGGAGGTCCGGGCGCTCCAGTTGCCGACCATCGCCGTGCGGCTGGCCGGCGCCGGGGCGACCGTGGGGGCCGGCGTCCCGATGGTCGGCGGCGGGGGAGCGGGCGGCAGGCCCGCGATGTCGGTCCCGCCCATCTGAGGCTCCGTCAGGTTGGGAGCGTCGGGAGCCCCGGCGACGGGCGGCAGCGGAGACGCCTCGATCGGCCCGGAGGGAACGGCCTCAACCGGAGGAGCCTCGATGATCGCCGTCCCCGCAGCACTGCCGGACGGCCCACCCAGGCGGGTGGATGAGCACGCGCCGAGCGCCAGGGCGGAGCAGATTACAGCAGTCGTCAGCCACAGCGGCTTCGTCATCTTGGTCCTCGCATGCATGGCCGTCCATTCGGACGATTGATCATGAAGCCCAGGCTACAGGGAGGAATATGAACCCAGGCTAACATTGTTCCGGCTTCGACATATGGGATAGCGGACCACAAAAAAAGGCGCCTGAGGCGCCTTTTCATGAGGATGTTGCAAGGAAGCGTCACCGACGCAGCGTCACACGACCCGCGCGATCATCATCTTCTTGACCTCGGCGATGGCCTTGGCCGGGTTCAGGCCCTTGGGGCAGGTGTTCGCGCAGTTCATGATCGTGTGGCAGCGGTAGAGGCGGAACGGATCGTGCAGGTTGTCGAGGCGCTCGCCCGTGGCCTCGTCGCGGCTGTCGATGAGCCAGCGATAGGCCTGGAGCAGAGCCGCGGGTCCCAGGAACCGGTCGCCGTTCCACCAATAGCTCGGGCAGGAGGTGGTGCAGCAGGCGCAGAGGATGCACTCGTAAAGGCCGTCGAGCTTGGAGCGTTCCTCCGGCGTCTGGCGCCACTCGGTCTCCGGCGCGGGCGTCTCCGTCTGGAGCCAGGGCTCGATGGAGGCGTGCTGAGCGAAGAAGCTCGTCAGGTCCGGCACCAGGTCCTTGAGCACCGGCATATGCGGCAGCGGGTAGATCTTGATCGAGTCCGATGCGCAGTCGTCGATGCCGAGCGTGCAGGCGAGCGTGTTGCCGCCCATGATGTTCATGGCGCAGGAGCCGCAGATGCCCTCGCGGCAGGAGCGGCGGAAGACCAGCGTCGAGTCGACGTTGTTCTTGATCCACAGCAGCGCGTCGAGGACCATCGGTCCGCAATCGTCCCGGTCGACGTAATAGGTGTCGATGCGCGGGTTCTGCCCGTCGTCCGGGTTCCAGCGGTAGATGCGGAATTCCTGGACGTTGGAAGCCCCGGCCGGCTTCGGCCAGGCCTTGCCTTCGGTGTAGCGGGAATTCTTGGGAAGTTGAAACTGGGCCATCGTTTTTCGTCTTCCTTAGTACACGCGGGCCTTCGGCTCGATGTACTGGATGTCGTTCGACATGGTGTAGGTGTGCACCGGGCGGTAATCGAGGGTCACCTTGTGGGAGGTGTCGTCGAGCCAGGCGAGGGTGTGCTTCATCCAGTTCTTGTCGTCGCGCTCGGAGAAGTCCTCGCGGGCATGGGCGCCGCGGGATTCCTGGCGGTTGGCCGCGCCTTCCATGGTGACGACCGCCTGTCCGATGAGGTTGTCGAACTCGAGCGTCTCGAGGAGGTCGGTGTTCCAGATCAGCGAGCGGTCCGTGACCTTGATGTCGGAAGCCGCGTTCCACACGTCGTGGATGAGCTTCCTGCCCTCGTCCAGAACCTCGCCGGTGCGGAACACCGCGCAGTTGTTCTGCATGGTCTTCTGCATCTGGAGGCGCAGCTCCGCGGTCGAGGTCGAGCCGTTGGCATAGCGGAACTTGTCGAGGCGCGAGAGCGCAAGATCGTCGGCGTTCTTGGGCAGGTCCGCGTGACGGGCGTTCGGCTCCATGATCTCGGCGCAGCGCAGGCCCGCCGCGCGGCCGAACACCACGAGGTCGATGAGCGAGTTGGAGCCGAGGCGGTTCGCGCCGTGCACGGACACGCAGGCCGCTTCGCCCAGCGCCATCAGGCCCGGCACCACCGTGTCCGGGTTGCCGTTCTTCAGGGTCAGCACCTCGCCGTGATAGTTCGTCGGGATGCCGCCCATGTTGTAGTGGACGGTCGGCAGGACCGGGATCGGCTCCTTGGTCACGTCCACGCCCGCGAAGATCTTGGCGCTTTCCGAGATGCCCGGCAGGCGCTCGTGCAGGATCTTCGGGTCGAGATGGTCGAGGTGCAGGTAGATGTGATCCTTGTTCTTGCCCACGCCGCGGCCGGCGCGGATCTCCATGGTCATCGCGCGGGAGACCACGTCACGGGAAGCAAGGTCTTTCGCGGACGGCGCATAGCGCTCCATGAAGCGCTCGCCTTCCGAGTTGGTGAGGTAACCGCCCTCGCCCGCGCGCCCTCGGTGATGAGGCAGCCCGAGCCGTAGATGCCGGTCGGGTGGAACTGCACGAACTCCATGTCCTGCAGCGGGAGCCCTGCGCGCAGCACCATGGCGTTGCCGTCGCCCGTGCAGGTATGGGCCGAGGTTGCCGAGAAATACGCGCGCCCGTAGCCGCCCGTGGCGAGGATCGTCATGTGGGCGCGGAAGCGGTGGATCTCGCCGGTGGACTGGTTGAGGGCCACCACGCCGATGCAGCGGCCGTCCGAGTCCATCATCAGGTCGAGGGCGAAATACTCGATGAAGAAGTTGGTCTGGTTCTTCACCGCCTGACCGTAGAGGGTGTGCAGGATCGCGTGGCCCGTGCGGTCGGCGGCCGCGCAGGTGCGCTGCGCGGTGCCCTTGCCGAACTCGGTCGTCATGCCGCCGAAGGGGCGCTGGTAGATCTTGCCTTCCGCGGTGCGCGAGAAGGGGACGCCCCAGTGCTCCAGCTCGTAGACGGCGGCGGGCGCGTTGCGCACCAGGTACTCGATGGCGTCCTGGTCGCCGA
Source organism: Pseudomonadota bacterium (assembly GCA_023386155.1). Classification (GTDB taxonomy): domain Bacteria; phylum Pseudomonadota; class Alphaproteobacteria; order Rhizobiales; family Beijerinckiaceae; genus Microvirga. The sequence goes on from JAEWKH010000020.1 coordinate 16,213, forward strand.
GCCAGTCCGAGCCCTTGACGGTGTCGTACATGTGCCAGCGCCAGTCGTCCGGCCCCATGTTGCCGAGCGAGGCGGAGATGCCGCCCTGCGCCGCCACCGTGTGCGAGCGGGTCGGGAACACCTTGGTGAT
>JAEWKH010000045.1 GCA_023386155.1 Pseudomonadota bacterium
TGGGATAAACTTAGGCGCGTGGCGGTTACGTGCCTCAGGTAACTACAACTGGATGACCAATGTCCATAGTGATTATGATTTTCAGAATCGTTATTTACAACGCGATCTTGCGTCACTACGTTCACAACTGGTTATTGGTGAATCTTACACGACCGGCGAGACCTTCGATTCAGTCAGCATTCGCGGTATTCGCTTATACAGTGACAGTCGAATGCTGCCTCCGGTATTAGCCAGTTTTGCGCCAATCATTCATGGCGTAGCGAATACCAATGCCAAAGTAACCGTTATGCAAAATGGTTATAAAATCTATGAAACGACGGTGCCGCCAGGGGCCTTTGCCATTGATGATCTTAGCCCGTCAGGTTATGGCAGTGATCTCATTGTGACTATCGAAGAAGCTGATGGCACAAAACGGACGTTCTCCCAGCCATTTTCATCTGTTGTGCAAATGCTGCGCCCTGGCGTTGGTCGCTGGGATATTAGCGCCGGTCAGGTTTTAAAAGACAGTATCCAGGATGAGCCTAATTTATTTCAAGCCAGCTACTACTATGGTTTGAATAACTACCTGACAGGATATACCGGTATTCAGCTAACTGATAATAACTATACCGCCGGATTGCTGGGGCTTGGTATGAATACCCCCGTGGGGGCTTTTTCTGTCGATGTTACTCACTCAAATGTCAGCATTCCGGACGATAAAACCTATCAAGGACAAAGCTACCGTATTTCCTGGAACAAGTTATTTGAAAATACCAGTACATCATTAAATATCGCGGCCTATCGCTACTCCACCCAGCATTATCTGGGCCTCAATGATGCGCTGACGCTGATTGATGAAGTAGAACATCCTGAGCAAGATCTTGAGCCTAAATCCATGCGCAATTACTCGCGCATGAAAAATCAGGTCACGGTCAGTATCAACCAACCGCTGAAATTTGAGAAAAAGGATTACGGTTCATTTTATCTCTCGGGAAGCTGGTCAGATTACTGGGCCTCCGGACAAAACAGTACTAATTACTCTATTGGTTATAGCAATAGTGCGTCCTGGGGCAGTTACAGTATCAGTGCTCAACGTTCGTTGAATGAAGATGGTCAAACCGACGATAGCATTTATCTCAGCTTCACGATTCCAATAGAAAATTTACTGGGTACGGAACACCGCAGCTCCGGCTTCCAGAGTATTGATACACAATTAAACAGCGACTTTAAGGGTAATAACCAACTCAATATCAGCAGTAGTGGTTACAGCGATACCAATCGCATCAGCTACAGCGTAAACACGGGTTATATGATGAATAAATCCAGTGATGACCTGAGTTATATCGGCGGTTATGCCAGTTATGAATCGCCGTGGGGAACTCTGTCAGGTTCAGCCTCAGCAAGCAGTGATAATAGTCGCCAATTCTCACTCAATACTGATGGTGGATTTGTGTTACATAGCGGCGGGCTGACGTTCAGTAATGACAGTTTTAGTGATTCCGACACTCTGGCTGTCATTCAGGCGCCAGGAGCAAAAGGCGCTCGTATTAACTACGGAAACAGCACCGTAGACCGCTGGGGTTATGGTGTGACCAGCGCCCTTTCGCCATACCATGAAAACCGTATCGCACTGGACATTAACGATCTGGAAAACGATGTTGAATTGAAAAGCACCAGTACTGTCGCCGTCCCGCGCCAGGGAGCCGTCGTCTTTGCTGATTTTGAAACAGTTCAGGGACAATCGGCAATTATGAATATCGTGCGAAGCGATGGTAAAAATATTCCATTTGCAGCGGATATTTATGATGAACAAAACAATATCATCGGCAACGTAGGACAGGGTGGTCAGGCCTTTGTTCGCGGTATCGGGCAGGAAGGAAATATACGAATTACCTGGATTGAAGAGGGCAAACCAGTCAGTTGTTTTGCTCATTACCAACAAAACACGACATCAGAAAAAATAGCGCAATCTATTATTCTGAACGGACTTCGTTGTCAGATACAGTAACCACAAGGGACTTCCAATGATAAAAACCACACCACATAAAATAGCAATACTCATGGGGCTATTATTATCGCCATCTGTATTTGCAACGGATGTTAATGTCGATTTTACCGCTACCGTGAAAGCGACAACATGTAACATCACCCTGACATCGCTGAATGGTTCAAACGTCGTTGATAATGGCAATGATAGTTATACCCTGATAATCCCCAAGATGGGACTGGATAAGATAGTCAATAAAGCGTCACAATCTGAGGCCAACTTCAAATTAGTCGCCAGTGGGTGTAGCAGTGGAATTAGCTGGATTGATACCACAATGACTGGAAATCAGTCTGGTAGTACATCGCTGATTATTCCACAATCTTCTGACTCCTCCTCAACAACCAGTAATATTGGTATGGGATTTAAAAGATTAGAGACTTCGGGCGATACGTTTCTGAAACCCAATAGCGCGGAATACATCCGCTGGAAAACCACAGAAATTAGCACCAGTGGTCTGGAAATGACTGTCGCACTGCGCGAAACAACCCCAGGACAGGGCATACCCGGGAAATTTCGCGCACAGGCAACGTTCAATTTCATCTATCAATAACAAGGATGACAATGATGATATTAAAAAAATTATGTTATGGATTATCGGGTAGTCTATTTCTGGCTTCATCACTGTTAACCATTTCCTCACATGCGGCCACTGATAGTATTGGCCTGACTGTTACTACAGACATAGAAATGGGTACCTGTACATCAACGTTGACTGATGACGGTACAGCTAAACTGTCCACCATCAATTTCGGTGATGTATATATTTCTGAAATTAATGCCGAAACTAAAATTAAAACCTTCAAATTGCAGTTCAAAGACTGTGCGGGGATTCCCGGGAAAAAGGCCAAAATAAAGTTGACCCCACGAGCCTTATGCGAAGGTAATTCTAATAACGGCCCTGGATTTGCTAACGCATCAACGGCAACAGCAAAAGCAGCGGCAGTCGCCGTTGAGGTCTGGAGTACGTCCACACCAGGTAAAAACGGCGCAAAACAATTCAGTTGCGTCACCCCCGCAACAGAAGAAGTCAGTATTGCTGGTGCGACGGGAGGTGATGTTGTCGATTACCCGATGAGTGCTGTTTTGGTGGTCGCGAAAGATAAAACCGTTACAGATGTCACCGCGGGTGATTTCACCGCTCCGGCAACATTTACTGTGACTTATAACTAACAGGCAGACCGATTCAGGAACTAAATATGCGCCCCACTCAACGTAATCTGATGAAAAAATCAATTCTGCTTCTGTCTTTGCTATTCAGCACCACTTTCCCTGTGGTTGCAGGACAGGATGTTGACATTGTTGCAAATATAAAAAATAACACCTGCCAAAGTGGAATCAGCAACAACGGAAATATTGATTTAGGTGTCGTTGGCGTGGGCGATTTTACCGGAAACATTTCAGCCGAAAATTATCACCCCGGTGGAAAAGAGTTCACTATTACAGTACAGGACTGCACACTTCAGGGCACAGGGAATGTGTTAAATCAGTTACATATTGATTTTCGCGCACTCAGTGGCGTAATGGCGACAGGTTCCAGTCAAATATTCGCCAATGAAGACAACACCGGGGCTAAAAATGTTGGGGTAGTTATATTCT
>JAEWKH010000137.1 GCA_023386155.1 Pseudomonadota bacterium
GAGGAGCCGCTGAAAGCGGCGTCTCGAAGGAGGTTTCAGTGCCCTCTGGACCCTCCTTCGAGACGGTGCTCCGCACCTCCTCAGGATGAGGGCACAGGGTGTTGAAAGCGGATCACCAACACGAGCCCAGCCACCGCGATAGGAAGGGTGTGCCCCCGACGAGCCGGGTTCCCGGGTTAAGTCCCTGCCCCGGAACGCTTCCTCTTGTTTTCTCGGGCCAACCGGTGTATCCGGTCCCCCTTCCGATATTCCCAATGACTGAAGAAGGAGCCCCGCATGGCTCGCGTGACCGTCGAAGACTGCATCGACAAGGTCGACAACCGGTTTGAGCTCGTTCTGCTGGCCAGCCACCGGGCCCGCCTGATTTCGTCGGGCTCCCCGCTGACGATCGACCGCGACCGCGACAAGAACCCGGTCGTGGCCCTCCGCGAGATCGCGGACGAGACGATCGCTCCCGACGACCTGAAGGAGCAGCTCATCCACTCGATGCAGAAATACGTCGAGGTGGACGAGCCGGAGGCCGAGGCCGTTCCCATGCTCAGCAACACGGCCGCCGCCCCCTCGACCGGCGGCGACAACGATGCGGACGTCCAGTTCGACCGCATGAGCGAGGACGACTTGCTCCGCGGCCTGGAGGGCCTCGTTCCCCCGAGCAGCAGCGCGGACGACGACGACCGCGAATAAGCGCTCGCACCGATTGCAGAAGCCCGGCTCGATGCCGGGCTTTTTTGTTGGCGGGCTTAACCACATCCCGGCATAGGGGGCCTGCGGCAAGCTATTCGGCTTGCGGCCGGAAGACGTTGTACAATATCTTCGATAGCTTCGTGATTTCAGCCAGATAACGGGCCAGAAGGAGAATGCGGCCGCATGATGCGCCAGTATGAACTCGTCGAGCGGGTCAAGCGCTACAACCCCTCGGCCAACGAGGCGCTTCTCAACCGCGCTTACGTGTACGCCATGATGGCCCATGGCAACCAGAAGCGCGCATCCGGCGACCTGTTCTTCGGCCATCCCCTCGAAGTGGCGGCCATCCTCACGGATCTCAAGCTCGACGACGCCACCATCGCGGCGGCGGTCCTCCACGACACGGTGGAGGACACGCAGGCGACCCTGGAGGAGATCAACAAGACCTTCGGCCCCCAGATCGGCGCCCTCGTCGACGGCCTGACGAAGATCAAGCGGCTCGACCTCGTCTCGAAGCGGGCAGCGCAGGGAGAGAACTTCCGCAAGCTGCTGCTCGCCATCGCGGACGACGTGCGCGTGCTCCTGGTCAAGCTCGCCGACCGCCTGCACAACATGCGCACGCTCCAGTTCATGCCGCCGGACAAGCGCAAGCGCATCGCCGAGGAGACCCTCGACATCTATGCGCCCCTCGCCGGACGCATGGGCATCCAGGAGATGCGCGAGGAGCTGGAGGAGCTGGCCTTCCAGAACCTCGACCCGGAGGCCTACGAGGCCATCAAGCGCCACCTGAACGAGCTCTCGGCCAAGAACGAGAAGCTCGTCGAGGAGATCGAGAAGACGCTCACGACGAAGCTGCGCGCGCAGGGAATCGACGCGACGGTGACGGGGCGCCAGAAGCGCCCCTATTCCATATGGCGCAAGATGGAGCGGAAGTCGGTCTCCTTCGAGCAATTGTCCGATATCTTCGCCTTCCGGATCATCGTGAACACCATCGACGAGTGCTACCGGGCCCTCGGCGTCGTTCATACGAGCTGGCCGATGGTGCCGGGGCGCTACAAGGACTACATCTCTACCCCGAAGCAGAAGGATTACCGCTCGATCCACACCACGGTGATCGGCCCCGGCAGCCAGCGCGTGGAGCTCCAGATCCGCACCGAGGACATGGACGAGGTGGCGGAGTACGGCATCGCCGCCCACGCCCTCTACAAGGAAGGCGTCAACGGCAATTCGCGCCTCGCCACGGAAAGCCGCGCCTATCAGTGGCTGCGCCGGACCATCGATCTCCTGGCCGAGGGCGACAACCCGGAGGAGTTCCTCGAGCACACGAAGCTCGAGCTCTTTCACGACCAGGTCTTCTGCTTCACGCCCAAGGGGCGCCTCATCGCCCTGCCCCGCGGCGCGACGCCCATCGACTTCGCCTATGCGGTGCACACCGATGTCGGCAACACGGCGGTGGGCTGCAAGATCAACGGGCGCATGTCGCCGCTTCTCACCGAACTACAGAACGGCGACGAGGTCGAGATCGTCCGCGCCGAGGGCCAGACGCCTCCGGCGGCCTGGGAATCGCTCGTCGTGACCGGCAAGGCCCGCGCCTCGATCCGCCGCGCCACGCGCGCCGCCGTGCGCCGGCAATATACCGGCCTCGGCCATCAGATCCTGGAGCGCGCCTTCGAGCGCGCCGCCCGCCCCTTCTCGGACGAGAAGCTGAAAGGCGCCCTGCCCCGTCTGGCGCGGGTCTCCGTCGAGGACGTGCTGGCGGCCGTGGGCCGGGGCGAGATGTTCTCCGGCGACGTGGTGCGGGCCGTCTATCCCGACTACCTGGAAGAGCGCCGCGCCGGCGCCGACGGCAAGGGCGGCGGACAGGCCGACGGCGCGGGAAAGAAGGCGGCGAGCGAGAATCCGGGCGGCATTCCGATCCGCGGCCTCAACAAGGACATGCCGATCCGCTTCGCCCCCGAAGGCGGCGCCGTCCCGGGAGACCGGATCGTGGGCATTCTCACCCCCGGCCAGGGCGTCACGATCTATCCGATCCAATCGTCCTCGCTGGCCGCTTTCGACAACGAGCCCGACCGCTGGATCGACGTGCGCTGGGACCTCGAATCGGGCTCCACGCAGCGCTTCCCCGCGCGCATCAAGCTGCAGTCGATCAACGAGCCGGGCTCGCTCGCCCAGATCACGCAGGTGATCGCCGATCATGACGGCAACATCGACAACGTCTCCATGAAACGGCGCACCCAGGACTTCACCGACATGACCATCGACCTGACGGTGTGGGACCTGAAGCACCTCAATGCCATCATCGCGGAACTGCGCGCCAAGCGCGTGGTGAGCCGCGTCGATCGCGTCACCGGTTAGGACCAGCCATGTCACGCAAACCCCGCATCGCCGTCATCATGGACGAGAACACCAGTGGCGACGGCACGCGCTACGAGACGACGAAGGCGTATTTCGTCGCCGTCGAGCGCGCCGGAGGGCTTCCCTTCGGCATTCCCTACATCAGCGAGATGGTCGAGCCGGTGACGGAGGAATTCGACGGCTTCATCAGCGTCGGCGGGCGCATCAAGTTTCCCGACGCGTGGTACGCCCCCGGCGAGGGATCGCGCTACCCGTCCTCGGAGCGGCTCGATGTGGAGCAGGCGCTCATGCGCGGGTTCCTCGAACGCGACAAGCCGGTGCTCGGCATCTGCAACGGCATGCAGATGCTCGCCTGCCTCCATGGCGGCCGCATGGTCCATGAAGTACGCAAGGTCGGCCCGCATATTCTCATTCATGACGAGCGCACCGCCATGCATTCCGTCGAGATCGTTCCGGGCACGATGCTCTCGCGCATCGTTGGTACGGGGCGCCTCGAGGTGAACAGCCGCCATCAGGAAGCGGTCGTTGCCGTGTCCGACCGGGCCGTCGTGGCCGCCAGGGCGGATGACGGCGTGATCGAGGCCGTCGAGGTTCCGTCCAGGCGCTTCGCCATCGGCGTGCAGTGGCACCCGGAAGCCTTCGCCACCCAGGACAACCCCGGCAACCGGCTGTTCAGCGCCTTCGTGCAGGCGGCGCAGCGCTGATACGTCTCGGAGCCTCGGCTTCGCCGGACTGACGTCGCTCGCGCAACGGCCGACATGGCCCGCCGAGGTTGCCAGTTCTCCACGAGAGGCCGCCTGTTTCCCCTTGCCTCGCGCCGGTCCGCCTGCCAAACAGCCCTCGAGCAGGAGATCCGTAGCCATGACCCCGAACGAAGTCCTCGATGAATTCCGCTCCGCAGGCGCGCTGCTGGAAGGGCACTTCATTCTCTCGTCGGGGCTGCACAGCCCGGTCTTCCTCCAGAAGATGTTCGTGTTCCAGGATCCGGCGCGAACCGAGCGGGTCTGCCGGGCGCTGGCGGAGAAGATCCGGGAGCGCTTCGGGACCGTCGACTACGTGGTCTCGCCGGCCGTCGGCGGCATCGTTCCGGGCTACGAGACGGCGCGACACCTGGGAGCGAAGGCCATCTTCGTCGAGCGCGAGAACGGGGCGTTCGTCCTGCGCCGCGGCTTCACGATTCCGGAAGGCGCCCGGGTCGTCATGGTGGAAGACATCGTCACGACTGGACTTTCCTCTCGGGAATGCCTGGCGGCCCTGCGGGAGCATCCCGGCACGATCCTCGGCGCCGCCTGCCTCATCGACCGCTCCGGCGGCAAGGCGGACCTCGGCGTTCCGCTGGTATCCCTGGTTCAGCTCGACATTCCGGCCTATGCGCCGGACCAGATTCCCGCCGAGATGGCCGCCCTTCCGGCCGTCAAGCCAGGAAGCCGCAGCCTGAAATCATAATAGCTGTTTATTTATCACACATAGGCTTGACTGCCTTGGTTCTGCCAACTTGACTCTTGGCATTTACCCGTCATTAAGTATTTTACCTTGTCGCTTTTGCTCGTCCGAAGGGTTAATATCAGCCTGTTCTAAGGCGCGTCGGATTTTTTCGCGCAATTATATTGCTAGCGTAAATAATAGATGCCGCTTGAATAATGAAGGTTGTTATGCCGCCTCGGCAGATACAAACAGAGAATACTTATGTCAGGCCAGCAGAGGATCGCGCTTTTCATTGATGGCGCCAACCTATACGCTACCACGAAAACTCTTGGCTTCGATATCGATTACAAGCGTCTGCTGAAAGAGTTTCAAGGCCGCGGCAACCTGGTTCGGGCCTTTTACTACACGGCCCTTGTGGAAGATCAGGAATATTCTTCCATCCGCCCGCTGATCGACTGGCTCGACTACAACGGCTACCGGGTGGTGACGAAGCCGACCAAGGAGTTCGTCGATTCCGCCGGCCGCCGCAAGGTGAAGGGCAACATGGACATCGAGCTCGCCATCGATGCACTCGAGCTCTCCCCTTACATCGACCACATGGTCCTGTTCTCCGGCGACGGGGACTTCCGGTCCCTCGTCGAAGCGATGCAGCGCCGCGGCGTGCGCGTCTCCGTCGTCTCGACGGTCACGACCCAGCCCCCGATGGTGGCCGACGAGCTGCGCCGGCAGGCCGACGAGTTCCTCGACCTGTCGCAGCTCGCCTCCCGCATCGGGCGCGATCCCTCGGACCGGCCGCAGCGCGCCGGAGGCGAGAACGCCGAGCGGAACCGGCCGCAGCCGCGCAACGGCGCCTTGGAGAGCCGCTACGGCATCCGCCAGCCTCAGGACGACGACTTCGACATCTGACGTCGTCGCCCCTCGTCGGGGTGCATCCATGGCCGGTTCGTCCGGCCATTTTCCTTTAAAGGGAACTCTCTTCGACCTGGCAGCTCATGCCGAGGGTCCCTGCCGTGTTGCTGACCGTCGCCAGGCACGGATCCGCCTGCCCGGCGGGAATCGAAACGGCGAACCGGGTCACGTAGAGGTCGCCCTCGGCATCCGGGAGCTTGCGCGCCTCGAGGCGCACGATATTGGCCCCGTACCGCTTGAACACCTCCGAGAGACGGGCCACGAGGCCGAGCTGGTCGCCGCCGCTGATGGTGATGCGGTGGGTGATGGTGCCCGCAGGGCCCGGGCTCGGGTCGAAGGCATAGGGGACGGCCCGGATCTCGGCGCCATCCAGCTCGGGCAACTGCTTGAGCCCTGCCTCGATCTCGGCCGCCGTCAGACCTGCCGGGAGCTCGCAGAGGGCGACGAATTCGGCGCCGGAGCCCAGCGCCGCGAAGGTCGTGTCCCTCAGGTTCACGCCCACGTCGAACAGGTGCTCGGCGATCGCCGCGACAAGGCCGACCCGATCGGGACCCAGAACCGAAACCAGAGCAATGGACGCCATTCTTCCCTCCCAAGCAACAGAGGGAAAGCTAGCGCATCGTGCGGAAAAGTGGACCCGGCTTTCCGCTCGAACGATGCGCTCGTCAAAAGGTGGAGCATCGGATTGGATCCCAAGAGTGGACCCGATTTTCACGTTCGATGCTCATGCGCGGGAGGGCGTTCCGTCAGCCCTTCTCCCGCATGAGACGTGCCTTCTCCCGGTTCCAGGAGCGCTGTTTTTCCGTCTCGCGCTTGTCGTGCAGCTTCTTGCCCCGGCCGAGGCCGAGCTCCACCTTCGCCCGCCCGCGATCGTTGAAATAGATCTTGAGCGGGATCACGGTGAATCCCTCGCGCTGCGTGGCGCCGATCAGCTTGTCGATCTGGCGCTTGTGCAGGAGCAGGCGGCGCGGGCGCTTCGTCTCGTGGTTGAAGCGGTTCGCCTGGAGATATTCCGGGATATAGGCGTTGAAGAGGAAGAACTCCTCGCCCGACGGCCCGGCATAGGCCTCGCCGATGGTCGCCTTCCCCTGCCGCAGGGATTTCACCTCCGTGCCGGTCAGCGCGATCCCCGCCTCGTAGGTGTCGAGGATCTCGTAGTTGAACCGCGCCTTCCTGTTGTCCGCGACCACACGGTTGGCGCTCTTTGGATCTTTTGACATGAGCTCTTTTAAGCGTTGATTAGGCCCGCATGGACCATGGCCGAACGAACGGCCTGCTTCGCGCCGTCGGAGGCGGGTACCAGCGGCAGGCGCACCGTATCCTCCATGAGGCCGAGCAGGGACGCGGCATATTTCACGGGCGTCGGGTTCGTCTCGATGAACAGGTTGGTGTGCAGGGGCATGAGGCGATCCTGCACCTTCAGGGCCGAGGCATAATCGCCGTTGAGGCAGGCGTTCTGCATCTCGGCGCAGAGCCGGGGCGCGACGTTCGAGGTCACCGAGATGCAGCCATGGCCGCCATGGGCCATGAAGCCGAGAGCGGTCGCGTCCTCGCCGGAGAGCTGGATGAAGTCGGGACCCAGAACCTGCCGCTGGAGGCTCACGCGCGCCATGCTGGCGGTCGCGTCCTTCACGCCGGCGATGTTCTTCAGCTCATAGAGCCGCGCCATGGTCTCCACCGACATGTCGATCACCGAACGGCCGGGGATGTTGTAGATGAGGATCGGGATGCCGACGGCATCGTTGATGGCCTTGAAGTGCTGGTAGAGGCCTTCCTGGGTCGGCTTGTTGTAATAGGGAGTCACGATCAGCAGCGCGTCGGCGCCGACCTTCTCCGCGTGCCTGGAGAAGGCCACCGCCTCCGCCGTGCTGTTGGACCCGGCTCCGGCGATCACCGGCACCCTGCCCTTCGTCTCATCGACGCAGATCTCGACGACCCGCTCGTGCTCCTTGTGGCTGAGGGTCGGGCTCTCGCCCGTCGTCCCCACGGGCACGAGGCCCTTCGTCCCTTCCTGGATCTGCCAGTTGATGAAGGACCGGAACGCCGCCTCATCCACGGCTCCATCCTTGAAGGGGGTCACCAGAGCCGTGATGGAGCCTTTGAATTGGGTCATGGGGTCATCCTCGAAATTCGCGCCGGGCCTTCTCTCGGGCCACAAGATAGACATAGGGAACTGGGTTTTACACATAGGGGGTGCGGCGCGTGCGCGCAAACGTTCCGTCAGGGGGTTGTCCTAGCTCGGCTCTTGGTGTTTCCTCAAGAGAAACGTCGTCACAACGAGAAAAAGGCGGCAGCAAGGGGGTTGCGGGTGAGCCTCAACATGCGTCCTCTCATATGTCTTGTGACATCCGTCGCGCTTGTTCCATTCCTCGTCCTCTCCGCCCACGCAAACGAACCGTTCCCGGGCACGCCCGCGCCGCCGCAATCCACTTTGGACAGCTTCGTGCCCACCGCGCCGGTGCCGGGAGACCTGGACCACCTGCCGGAGATCCTCAAGGCCTACCGGAACAACGATCTGACCGAGGCTCAGATCCTCAAGACGAAGCTCGCTCAGCCGGCCGCCCATGCGCTGGTCGAGTGGTTCGCCATCCGCAGCGGCTTCGACACCGGGTTCGACCGCATTACGGCATTCAAGACGGATTTCCCGGACTGGCCGGTCACCAACCAGCTTAGGAGACGCAGCGAGGACGCCTTGCTGACCGAGCGCCGGCCTCCATCCCAGGTTCGCGCCTTTTTCGCCAAGCAGCCTCCGGGGACCCCCGCCGGCCGGATCGCCCTCGCCTTCGCCCTCCAGGCGGAAGGCCTCGCGCAGGAGGCGAACGACCAGATCCGCCATACTTGGCGGGAGGACACCTTCGGCCCCGATACGGAGCGCCGCATCCTCGACCGCTTTCCGGATGTCCTTACGAAAGCCGACCATCGCTTCCGCATGGAGCGGCTGCTCCTGAAGGAGAATTGGGGCGGGGCGCAGCGCGCGGCCAGCCGTGCGGGCAAGGAATACGAGTTGCTCGTCAAGGCGCGCATGGCTGTGTTCCAGGGCAAGAAGAAAGCCGAGAAGGCGTTCGCCGCCGTACCGTCCTCCCTGCGGGACGACCCTTCCTACCTGTTCTCCAAGGCGCTTCTCCAGCGCCGCAGCAACAACCTCGTGGAAGCGGCCGCGATCATCATGCAGGCGCCGCGAGACCCCGAACTGCGGGTCGACGGCGACGAATGGTGGGCCGAGCAACGCCTGATCACCCGCGCCCTGCTCGACAAGGACAATCCCAAGACCGCCTATGAGGTGGCGAGCCACCATGCCGCGGAATCGCCGGTGCAGCAGATCGAGGCGGAGTTTCATGCCGGGTGGATCGCGCTCCGTTTCCTGAACGACCCGGCGGCGGCCTCCAGGCATTTCGCAACCGCAGCCAAGGCCGCCTCGACGCCGATCTCCATTTCCCGCGTCGCCTATTGGCAGGGACGGGCGGCCGAAGCCGCCGGCCAAGGGCAGGACGCCAGGATCTTCTACGAGCGCGCAGCCGAGCAACCGACGGCCTATTATGGGCAATTGGCCCAGGCGAAACTCGGTCACACCCTCTCGCTCCGAAAGGTCGATCCGCTGTCGGACGAGGAGCGCCGGGCGTTCGAAGCGCTCATTCCCGTCCAGGCGGTGAAGCTGCTGCAGCAAATCGGCGAGCAGGATCTTGCCTTGGGCCTCTACATCGATCTCGCCCAGTCCCTGCGCGACCCGGGCCAGCTGGATGCGCTGGCCAGTCTCGCCGCGTCCCAGCAGAATCCCCGGGCTGTGCTCGCCATCGGCAAGACGGCGCTGCAGAGAGGCTTCCCGCTCGATCGGCATGCCTACCCGCTCGCGGCCATTCCCGATTTCGAGCCTGTCGGCGACGAGGTCGAGCCTGCCATGGTCTATGCCATCGCCCGCCAGGAAAGCGCCTTCAACCCGCGCGCCCTGTCGAGCGCGGGAGCGCGCGGGCTGATGCAGCTGATGCCGGCGACCGCCCAGAGGACGGCGAAGCGATTCGGCGTCGGCTTCGACCTGAAGCGGCTGATCGAGGACCCGTCCTACAACGCGAAGATCGGCTCGGCCCATCTGGGCGAGCTGATGGAGGATTGGAAAGGCTCCCATATCCTTGCCTTCGCGTCCTACAATGCGGGGGGCGGCAACGTGATCAAGTGGGTGAGGTCCTATGGCGACCCCCGCAAGCCGGACGTGGACGAGGTCGACTGGGTCGAACGGATCCCCTTCTACGAAACACGCAATTACGTTCAACGGGTGCTGGAGAACTTGAGGGTTTACAGGCAGCGCCTGAACGAAAATCCCGTGCCGCTCGCCCCGGCGACGGCGGACGCGTCAGGCATCAATTGACGATACGGAATTCCCCTCGTCGACTCCATTGATGGCGGATTGAGATGAGCCGTTCCTACCGCGACCTTTTCGTCGCCGCCGCTGACGGGTTGCGGCTCTACGCCCGCGACTATGGTCCATGGACGGGCGGCGGGCTGCCCGTCATTTGCCTGCCCGGGCTCGTCAGGACTTCGGAGGATTTTCACGACCTCGCCGAGGCCCTGAGCTGTGACCCGTCCCGACCGCGCCGGGTTCTCTCCCTGGACTATCGCGGCCGCGGGCGCTCCGCCTGGGACCAGGACTGGCGCAACTACGACATCAAGGTCGAACTGAGCGACTGCCTGCAGGTTCTGGCGGCGGCGGGCATTGAAAGAGCGGTCTTCATTGGAACCTCCCGCGGCGGCCTGATCACGATGGCTCTGGGCGCGGCCCGGCCGGAACTCGTCGCCGGCGCGGTCCTGAACGATATCGGCCCGGTTCTCGAAGCCCATGGGCTGGTGCGGATCCGGAGCTATGTCGGCAAGCTCCCGGCACCCCGTTCCATGACGGAAGCCGCCGGGATCCTGCGCCGGATGGCTGGGTCCCAGTTTCCCCTCTACACGGACGAGCAATGGGAGAAGATGGCGCGGGGAACCTGGCGCGAAAGCGAAGACGGGCTCGTTCTCGCCTACGACCTCAACCTCGTGAAAACCCTCGAAGGCCTCGATCTCGAGGCACCGCTGCCGGATCTATGGCCCCTCTTCGAGGCGCTGAAGCCGTTTCCCGTCCTCGCCATCCGGGGCGCCAACTCAGACCTGCTGACGGCGGAAACCTTGCGGATGATGCAGGAACGCCATCCGCGCCTGACGGCCGTCACGGTGCCGGATCAGGGCCACGCGCCCTTGCTCGACGGCAACCTCATCCGGACCATCGAAGAATTCATCGCGAGATGTGAAGACCGGAACTGAGGCGCGGCGATTCTTCCCGCGTCATGGCCGGGTACATGCGGCCGTTCCGATGATGGGAGGCGCCGCAACCTTCAGACAGCAATCATCGATACAGGTCCCGGATCAAGTCCAGGCAGGTACCGCCGAGGCATGCGATCTCCGCCCCGCCCAAAAGAAAAACCCCGGTGTTGCCACCGGGGTTCTCCTATCCAATCAGGACAAGCCGATTAGAAGTCGCGCTGAACGCGGATACGGCCTTCCCAGACGTCGTTCTTCAGGTTGACCGGATCCGGACCACGCGGGTCGATGTTGGCGTAGAGAACCTCGACGCCGAGATCCAGGCCAGCCACCGGCGACCAGAACACGTTCGTGCCGGCGCGCCATTCGGTGAAGTCGGCAGCGATGCCGAGGCCACCCGGGATGGCGAGCGGAGCCGCGTTGTCATACTCGACGCGAGCCCACGAACCGAAGACGTTCTGGCGGATGGTCGGGGTCCAGTAGTGACGCAGACCACCGGCGATCGACCAGCCCTGGCCGGTGTGGATGTCGCCATCGACACCGACGTAAGCATCGACAACCGACTCCTGGAGCGCGCCGACCGTGACCGACGAGCCGAAGCCGAGGTAGCCGAGAGCGCCGTCAGCATAGGTCGCAGCGAGCCACAGGGCGTCGCCAGCAGCCAGCATCGGCAGGTTCACGGAGCCCTGGAACGACACGGCCCAGCCGAGTTCGCTGTCCGGGTAATCGAAGATGCCAGGAGCAACTTCAACCGCAGTGTCGGTGCGCAGCTGGTGCAGGGCACCGGAGAGCTGAGCCGTTCCCCAGGTACCGGCGTACTTCAGGTTACCGACGAGGTCAGGCATCGTCTGACCGGCTTCGGCGAACACCGAGGTGGCGCCGAAGGCGGTGCCGGCGAAGCGGCCTTCTTCAGCCGAGATCGTGGCCGAGAAACCGTTGCCGAAGGAGAAGGTGTAGGCGAACAGGTTCACCGTCGGAGCGTCCGAGAAGCGGAGCGTGCCCATGTGACCGGTGGGCAGGTCGCTGTTGTCCCAGAACGAGACCGTGCGACCGGCGGTCAGGCCGCCGAACTGCACGAACGCCTGGTCGACGTTGGCAGAGGTCGAGCTGAAGCCGTACACGCCGGTGTCGCGGGTCATCTCGAAGCGCACGAAGGTGCGGAGCAGACCGTAGGCGGTGGCGGTGCGGGCATCGAGCTGGATGCGGCCGCGAGCACGGAAGCCGATGGCGTCCTGCGAACGGTCGGACGGCTCGACATAGCGGAACTCGGCGCGAGCACGGCCGCCGACGCGGAGGCAGGTTTCGGTGCCGGGGATGTAGAAGAAGCCTGCGCCGTAGGTGGAGCAGACGCGAACGTATTCGACAGCAGCGGCCTTCTTTGCGGGAAGGTCGGCGGCTTGTGCCCCGGCAACAGCCGCGAGACCCGCGACCGATCCAAGGAAGAGGCTCTTAGCGAGCTTCATGGTTAAACCTCCAAAGTTTCGAGACCCTGGGGGGCCGGGTTTTTGTGCCTCGAGTGCTTCAACGAAGCCCTAAACACGTCCCTTTTCCCCTAGTACCCGGCGGCCCGCCTTTCGGTCGAACGCACCAGGATGACGACTGGGGTGCCCCCGTCGCTGGAGCCACATTATCCAGGACTGGACCGCAAGCAACCGAATGAAGGCGCAAAATGGGCAAGAGGCTGGGCTTTTCAGGGGCATGTTGCACAAACGCAACGTTGGAAGCTGGTTTGTTTACCTTTCGGCAAGATCCATCCCTGGAACTTCACAAATCCTTAAGCACAAAGGGTTTGCCCGTTGCTCAGCCGCCGCCGGCGTGGCGCGAAGAGAGGCCTCTCGGGGGCGCACCATGGAGCGGGCCTGTGAATAACGCCCGTCACAATTCCGGCAGCTCGGCCTCCCGATCCAAGGAAAAAGGCCGGACGAGCCCGGCCTTTTCGAATCGTGGAGCGATTCCAGTCTGGAGCATCTGAACCGAGTGAACATGCACTTCGGGATCCGCTTCGATGCCCGCGCCTTAAGGAAGCGCATCGCCTTTCGCGGCCCCGGAGCGGGGGGCCGAGCGATGCGCTAAGCCACCTTCGGACCGATCACGCCGCGGCGAATCTGGTCTTCCTCGATGGATTCGAAGAGCGCCTTGAAGTTGCCCTCGCCGAATCCGTCGTCGCCCTTGCGCTGGATATACTCGAAGAACATCGGCCCGATGGCGGTCTTGCCGAAGCGCTGGAGCAGCACCTTCGTGAAGCCGCCCTCGACCACGCCCTCCCCGTCGATGAGGATCCCGTTCTTCTTGAGGCGGTCGAGGGGCTCCTCATGCTTGGGCAGCCGCTTGTCGACCCGGGCGTAATAGATGTCGTTCGGAGCCGGCATGAACTCCAGACCGACGCCGATCAGGGCCTCGATGGACTCGTAGAGGTCGTGGGAGCCCAGCGCCACATGCTGGATGCCTTCGCCCTTGTACTCCTGCAGGTATTCCTCGATCTGGCCGGTCTCGCCCGCGTCCTCGTTGATCGGAATGCGGATCTTGCCGTCCGGGCTCGTCATGGCGCGGGAGTGCAGGCCCGTCAGTTTGCCTTCGATGTCGAAGTAGCGGATCTGGCGGAAGTTGAAGAGCCGCTCGTAGAACCCGGCCCATTCGTTCAGGCGCCCGCGATACACGTTATGGGTCAGGTGGTCGATGTAATAGAGGCCGACGCCCTTCGGCTTCGGATCGGGCTCGCCCAGCCACTCGAAATCGACATCGTAGATCGAGCCTTTCGCGCCATAGCGGTCGACGAAATAGATCTGCAGGCCGCCGATTCCCTCGATGGCAGGGATCTCGAGCTCGTTGGGGCCGACCTGCGTCTCGACGGGCTTGGCGCCCATGGAGAGCGCGCGGTCATACGCATATTTCGCGTCGGCCACGCGGAAGGCCATGGCCGGGGCCGACGGGCCATGCTGCGCCGCGAAACGCTCGGCGAAGGAGCCCGGCTGCGCATTGACGATGAAGTTGATGTCGCCCTGGCGATAGAGCGTCACGTTCTTCGAGCGGTGCCGGGCGACGGCACTGAAGCCCATCGTCTTGAAGAGACGGTCCAGCGCCTGCGGATCGGGATGGCAGAACTCGACGAACTCGAAGCCGTCCGTCCCCATCGGGTTCTCTTCCGAGATGGCGGCTGGCGGCGCGTCGTGCGGGAACGGTCCCATGGTTTTCCTCCTGTCATGCCTCTGCCGGTCGAGAGGCCTCTGTCGTGGAAACAACGCATTCGCCCTGTGACGGATGCGATCTTTCTTCAGGTCGCGTCGGGCTGGCTGGCCGGTGCGGCGTCCTGAAAGGCTTTGTGCTCGGCGCAGGCCGCATCCACCGCCGCGATCTTCGGGTAGGCATCGAGCGGGACGTTGAAGCGCCGCGCGTTGAAGACCTGCGGCACGAGATAGACATCGGCCAGGGTGATTCTGGGTCCGAATGCATAAGGCCCCGGCCCGAGCAGGGCCTCGATGGCATCGAAACCCTCGCGCACCCAATGGGCGTACCATTCGTCGGCCGCCGCCTTGTCGTGCCCGAGCCGGTTCTTGAGGTAGGCCAGCGTGCCGGAATTGTTGAGCGGGTGGATATCGCAGGCGATCAGGCTCGCGATCGCCCTCACCTTCGCGCGGTTCACGGCACCGACCGGCAGCAGGGGCGGCTCCGGGTAAACCTCGTCGAGATATTCGAGAATGGCGGGGGACTGGATCAGCGTCGTGGCGCCGATGTCGAGGGACGGCACGCGCTGCTGAGGGTTGATGCCCCTGTAGCTCTCCTCGCGCTGCTCTCCCTTCAGCAGGTTGATCGAGACGGAATCGTAAGTCACGCCCTTCAGGTTCAGGGCGATCCTGACCCGGTAGGCGGCGGAGGAACGGAAATACGTATAGAGCTTCAAGCGTCACTCTCCTCTGCGTCCTGCGGCGCGAGCAACCGAGCTTGCCGCGTAAGCTTGTCGATCAGCGAGGACAGCATCGCCCGCTCGTCGGATGTCAGAACCGCCAGGAGGCGCTCCTCGACGGCGAGGGCTTTAGGAGCGACGGCCTCGTAGATCGCCCGCCCGTCCGGGGTAAGGGCCAGCCACTCCTCCCGGCGGTCGTCGAGATTGGGGCGGCGAACGACCAGGCCCCGCTTCTCGAGCGCCGAGACGGCCCGGGAGACCGTCGATTTGTGCATGACCCCGTCGGGCGCCATGTCCCGTGCCGTCCGCTGCTCGTACTGGCCCAGGGTGATGATCACCCGCCAGGCCGGGATCGAAAGGCCGAATCGCTCCGCGTAGATCTGGGCGAGCGCGCTCGATGTCAGGCCCGCCAGCACGTTGAGCCTGTACGGCAGGAACTCCTCCAGAACCACCAGCGGCTCGGGTACCTGCTGCCTCTTCGCTGCGGATCCTACTGCCATCGGGACGCCAATCGTTGCACAGGCAACCAATAGCAGAATTCGTTGCACGGGCAACCAGATTCTGTGACCTAAGGTCAGTCTCGAGAAACAGGAACGGCGCAGCCGGTTTCCCAGCCACGCCGTTCCCAGGCTCCTGTCGTCATGCGCCCGGAGAATGCCCGCCCGTAACCGGCGGAGCATTGGCGCTCCGGATTTATGCCCGGCCGCGCGTGCGGATCATGAAGGTGTCGAACGCGAACTCGTTGAGCTGCCACCAGGGGAGCACATCGTTGCGATAGGCCACCAGCGAGTCGTAGCCCTTCTTGAAGTCCGGGCTCTTGGTCGAGAGTTCTGCATAGTACTCGTTCGCGGCCTTGAGCGCTGCCTCCATGATGGCGGGCGAGAAGGTGCGCAGTTCGGCGCCGGCGCCAACCATGCGGCGCAGCGCGGCGCCGTTCACGGCGTCGTACTTCGCCAGCATCCAGTTGTTCGCCGCCTCGCAGGCGTGGAACAGGATGGCCTGATAGTGCTTCGGCAGCTCGTTGTACTTCTGCTGGTTGACGACGAGGTGCAGCATGGCGCCGCCCTCCCACCAGCCGGGCGCGTAATAGTATTTTGCGACCTTCAGGAAGCCGAGCTTCTCGTCGTCGTAGGGGCCGACGAACTCGGCCGCATCGAGAGTGCCGCGTTCGAGCGCGGGATAGACGTCGCCCGGGGCGATCTGCTGCGGAACCACGCCGAGCTTCGCCAGCACCGCCCCGCCGAGGCCGCCGATGCGGAACTTGAGGCCCTTCAGATCGTCGACGGTGTTGATCTCCTTGCGGAAAAATCCGCCCATCTGGGTGCCGGAATTGCCGCAGGCGAACGACGTGGCGTTATAGCGCGACAACACGTCGTTGATGAGCTCCTTGCCGCCCGCGAAATGCCACCAGGAATGATGCTGGCGGGCATTGAGCCCGAAGGGGATGCCCGTGCCGAGGCCGAAGGCCGGCTCCTTGCCGGTGTAGAAATAGACCGGCGTATGGGCGCACTCCACGGCGCCGTTCTGGACGGCGTCGAGAGCCTGCAGGCCGCCGACGATCTCGCCGGGAGCGAAGACCTGGATCTGGAACTTTCCGTCCGTCGCCTCGACCATGTATTTCGAGAAGGTCTCGGCGGTGCCGAAGATGGTATCGAGAGACTTGGGGAAGCTCGAGGTCAGGCGCCAGCGGATCTCAGGCGCCGACTGGGCAATCGCCGGAGCGGCCACAGCGCCGGTGGCGGCCGCGAGTCCTGCCCCCTTCAGAAAGTTTCTTCTCTTCATCGTCGTCATTGGCGTTTCCCCGAAAAGCATTCTGTTGCAAGTTGAATGGACCATAACAACCTGGTCGGTGGCAATGAAGCTCTCCTCCCTCAACCAAGGCCGTGACGGCCGCCTCGTCATCGTGTCGAAAGACCTGACCCGCGCGACGGATGCTTTTTTCATTGTTCCGACGCTTCAGCAAGCCTTGGACGATTGGGAAAAAGTCGCGCCTCGGCTGCGCGACCTCGCGGAGCAGCTGGAGCACGGTTCGGTGCCGGCCTTTCGCTTTCACGAGCACGACTGCGCCTCACCCCTGCCCCGGGCCTATCAATGGGCCGACGGCTCGGCCTATGTGAACCATGTGGAGCTGGTGCGGAAGGCCCGCGGCGCCGAGATGCCGGCCTCCTTCTGGACCGATCCGCTCATGTACCAGGGCGGCTCCGATTCCTTCCTCGGGCCGCGGGATCCGATCCTCGCCACCGACGAGGCGCACGGAATCGACTTCGAGGCCGAGGTCGCGGTGATCACCGGAGACGTGCCCATGGGCGCGACGCGGGAGGATGCGGCCGCCGCCATCCGCCTGATCGTCCTCGTCAACGACGTCTCCCTCAGGAACCTGATTCCCGCAGAACTGGCGAAGGGCTTCGGCTTCTTCCAGGCCAAGCCCTCCTCGACCCTCTCGCCGGTGGCCGTCACGCCCGACGAGCTGGGCGAGGCCTGGGACGGCGGCAGGCTCCACTTGCCCCTGCTCTCCAGCCTCAACGGCAAGCCCTTCGGCAAGCCTAATGCGGGCGTCGACATGACCTTCGACTTCCCGACCCTGATCGCCCACGCGGCCAGGACCCGGCCGCTCGGCGCCGGCACGATCATCGGCTCCGGGACGGTCTCCAACAAGGACGAGGCCGGCGGGCCGGGCAAGCCCATCGACGAGGGCGGCCTCGGCTATTCCTGCCTCGCGGAACTTCGTACCGTGGAGACCATCCTTCAAGGCGAGGCCAGGACGCCCTTCATGCGCTTCGGCGACACGGTCCGCATCGAGATGAAGGACCGGCAGGGCCATTCGATCTTCGGCGCCATCGAGCAGAAGGTCGAGGCCTACCGGGAAGAAGGCTGATGCTTCGCATCGATCACGTGCAGCTTGCCATTCCGAGAGGAGCGGAAGACCTGTGCCGACAGTTCTATGTCGGTCTTCTGGGCATGGCGGAAAGACCGAAGCCCCCTGCCCTCGCCGGGCGGGGCGGTCTTTGGCTGCAGAGCGGAGACGTCCGGCTCCATCTCGGGGTCGAGGATGAATTCCGCCCTGCCCGGAAGGCGCATCCGGCTTTTGCCGTGATCGATCTCGATCGCTATGACCGGTTCCTCCTCGAGGCGGGTCACGTGCCTGTTTGGGATGACGCCATTCCCGATGTCCGGCGGTTCCATGTTTTCGATCCGGTGGGCAACAGGATCGAATTCATCCAAGCCACCGCCCCTTGAATTCATGGGCAAATCCACGCAGCGCCCTACCTTCATGCTCTCGGCAAAGCATGGAGCGGCCCATGGATGACCATGTCTACAAGATCGTCGAACTCGTCGGCTCGTCCGAGACCAGCATCGAGGACGCCATACAGACGGCAGTCAGGCGGGCGAGCCAGACCTTGAGGAACCTGCGCTGGTTCGAGGTCGTCCAGACCCGCGGCCATGTGGAGAACGGCGAGGTGCGCCACTTCCAGGTGGTGCTCAAGGCCGGATTCACGCTGGAGGGCGGCGGGTAATCGGCTTTCCTTCGCGGTCAGCAGTCTCGCGATCCCATTTCGAATACCCCCCTCACCTCATCCTGAGGAGGTCGCGCAGCGACCGTATCGAAAGAGGAACCAGAGAGCACTGAAGCCTCCTTCGAGACGCAGCCTCGGGCTGCTCTTCAGGATGAGGCTCAGAGCTTCATCCAATCGGGATCACCGACACAAGGCCGGTGATGACGTGGGAGCTTTAATCCAAACGTTCAGCGTTATGGATTCTCTCGGTCCAATCGCTACTTCACCTCGGCCTCGTAGACGTAGAGCGTGGACTTGTCGTCCTCGGGCATGAAGTAGCCGCGGATCCCCGCGTCGCTCGCCTCCATCCAGACCGGGTTATGGGTCATGTCCATGCCGGAGGCCGTCCAGAGCAGCACCGGCGTCTGGAAGATCGGGCGGCCGTCGGCGAGGCTGACGAGGTCGAGCCCGCCGAGGCGGAACGGCGCCGCCTCGGGCGTGATCCGCATCTCGGTCACGCCGGAGCAGAGCATGCGGCCTTTGCCGACATACTTGCAATCCTGGTAATCGAGGTAGTGAGAGGTGTTCAGCGTCCTCAGCTTCTCAGGCGCTTCGTTTGCGTTGGTGGGCTTTCCGCTCTCGTCGAGAGTCCAGCGGTAGAAGCGGCGCGAGCCCCAGCTCACCCCGTGCAGGGTCTTGTCGTCGGTGTTGTGGACCACGCCGCCGACGTGATCGGGGAAGCGGAACATCTCCTCGGCCTTCATGGTCTCCGGATCGACGCGGTAGACGATGGAGCGGCTGTTCGGCCGGTACTCGGCGACGGGAACCCAGATGTACTTCCCGTCGTAATCGATCCCGCCCGGATGATAGACCGTGCCCTCGCCGAGGATGATGTCGGCGACGAGGTTGCCCTTCATGTCGATCTTGAACAGGTGCCCGACGCCCGCGCCCGTGTCGCGGTCATAGCCGTCCACCGGCTGCGGGAACCGCTTGGTCGGCTGCTGGATCTCGACCGAGGACACGAACAGCGTGTCGCCGATCTTCACCATGCCCTGCGGGTGATGGGTCAGGAAGTTGATCGGAACGGCCGTGACGGGCTTCCACTGCGTGCCGCGCGAGAGCTTCATCACGCGTTCGGCCAGAACATCCCGGTCCGGTTCGGCGGCCTGGAGAGCCGCGGGCAATCCGCCCAGATAGAGCATCGTCAGAATCATGGTCAGGCAACGTCTCGAAAAGCAGTCCATCGCGTTCCTCCTTCAGTGACGAGCCGCTTCTAGAGCATTTTTCGGCGAAGTGGATCCGGTTCGCCGTCAAAAATGCGGCATACCAAAGAATAGAGATGATTCCACGTCAGTGGAAACTGCTCTAGCGAGCGGGTGATGTCACTTTAGTGTCGGGCCCCATCCATCGACAATATCAATGCGGGGCGATGGAGCTCATGAGATGAGCTACAAAGTTCCATCCAGCTGCGGCCATGCGAGGCTTTCAGCCGAACCGCTAATCGTGACTGCTGAATCCTGCGGTTGTGTCATTGGAACATCGTGCGGACCGGGGATGCGCCAACGAAGATAAGGAACGGCGGAATCAGACCCGCTGGTGATCAGCGTATGAGCAAAATGGCTCACCATGACCGTTTGATCGCGGATCGAACTCAAACCTCGTAACGTTGGCGGCAGGCAGAGAGCGCTGGCCCCGACCAGGACAGGCAGTGGGCGGCTCCAGCACTCCCGCTCTCAATCGTGCCCCATCTATCGTTTCTACCGAGTAGGCGTCGCGTCACTCGCGGGTCTCTTGAAGGTAGACCACGTGGCCATGCTCGTTGGCGAGCCATAACGCCTTATTGTTGGTGCTGACGAAAATCCTCTTTGAAGGTGCCGATGGCCCGTACAGGACGACCCTCACGTTTTTTAGCCGATAAGCATCATCCTTATCCTCGGTCCTGTCGCCTTGCTTCCGAAGATAAACATAATCCACTCGATCCATATCCAGTGGATAGAACGCCGGGTCGTTGTTCTCTCCTACATCCGATTTCTTGGGAAACTTCGTAGAAGGACCGACAACACCTCCCTCGTATATGAACCCGAGGGCGAACTTCTCTTGTTCTCCTGTAATGTAATCCTCCTCTGGTGAGGCAAGCGCAAATTCCCGCCCTCCGCCTTTTCCGACCACGCCAATGTAAATATGGTCGTCCGTACCAGAATTGGAATTAGTATCCGTATTCAATGTGACTGACATTCCTGTCAACTGTACCATTACTTCAACTCCATTATTCCCATAAGCGCCACAATCCCACGGAGTCGGGGAACTCCTGATGCTCAACCCCTTCCACGTGAATGATTAGTAGAACATACCGGGAAAAAGTATTCTGTGACGAAGACCACGGTGAAGAAGGGACCGATCTGATATGGGCGCCCTCACGCAGAACCGTTTCTGTGACGAAGATCGCAGTGAAGAAAAAACAGATTGATATGGGCCCAAATCGCGTGAAACCGTCTCAGCGTATCGTGCGGACCCAGCGGGCCGCGCTGGAGCATCGGAATAAACCCCAAAAGTTTGATCCACGTTCGGGTCCGATGATTTAGGCGCATTTCATGGCGAACAACGTAGGAGGCCGATGAATTCAGGCTCCATTGTTCGTTTGGACCACGAATGAAGCATTCCGGACTTTGCCTCCTCGACCGGCACGAAAGCATCGATCAGCGCCGTCGATGCGTCCCGTCCTCGCATGGAGCAAGAAAGCCCGCGCTCTGCAAAAAAGGGGCGCCGCAGCGCCCCTTCATGCAACGAGCCGCCGGCTCATATGATGAAGAACTCGGTGTACTTCAGTTGCTTGCTGACGTCCTTGGAGAACTTGAAGATCTCGACCGCCTTCTTCGAGCCCGAGCCGTCGGCATCGTAGTACAGGGTCTTCGTCTTCTTGCTGTAGATCAGGTAGTCGTTCTTGTCCTTGGCCTTGTCGCCGATCGTGAAGAACTTCTTGTTCAGCTTGCCCGGGCTGGCCTCGGATCCCTTACCCAGTTTCGGCAGGTACTTATTGTCGAGCCAGATCGTGTCGTCAGCGGCCTTGTAGTCGTAGATCGTGTCGAGGTTCTTGCTCTTGTTGGGCTTGCTGGCGTCGAAAACGAAGACGTCGCTGCCCGTGCCGCCATAGAGCTTGTCGTTGCCCGCGCCGCCCGAGATCGTGTCGTTCCCCTCGCCGCCCCTGATCGTGTTCTTGCCGACATTGCCCGTGATGATGTTGTCGAGGGCATTGCCGGTGATGCTCACATTGCCCTTGCCGGTTGCGAAAGCCCTCACCACGCTCGGGTCGAGCGTCACGTCCTTCCCGACCTCGATCGTCGGCGAGGACTGCAACAGGTCGAAGGTGAAACGGCCTTCCGCGAAATCGAAGAACTCGACATCGACAACAATATCCTGACCATCGCCGGTTCGGTTGTCGGTGATGACGACCTGGCCCGCCCCGTTCCTGGAAACCGTATAATTCAAGCGGCTCCCCGCATAGGTGACGATGTCGACGCCGCTTCCGCCGTCCAGCGTATCGTTGCCCGCGCCGCCCGAGAGCGTATCGTTCCCGTTGTCGCCCCTCAGGCGATTGTTGAGGCCGTCGCCGGTGATCGTGTCGGCATTGTCCGTGCCCCGAATGCGCTCGATGGCGATCAGCGTGTCGAGATGGCCCGTGGCGTCCCGGACCTGGCCCTTGCTGAGATCGATCGTCAACCCGGTCTGGAGGCCCACGGCCCGGGCGTCGGCGCGGTAATCGACCTCGTTGATGCCGAGGGTGCCGTTGAAGGTGTCATTCCCCGCATAGCCGATGAAGCGCTGGTTGCCGGCTCCCGAGCCGCCGATGAACGTGTCGGCGCCGTCCGTGCCGAACACCGCGTCGATGGAGAAGAACGTGTCGGTGCCGCCGCCACCGCCGGTTTTCTTGACGGTTCCGGAGCGGGAGGTCGCGCCGAACGTGACCTCGATCCCCGTGAATCCTCCATTCCGATAATTGAGCACATTCCAGTTCAGGTTCGGGTCGTCGTCCGCCCCGACTTCGCCGCCATAGATCGTATCGTTGCCGGCGCTGCCGACGAACAGGTCCTCGTCCTCGCCCGCCGCCCTGTTGGAGCCGCCGATCAGAATGTCGTTGCCGCCGCCGCCATTGAGCGTGTCGTGGCCCAAGCCGCCATCCAGCGTATCGTTGCCAAGGCCGCCGCTCAGCGTATCGCTGCCGTTGTCGCCCCGCAGCCGGTTGTCGAGACCATCGCCGATGATCGTGTCGGCGAAATCCGTGCCACGCACACGCTCGATCTTGATCAGAGTGTCGGTGTCGCCGAAGGCGTCCGTGACCTTTCCGGAAGAAAGGTCGATCACCATGCCGTGGTTAAGCTGCGCAGCCCTCGCTTCGGCTCGGTAATCGATCTCGTTGATCCCCAAGGATCCGTCGAAGGTATCGTTCCCCGCAAGGCCGATGAAGCGCTGGTTGCCCGCGCCCGAGCCACCGATGAACGTGTCGGCGCCGTCGGTGCCGAACACCGCGTCGATGGAGAAGAACGTATCGGTGCCGCCGCCGCCCCCGGTTTTCTCGACGGTTCCGGAGCGGGAAATCGCGCCGAACGTAACCTCGATCCCCGTGAAGCCGGCACTGTTGCGGTAGTTGAGCACATTCCAGTTCAGGTTGGGATCATCGTCGACCCCGACCTCGCCGCCATGGATCGTGTCGTCGCCGGCGCTGCCCTCGAACCAATCGTCGTCCTCGCCCGGATTGATGCGGGAACCGCCGATCAGAACGTCGTTGCCCAAGCCGCCATCCAGCGTATCGTTGCCAAGGCCGCCGCTCAGCGTGTCGTTGCCGCTGTCGCCCCGCAGCCGGTTGTTGAGGCCATTCCCGATCAGATGGTCGTCGTTCCGGGTTCCGCGCACATATTCGATATTCTTCAGCTTGTCGGTATCGCCATTCGGCCCGGAAACCGTGACGTACCCGTCGGCCCCGACATTTGCCAGATTAACTGTGACGCCGTTGCCGCCAACGATGGCGTCGTTCCGGTAATCGACCTCGTCGTCGCCGGCTCCGCCGTCGAAGGTGTCGTTCCCGCCGAAGCCCCGGAAGCGCTGGAAGCCGTCATGGCCGATGAAGCTGTCGTCGGACTGGGTTCCATGAACCGCCTCGATGCCGGTGAACGTGTCGACCTCGGTCCCGCCTCTGGCTGCAACCGTTCCGGCGCCTTCGCTGGTGAACAAGACAGCGATGCCATTCGGACGGGCCGTCGTATTGGACTCGGCCAGGTAGATGAGGTCGTCGAACCCGGCGCCGCCGTCGATCACGTCGTTTCCGAGGCCGGCGACCAGCTCGTTGTTCTCGTCATTGCCGAAGATCGTGTCGTTTCCGGCCAGAATCACGTCGAAAATGTCTCGGGTTCGGAAGGCGGAATTGGTCAACGCACCATCGAGTTCCGCTTGGGCAAGGGTCAACCCTGTGAATTCCGCAACGACACTCGTGCCGTCTGCCTCGATCAGTTCGATTTTGCTGACCGTCCCGGTACCCGTATCGAGGCCGGTTCCCGTGATGACGACCTTCCGGGTCCCGACTACGAAGGCCAGCCTCGTGCTGGTAGGCGCCCCGTCGGGGAGCTCCGGGAACGGCATGGGAAAGAACTGGTCCAGCTCGAAGAATTCGGCGGAGAGAATGCGGAAAACGGCCATGATGCCCCCGAGACGTTGTTTCGTCTCAGCTTAATCATCCGCCGTCGCAAGGATATATCACAGAAGGGGTATTCAGGGCGCTTTCGCAAGAGTGTTGCAAAAACGCTTCACCCCTCCAGCTCCTCCCGCAACATCTCCAGTTCAAGCCACCTCTCCTCCGCCGCGTGCAGATCGGCCTGGAGCTGGGTGAGCGCGTCCATGGCCTTCTGGAAGCGGGCGGGATCGCGAGAATAGAGCTCGGGATCGGCAAGAATCTCCTGCACCTTGGCGATCTTGGCCTCCAGCTCGCTCATGCGCTGGGGGAGGATCTTGAGGTCGTGCTGCTCATTGAAGGAGAGGCGGCGCTTGGCCCTGGCCTGGGGAGCGGCGGCTGCCGGCCTGTCGGCGCTCTTCAGCTTGGGTCCCTTCTCGACGGTGCGGGCCTGAACGCCCTGGCCGCGCTGGGCCACCATGTCGGAATAGCCGCCCGCATACTCGATCCAGCGCCCCCCGCCTTCCGATACCAGGACGGAGCTCACCGTGCGGTCGAGGAAGTCGCGGTCGTGGCTGACCAGGATCACAGTGCCGGAATAGTCCTGGATCATCTCCTCCAGCAGGTCGAGGGTCTCCAGGTCGAGATCGTTGGTGGGCTCGTCGAGCACGAGCAGGTTGGAGGGCTGGGCCAGGGCCCGGGCCAGCATGAGGCGGTTGCGCTCGCCGCCGGAGAGCACCCCCACGGGGGTGCGGGCCTGCTCGGGCGAGAACAGGAAGTCCTTCATGTAGCCGATGACGTGCTTGGTCTGCCCGCCGATGGTGACGCTGTCGCCGCGCCCGCCGGTCAGGGTTTCGGCCACGGTGGCGTCGGGGTCGAGGCTCGCCCGGCGCTGGTCGAGGGTGACCATCTGCAGGTTGGAGCCGAGCCGCACCCGGCCCTCATCCGGCTCCAGGACGCCGGTGAGCAGGTTGAGGAGGGTCGTCTTGCCGGCCCCGTTCGGCCCGATGATGCCGAGGCGGTCGCCGCGCAGGACCCGCAGGGACAGGTTCGCCACGATGGGCCGGTCGCCATAGGATTTCGAGATGCCCTCCGCCTCGACCACGAGGGTGCCGGACTGCTCCGCCTCGGCGAGGCTCATGTTGACCGTGCCGACGGCGCGCTGGCGCTCGCGGTACTGCTGGCGCATGGCGTGGAGGTTGCCCAGGCGCCGCACGTTGCGCTTGCGCCGGGCCGTCACCCCGTAGCGCAGCCAGTCGGCCTCGGCCACGAGCTTGCGCCCGAGCTTGTGGTGCTCGGCCTCCTCCTGCTCCAGGACCTGGTCGCGCCATTCCTCGAAATGGGCGAAGCCGCGGTCCATGCGGCGGGTCCGGCCGCGGTCGAGCCAGATGGTCGCCTGGGACAGGCTCTCCAGGAAGCGGCGGTCGTGGCTGATCAGCACCAGGGCGGAGCGGAGGCTCTTCAGCTCGCCTTCGAGCCATTCGATCACCGGCAGGTCGAGATGGTTCGTCGGCTCATCAAGCAGCAGAATGTCGGGCTGGGGCGCCAGCACCTGGGCCAGGGCCGCGCGGCGGGCCTCGCCGCCGGACAGGGCGGCGGGCTTCTCCTCCCCGGTCAGCCCGAGCTGCTCCAGCAGGTAGCGGGCCCGGTAGGGATCGTCGCCCGGCCCGAGCCCCGCCTCCACATAGGACAGCGTCGTGGGATAGGCGGAGAGATCAGGCTCCTGCGCCAGATAGCGCACGGTGGCGCCAGGCTGCACGAAGCGCTTGCCGCGGTCGGCCTCCACGAGGCCTGCGGCGATTTTAAGCAGGGTGGACTTGCCCGAGCCGTTGCGGCCGACGAGGCAGGCCCGCTCGCCCGGGGAAACGGAGAGCTCGGCACTCTCGATCAGCGGGGAGCCGCCGAAGGTGAGAGCAATATCCTGAAGGAGAAGAAGAGGAGGAAGCGCCATTGCCGCTCACCTGACACCTCTTCGTCGCAGATGCAAGAGCGCTCCGTTTTGTTACGGGGTGGACGCTTGTCCAAGTTTGTGTTCCCCTTTCCGACGTTAAGCTGAGCTTTTGAATGACACTGACGAGGCGTCTGCTTCTTCTGGCCTTGATCTCGGTTCTGCCCGCGATCGTGATCTGGACCTATACGGAAGTCTCCCTGCGTCGCGCCCGGGAAGCCGAGGTGAACGATATCGCGATCAGGCAGGCCCAGCTCGTAGGCGCGGAACTCGAAAGGGTCTTCGATGGCATCCACAGCCTCCTGCTCGCCGTGGACGAAACGCCGTCCATCCGATCCTTCGACACGGCCGCCTGCAGCCCCTACCTGAAGGCCATTCAGGAGAAGGTTCCCTACATCCTGTCCTTCGTGGCGATGGACATCAGCGGGCATATCCGCTGCCGCCCGCTTGGAACCACCGACATGCAGCACTTTTTCGCCGACCGCACCTATTTCCATGAAGCCCTGTCCAAGCTGGGCCTTGTCGTTGGGGAATATACGCCCGTCTTCGAGGAAGGCGGGCTCGAACCCCGTCCCGTGCTTCCCCTCGCCCTGCCGATCTGGAACGACAGGGGCGACGTGGTCGGCGTGCTGGCGGCCGCCCTCGATCTGGCATGGCTGAATCAGAAAGTGAGGGAGCGTACCGTGCCCGAGAACGGCTCGGTGACGATCGCCGACCGGAGAGGCATCGTGATCGTCCAGCATCCTCAGACGGAGCGCATGCTCGGGAAGCTGCTTCCTCGGGAATACGAGGCCCAGGCCAGGGCAAAGACGATGGGGACGGCGGAAATCGTCAGCGCCGACGGCCTCAAGCGAATCGTGGGCTACATCCCCATCTCCACTCCGCCGAGGGACATCTACATCAGTGTGGGCCTGTCCACGAAGGCCGCCTTCGCGTCCATCAACCAGGCGGCGAGACGCGGCTTCATGCTGATCGCGGCGGCGCTCGTCCTGGCCCTGTCCCTGTCCGCCCTGCTCAGTCGCGCCTTCATCACGAGGCCGTTCGAAATCGTGACGAACGGCATCCGCGCCTGGCGCCGGGGCGACTATCAGGCGCGCATCGACCTTCCGGGGAAGTCCGGCGAGTTCGGTATCCTGGCGCGGGCCTTCAACGACCTGATGGACGACGTGGCCGAGCGCCAGAAGGCGCTTCAGGCCAGCGAGGAACGTGCGCGCCTGGCCCTGGAAGCAGGGCATATGGGGACCTGGTGGTACGATCCGACCAAGAACGTCGGCGGCTGGTCCAGCCAAGCGATGGCAATGCTCGGGTACCCCCATGCCGACGAGATCATGGACCACCAACATTGGCTGGAGATTCTCCATCCCGAGGATCTGGACCGTGTCATCCAGAGATGGCGCGACTCCGTGCAGAACCAGGGAGACTACCAGGACGAATACCGCATCCGGCTCCCCAGCGGAGGCATCCGGTGGATCAACTCCAGGGGCCGGGTTTTCTTCGACATCCAAAAAAGGCCAGTCTACTTCATCGGCATTTTCCAGGACATCACGGAGCAGAAGCACGCGGAGGAGCAGCAGCGCTTCTTCCTCGACGAACTGAACCATCGGGTGAAGAACACGCTGACGACCGTTCAGTCCATCGCCTCGCAGACCTTGCGCACGACGGAGAGCCCGGCACAGTTCAAGGAGGCTTTCGAGGGCCGCCTGCTCGCCCTCTCGAAGACGCACAACCTCCTGACCCGGAAATCCTGGCGCGAGGCGGAGCTGCGCGACGTAGCGGAGCAGGAACTGGCGCCCTATCGCAAGCAGGGCGACGAACGGGTGAAGCTGGACGGGCCGAATGTCCGGCTCCCGGCGCGCTACGCCATCAATCTGGGCCTCGTGCTGCACGAACTGGTGACGAATGCTGCCAAGTACGGCGCGCTCTCGACCAATGCGGGACGTCTCGAAATGACCTGGAGCATCGTCGCGAGCGACGATCGCCCGGATCAGTTGCGCATCCGGTGGATCGAAAGCGGCGGCCCGCCCGTCGCGCCGCCGCATCGGCAGGGGTTCGGCTCGCGCCTGATCCGCCGCAGCATCGAGGGGGAGCTCGGCGGCTACATGGTGCTCAATTTCGCGGAAGGCGGCGTCGCCTACGACATTTCCGTGCCGCTCTCTCACACAGCTAGCGCAGCAGCATAGACAACAGGCGGTTCATGCGGCCGCCATAGGGCGGCTTCGTGATGCCGGCTCCGTTGAGCCGGGCCTGGTGGAAAACGGACTTTGCATGGCTGAAGGTCCGGAAGCCCGCCTCTCCGTGATAGGATCCCATGCCGCTTGGCCCCACGCCGCCGAAGGGCAGTTCCTCCTGGACGCAATGGAGAAGCGTATCGTTGACGGCGACGCCGCCCGACACGGTTTTCGCGAGAACGCGGTCGACGGTCTTCCGATCGTGGCTGAACACGTAGAGGGCCAGGGGATGCGGACGGGCCGCAATGAAGCGGCAAGCCTCCTCGACCTCGTCATAGGCAATGACGGGGAGCACGGGGCCGAAGATCTCCTCATTCATGACGAGGGCCTGATCCGGCACATCGGTCACGATGACGGGGGCAATCTTCCGCTGCATGGGATCGAGTGCCTCATGGGCAGGATTGATCTCCTGCACGC
The DNA here is from genome assembly GCA_023386155.1 of Pseudomonadota bacterium. GTDB lineage: Bacteria > Pseudomonadota > Alphaproteobacteria > Rhizobiales > Beijerinckiaceae > Microvirga. Next base: position 28,304 of record JAEWKH010000137.1, read on the forward strand.
AGGCCCCGCGCTCCCGCGCATCCTCGACGAGATGACGGATGCGCTCGTAGTGCCGCTCGCTCACAATGGCGGTGTAATCGGGATTGGCCGCGAGCGTCGGGTAGAGCCGCGCCACCGCATCCCGGAACGCCGTCACGAAGGCCTCCTTCCTCTCCCGCGGAACGAGCGCGTAATCCGGCGCGATGCAGGTCTGTCCCGCATTGAACAGCTTGCCCACGGCGATGCGTTCTGCCGCCTTCTCGATGGGATGATCGGCCGTCACGAGCGCGGGTGATTTTCCTCCGAGCTCCAGCGTCACCGGCACGAGATTCTCCGCGGCTGCCTGCATGACCTGACGCCCGACCGAGGTCGAGCCGGTGAAGAACAGGTGATCGAAGGCCAGGCGGGCGAAGGCCTTCGCCACGTCCGGGCCGCCCTGCACCACCGCGACTTCGGTCGGATCGAACACCTCGCCGATCAGCTGCTCCAGCAGCGCGGATGTGCGTGAGGTGATCTCGGACGGCTTGATCATGACCCGGTTCCCTGCCGCCAGCGCTCCGGCGAGCGGAGAGAGCGTGAGCTGGACCGGGTAGTTCCACGGACTGACGATCCCCACGACGCCGAGAGGCTGATAGAGGACGCGCCCCCGGCCGGGCTGGAACATCCATGCGATCGGCCGCCGCTGCGGCTTCATCCAGGTACGGAAATGCTTTTGCGCATGGCGCAAGGCGGCCACGACGGCATAGACGTCGGCGAGCTTCGTCTCGTGAAAGGAGCGATGCCCGAAATCGGCCGCGACGGCTTTCGCGACATCGTCCGCATGGCGGATGAGCCCCCCCGCGAGTGCTCCCAGGCATTCGTCTCTCCGCTCGGGCGCGAGCGGCCCGTGCTCGGCCAGGGCGGCGCGCTGCGCGCTCAGGCAGGCCCTCAGCCTGTCTCGCGCCGGATCGGGAACGGCATCGTGCACGTCGTCAGGTCTCCGTCTGATGAACGTGATGATATGGCGGAGGCGAGACCTTTCTCAACACGGCGTCGGGCAAGACGGATTGACGAAGCGGCAGAGATCGCAAGGATGGGCCGTCGTTATCAGGAGCATGATATTGAGCGGCCCCTCCCCTGTGCTGTCGATCGAAAACCTCTCCGTCGGCCTTCCTGCGCTGGCCGACCGCCAGCACGCGATCAGGAACCTGTCGCTTTCCATCGCACCGGGCGAGACGCTCTGCGTCGTGGGCGAATCCGGCTCCGGCAAGTCGATGACCGCCATGGCGACCATCGGGCTCCTGCCTGCGGGCGTCGGGATCCTGTCCGGCGCAATCAGGCTCGGGGACCGGGATCTCCTGGCCCTCGACGAGGCGGGCTGGTGCGACCTGCGCGGCCGGGAGGTCGGCACCGTCTTCCAGGAGCCGATGACCTCGCTCAACCCCGTGATGCGGGTGGCGGACCAGATCGCGGAGACCTTCCGCGCCCATGGCCTGCTCACCCCCGCCGAGCGCGGGCGCCGGGTGCTCGACCTCCTCGCCGAGGTCAACCTGCCCAATCCTGAGCTGATCGCGAAGGCCTATCCGCACGAGCTCTCCGGCGGCCAGCGCCAGCGGGTGATGATCGCCATGGCGCTCGCCCTGGAGCCCAAGCTCCTCATCGCCGACGAGCCGACCACGGCCCTCGACGTGACCACCCAGGCCCAGGTCCTGAAGCTGATCGACAACCTGCGCCGCAAGAAGGGCACGGCGGTGCTGTTCATCACCCATGATTTCGGCGTGGTGGCCGAGATCGCCGACCGGGTCGCCGTGCTTCAGCAGGGAGAACTCGTCGAAGAGGGAACCGCCGAGGAGGTGCTGACCCGCCCGCAGCACCCGTATACCAAGCGCCTCCTGGCAGCGGTGCCCTCCCTGACCCCGCCTGCCCCGAAGCCCCTCGCCGGACAGCCCATCACCCTGAAGGTCGATTCCCTGACCAAGGCCTATGGCGGGCGCGGCTTCTTCCGCAAAAGTCGCGAGGTCCAGGCGGCCAGCGCGGTGAGCTTCGACATCAGGCGCGGCGAGACCCTCGGGCTCGTGGGCGAATCCGGCTCCGGCAAATCCACCGTGGGACGCTGCGTGCTCCGCCTGATCGAGCCGGACGGCGGCGCCATCGAGATCGGGGACCTGAACTTCAGCGCCCTGTCCCAGCGCGACCTGCGCCCGCACCGGCGGAAGATCCAGATGGTGTTCCAGGACCCCTTCGCCTCCCTCAACCCGCGACGCACCGTCGGGCGCATCATCGCCGAGGGCCCGATCACCCAGGGGGAGGATCCGGCGAAGGCGCTCGACGACGCCCGGATTCTCCTGGAGAAGGTCGGCCTGCCCGCCCAGGCCATCGAGCGCTATCCGCACGAGTTCTCCGGGGGCCAGCGCCAGCGCATCGGCATCGCCCGGGCGCTCGCCATGAGGCCCGCCGTGCTGGTGGCCGACGAGGCCGTCTCGGCCCTCGACGTGTCGGTCCAGGCCGAGATCCTCAAGCTGATCAGGGGGCTTCAGGAAGAGCTGGGCCTTGCCATCCTCTTCATCACCCACGATCTGCGGGTTGCCGCCCAGATCTGCGACCGCGTGGCAGTTATGCAAAAAGGGCGGATTGTGGAAATGGCGGAAACCGCGCAACTCTTCGCGCATCCGCGGGACGCGTATACGCGTCAGCTCCTGGCCGCCGTGCCGGGCATGAACAAGATGATTTAGGGAGACGTTATCCGTGAACGATCAGGTCAGCGCGACGCTCGCGCCCAACATGGTGTTCCAGAATCTCATCGGCGGACAGGAGCGTCCGGCTTCGGACGGCATGACCCTCGACGTGCTCTCGCCGATCGACGGCTCGCTCCTCGCCCGGATCGCCTCCGGCACGGCCCAGGATATCGACGAGGCCGTGAAGGCCGCCCGCGCCGCCTTCGAGGGCCCCTGGGGCAAGCTGACGGCGACTGAGCGCGGGCGCCTGCTGATGAAGCTCGCGGCCGCCGTCGAAGCCCATGCGGACGAGCTCGCCATCCTGGAGAGCCGCGACAACGGCAAGCCCCTGCGCCAGTCGCGCGCCGACGCCATCGCGCTCGCCCGCTATTTCGAATTCTACGGCAGCGCCGCCGACAAGCTGCACGGCGACGTGATCCCCTACCTCACCACCCATTTCATCGGTGTCGAGCGGGTGCCGCACGGGGTGACCGGGCATATCGTACCCTGGAACTACCCGATGCAGATCTTCGGCCGCTCGGTAGGCGCGGCGCTCGCCGCCGGCAACGCCACCGTGGTGAAGCCTGCGGAAGACGCCTCGCTGACGATCCTGCGCGTCTCCGCGCTTGCCCGCGAGGTCGGCTTCCCGGATGGCGCGCTCAACGTCGTGACGGGCCTCGGCCGCACGGCCGGCGCGGCGCTCGCAGCGCATCCCGGCATCGATTTTCTCTCGTTCACCGGAAGCCCCGAAACCGGCACCGCCGTGCAGACGGCGGCGGCCCAGAACCATGTGGGCGTCACCCTCGAACTCGGCGGCAAGTCGGCCCAAATCGTCTTCGACGATGCCGATCTCGAGCGCGCCCTGCCGACCCTCGTCAACGCCATCATCCAGAATGGCGGCCAGACCTGCTCGGCGGGCAGCCGCCTTCTGATCCAGCGCGGCATCTTCCAGGACGTGGTCGATGCGGTGGCCGAACGCTTCAAGACGCTTCGCGCCGGACATCCCGAGCATGAGCCCGATCTCGGGCCGATGATCAACCAGGCCCAGCAGCGCCGCGTCCTCGGCTATCTGGAACGGGGCCGCAACGAGGGGCTCAGCATCATCGGGGAAGGCACGGTCGCGCTCGATGCGCCCGCCGGCGGCTATTACGTCGCCCCCGCCTTCCTGGCCCCGGTGCCGCACGGGAGCATCCTGTCCCAGGAGGAGGTCTTCGGCCCGGTCCTGGTGGCGACGCCCTTCGACGACGAGGCGGAAGCGATCCGGCTGGCGAACGGCACGCCCTATGGGCTCGCCGCGGGCGTGTGGACCCGCGATGCCATGCGCTCGACCCGCGTCGCGCGCTCCATGCGCGTGGGCCAGGTCTTCGTGAACTGCTACGGCGCCGGCGGCGGCATCGAGCTGCCCTTCGGCGGCTTCGGCCGCTCGGGCCACGGGCGCGAGAAGGGCTTCGAGGGCCTGGTCGAGTTCACGACGACGAAGACGCTCGTCATCGCGCACGGGTGACAGACGTCAATAACTGACCCTCACCCTCAGGAGCCGCGGAGCGGCGTCTCGAAGGAGGGTCCAGAGAGCACTGGAAACGCCTCGCCCTTCGAGACGGATCGCTCACGCAATCCTCAGGGTGAGGCTCTGGACAAGCATGATCTCTAAAACAGGGGAAGAAGCATGAATCGCCTTGAAGGCAAGGTGGCGCTGGTCACGGGCGCCGGCTCCGGTTTCGGCTTAGGCATTGCGGAAACCTTCGCCCGCGAGGGAGCGAAGGTCGCGATCATCGACATCAACGAGACCGCGGCCAAGGCCGCCGCGGAGAAGATCGGCTCGTCCGCCATCGGCCTCGCGGCCGACGTGTCGAAGGCCGCCGACGTGAACGCGGCCGTCGAGAAGACCGTTGCCGCCTTCGGCAAGCTCGACATCGTCGTCAACAATGCAGGCATCAGCCACCGCAACCGGCCGATGCTGGAAGTGGAAGAGGACGAGTTCGACCGCGTCTTCGCCGTCAACGTGAAGTCGATCTACCTCTTCGCCAAGGCGGCCGTTCCGCTGATGCAGAAGCAAGGCGGCGGCGCGATCGTCAACGTCGGATCGACGGCCGGCCTGCGCCCGCGTCCGGGCCTCACCTGGTACAACAGCACCAAGGGCGCCGTGCACACCATGACCAAGTCCATGGCTGTCGAGCTCGCCCCCAGCAAGATCCGCGTCTGCGCCCTTGCTCCGGTGGCCGGCGAGACCCCGCTGCTCGCCACCTTCATGGGCGAGGACACGCCGCAGAAGCGCGAGCTCTTCGTCAACTCGATCCCGCTCGGCCGCTTCTCCACCCCGCAGGACATCGCCAACGCGGCGCTCTATCTCGCCTCGGATGAGGCCAGCATGATCACCGGCGTGGTGCTGGAGGTCGATGGCGGGCGGTGCATCTGACGCAATCTGCTGCCCCTCCCCTTGCGGGGTGGGAAGAAGCGCGTCACCCCTTCGACCACGCGAAGGGAAGCGGGGCCTCCTTGAAGGCGAAACGGTCGAGATGGGAGGCGACGACGCCTTTCATCCGCTGGAGCGTCTCGTCGTCCTCGGCCTCCACGCGCACCGTCAGGGCCTCGGGATCCGCAGTCATGGTCGCGACGGCGGCCGGGAAGCGGACGGTTCCTTCGTTCTCCGAGAGCGTAACGTCGAGCTTGTGGCTCCAGTGCTTGCAGAGCTGCTGGAGGTATCGGGCGCCGTTCGCGGTGGGCACCCGTGCGGTTTCACGAGCCATGTCGAAGCCTTTCACTCCGCCAGGCGCCTTGATGGCCAGCACTGGCGGATCCGTTCATTTGCAATAGTTAGGCCCCGGTCACGCCGAAGTTAAGTGAAGAATCCGTAACGAGCATCTTCCATCCGGCGCGGTCCTGCGTAAGCTTAAGCCCACCGCGACCTGTCGCAGCCCGATACCGGATGGAGTTCCACCCTTGACGAAGCGCCTCCTGACTGCCGCCCTGCTCCTCTCCGTCAGCGTCCTGCCGGCCTTTGCCGCCAAGACCTCCCTGGTGGTGGGCATGCCCATCGAGCCCCCAGGCCTCGATCCGACGGTCGCCGCTCCCGTGGCCATCCGCGAGGTCACGTGGGTCAACCTCTACGAAGGCCTCGTGCGCATCGACCGGACCGGCAAGGTCCAGCCGCTCCTGGCGAAGAGCTGGGAGGTCTCGCCCGACGGGTTGACCTATACCTTCCACCTGCAGGAAGGCGTGAAGTTCCATGACGGCTCGACCTTCGATTCCGCCGACGTGAAATTCGCCTTCGACCGCGCCCGCGACCCGAAATCGACCAACGCCCAGAAGCAGATCTTCGCCCCGATCGCCTCCATCGAGACGCCGGATCCGGCGACCGTGGTGATCAAGCTGAAGGAGACCTCGGGCAACTTCCTCTATTATCTCGGCTGGGGCGATGCGGTCATCGTGGCGCCCGAGACCGCGGAGAACAACAAGGCCAATCCGGTCGGCACCGGCCCCTTCAAGTTCAAGTCCTGGACGCGCGGCGACCGGGTCGAGCTCGTCCGCAATCCGGATTACTGGCAGAAGGACAAGATCAAGCTCGACAGCGTCACCTTCCGCTTCATCAACGACGCGCAGGCGCAGGTCGCGGCCCTCAAGGCCGGCGACGTGGATGCCTTCCCCAATCTCGGCGCGCCGGAGCTCTTCGCCGAGTTCCAGAAGGATTCGCGCTTCAAGGCGGTGGCGGGCAACACGGAAGGCGAGATCGTCGCGGGCCTCAACAGCGCCAAGAAGCCTTTCGACGACGTGCGCGTGCGCCGCGCCCTGATGCATGCGGTCGACCGCAAGGCGCTGGTCGAGGGCGCCTATTCCGGCTTCGGCCAGCCCATCGGGAGCTTCTTCTCGCCGAACCATCCCGCCTTCGTGGATACGACGAGCATCATTCCCTACGATGTGGAGAAGGCCAAGGCGCTCCTGAAGGAAGCGGGATACGGCAACGGCCTGTCGATCACCATCAAGGCGCCGCAGATGGCCTATGCCAGCCGCTCGGCGGAGCTGCTTTCTGCCATGATGGCCGAGGTCGGCGTGGACCTGAAGATCATCCCGACGGAGTTCCCGGCCAAATGGATCGAGGAAGTCTTCAAGAACAAGGATTACGATGTCACCATCGTGGCCCACACGGAGCCGCTCGACATCGATATCTTCGCCCGCGACAACTATTACTTCAATTACAAGAACGACAAGTTCATGGCCGTTCTGGCAGAAGCCGGCAAGACCACGGACGAGAAGGCACGCTACGCGAAATACGCGGAAGCGCAGAATATCCTGGCAGAGGACGTCCCCGCCCTCTTCCTGTTCCAGCTGCCGAAGCTCGGCGTGTGGAACGCGAAGGTGCAGGGCCTGTGGGAGAACTCGCCAATCCCGTCGAACGACGTGACGGAGGTGTCGTGGAGCGAGTGAGGTAGCCACGCAATCGGAACCATGACGATGGCTTGGGTCTCAGACCCATCGAAGAGGCCGTCGCAGCGGCAGAGGAATCGAACGCGTTCGTTGCGCCGGAACCTGACAGAGCCTGAGAGAAAACTCTGGTGGCATCTGAGGCAACGTCTCCCGCTCGAAAGAGGGCACTTCCGTCGTCAGGTTCCGATTGGGCCTTATGTCGCTGACTTCTGTTGCCTCGCATCGAAGCTGATCATCGAGGTCGATGGAAATCAGCATGGATACGATGCCAATGTCTTCCACGATGAGCGCAGAACGAGGTATCTGGTCAGCCATGGATTCAGAGTTATCCGTTTTACGAACAGGGAAGTGATGACCACTATCGAGAGCGTTCTGGACACAATTCTAGCCGCGCTGAACGCAGGCCCCCTCCCCCTTGCGGGGAGGGATTGAGGGTGGGGGTCGCAAAGTCGAAACTCACTGCCCATTCCAGAAGGTGGTTGGGCCAAACAATGTCTCGCTGGATTGGCCACTCACCCGGCTGCACCACCCCCACCCCTGCCCCTCCCCGCAAGGGGGAGGGAAAAGGGGAGCCGTAAACTCATGCTGCGTCTCGTCATCTCACGCCTCGTCTCGCTGGCTATCACTCTCCTGGCCGTCTCGCTGGCGATCTTCCTGATCCTGGAGGTTCTTCCCGGCGATCCAGCCGCCATCATGCTCGGCACGGCCGCGCGTGAGGATACGCTCGCGGCCCTGCGGCAGGAGCTCGGGCTCGATCAGCCGGCGCTCCTGCGCTACCTGCAATGGATCGGCGGAATTCTTCACGGCGATCTCGGGCAGTCGATCACCTACAAGATGCCGGTCTCGACCCTCGTGGCCGAGCGCATGAACGTGACGCTGCCGCTAAGCCTTCTCGCCATTCTCATCTCGACCGCGCTCGCGCTCCCGCTCGGCGTCGCGGCAGCGGCGCGCCGGAACGGGGCCGTGGATCGCGCCGTGCTCGTGTTCAGCCAGCTCGGCGTGGCCGTGCCGAACTTCTGGATCGGGCTCCTGTTCATCCTCTTCTTCTCGACGTGGCTCGGCTGGTTCCCGGCCGGCGGCTTTCCCGGCTGGGGCGCGGGCGTCGGGCCTGCCCTTCAGGCGCTCCTCCTGCCGGCCGTAGCGCTCGCCCTGCCTCAGGCGGCCGTGCTGACGCGCGTCACGCGCTCCGCGACGCTGGAGGTCATCGGCGCCGATTTCGTGCGCACCGCGCGGGCGAAAGGCGTCGACAAGGGAGGGACCCTGCGCCGCCACGTGGTGCCGAACGCGCTCATTCCCGTCACGACGATCCTCGGGCTTCAGCTCTCTTTCTTCTTCGGCGGAGCGATTCTCGTCGAGAACGTGTTCAACCTGCCGGGCCTCGGGCGGCTCGCCTATCAGGCGCTCAACCAGCGCGACCTCGTGGTGATCAAGGACATCGTGCTGATCTTCTCCGGACTCGTCATCGTCGTGAACGTCATCGTCGATATCGGCTATGCCATCCTCGATCCGCGCCTGAGGGGCCGGTCATGAAGCGCACGCGCATTCCTCTCAACTCCGCTCTCGTCGTCGGCGGAATCCTCACGACGCTTCTGATCGTCACCGCGCTCGTGTCGCTGGTCTGGACGCCGGAAGTGCCGACGCGCGTGCGCGTCGCCATGCGGCTGAAGGCCCCCGGCGAGCTCGGCCTTCTCGGCACCGACCATTTCGGGCGCGACGTGGCTTCGCTGCTCATGGTCGGCGCCTGGAACTCGCTGGCTATCGCGTGGCCTGCCGTGCTGCTGGGCGCCGCCATCGGCACCGCCATCGGCTGCGCGGCGGCGGCCTGGAAGGGCATCGCCGACGAGATCGCCATGCGCATGTCGGACGTGGTCTTCGCCTTCCCGGCCGTGCTCTCCGCCATCATGATCGGCGCACTCGTGGGCTCTGGCCCGCTCGCCGCGATCCTGGCGATCGCCGTGTTTAACATTCCCGTCTTCGCCCGCGTCACGCGCGGCGTCGCGCTCCAGGTCTGGACGCTCGACTACATCGCGGCCGCCCGCGCCATCGGCAAGCATCCCTTGCGGATCACCTGGGAAGACGTGATGCCCAACATCGCGGGCGCACTGATCGTGCAGGTGACGATCCAGCTCGCGCTCGCGATCCTGACCGAAGCGGGTCTGAGCTATCTCGGCCTGGGCGTGCGCCCGCCCAACCCGAGCTGGGGCCGCATGCTGAGCGATGCGCAGACCTATCTCTCGCAGGCCCCTCACCTCGCCATCGCGCCCGGCATCGCCATCGCACTGTCTGTCCTGGGTCTGAACCTTCTGGGCGACGGCCTGCGCGACGCGCTCGATCCGACCCTGAAAGGACGGGGCGCGACGGCTTAGAGCATTTTCGGCGAAGTGGATCCGGTTCGAGTCCGGGGGGCCAGGACGGAGGGAGCCTGCCGGATCCGCTAAGCCGCCTTGCCCATCGCCTTGTGAACCTCGCTCAGGATCTCATACGAGCGCAGGCGCTTGGAATGATCGTAGATCGCGGCGGCGACCATCACCTCGTCGGCGCCCGTCTGCGCGATGAAATTCTCCAGGCCGCTCTGCACTGTCCCGGGCGATCCAACGAAGGAGCAGGACAGCATGTTCATGGCCTGCGCCTTCTCGCTCGGCGTCCAGTAGCTCTCGATGTCGTCGATGGGGGGCTGGAGCTTGCCGCGGGTGCCGCGGAACAGGTTGGTGAAGGATTGCTGCGCCGAGGTGAAGAGATGGCGCGCCTCCTCGTCCGTGTCGGCGGCGATCACGTTGACGCCGACCATGGCATAGGGCCGGTCGAGCTGGGCGGAGGGCTGGAAGCGCTCGCGATAGACCTGCAGCGCCTGCATCAGGGCGCCGGGCGCGAAATGCGACGCGAACGCGTAAGGCAGGCCCAGCATCGCCGCGAGCTGCGCGCCGAACAGGCTCGAACCGAGGATCCAGACCGGCACGTTCGAGCCGGCTCCCGGCACCGCCTGGATCACCTGGTCGGGCTGCACGGGCCCGAGCAGCGCCTGCAATTCGAGCACGTCCTGCGGGAAGGTGTCGGCCGAGGTCGGGTCGCGGCGCAGGGCCCGCAGGGTCCGCTGATCGGTGCCGGGCGCGCGGCCGACGCCGAGATCGATGCGGCCGGGGAACAGGGCATCCAGGGTGCCGAACTGCTCGGCGATCACCAAGGGCGAGTGGTTCGGCAGCATGACGCCGCCCGCGCCGATGCGCATGGTCCTGGTGCCGCCGGCCACATGGGCGATCACCACGCTCGTCGCGGCGCTCGCGATGCCGACCATGTTGTGGTGCTCGGCCAGCCAATAGCGATGGTACCCCCACGCTTCCGCGTGCTGCGCCAGGTCGAGCGTGTTGCGCAGGGCGTCGGAGGGCGTGAAGCCTTCGGGAACGGGCGCGAGGTCGAGAACGGAAAAGGGGGGCATGGACAAACTTTCTGGTGCGGTTCAAGGCCGAACGAGGATGAACTAGAGATCGCCATTCAGGGCCTCGGATGCAAGCCGCGAAGCCTCGCGCCGGAGCATCGGATCCAAAAAGTGGGTCCGATGCTCCACTTCTTAACTGGCGCATCGCTCTTCGCGAAAAACCGGGTCCACTTTTTCGCACGATGCGCTGAAGGCACACCAGCCCTGCAAAGAAAAACCCGGCGCTTGGGACGCCGGGTTTTCCGATGACACGATGGGTCGGGGCTCAGCCCCGGGTGCGGGCGCGGATCATGTAGGTGTCGAAGGCGTACTCGGCCACCTGGAACCACAGATACTCCTCGTTGCGGAAGGCACGGAGCGAGTCGATCAGCTTCTTGAAGTCCGCGTTCTGGGCGGAGATTTCAGCATAGACCTCGTTGGTCGCCTTGTAGGCCGCGTCGAGGATTTCCTGCGAGAACGGGCGCAGCTGAGCACCGGCGCCGACCAGGCTGCGGAGCGCCGCCGGGTTCTTGGCGTCGTACTTGGCCAGCATGTCCTGGTTCGCCGCCATGGCGGCGGACTCGACGATGGCCTTGTAGTTCTTCGGCAGGGAGTCCCACTTCTCCTTGTTGAACAGGAAGTGGAGCGTCAGGCCGCCCTCCCAGAAGCCCGGGTAGTAGTAGTACGGCGCGACCTTCTGGAAGCCGAGCTTCTCATCGTCGTAGGGGCCGATCCATTCGGCGGCGTCGATGGTGCCGCGCTCGAGCGACGGATAGATGTCGCCGCCCGCCACCTGCTGCGGGATCACGCCGAGCTTCTGCATGACCTGACCGGCGATGCCGGCGATGCGCATCTTGAGGCCCTTCAGGTCCTCGACCGTCTTGATCTCCTTGCGGAACCAGCCGCCCATCTGGGTGCCCGTGTTGCCGCCCGGAAGAGCATAGAGGTTGTGCTTGGCCATGAACTCGTTGACGAGGCCGATCCCGCCGCCGTGATACTGCCAGGCATTGAGCTGGCGGGCATTGAGCGTGAACGGAACGGCCGCAGCCGCCGCGAAGGTCGGATCCTTGCCGACATAGTAGTAAGCGGCCGTGTGGGCCATCTCGACCGTGCCGGCGGACACGGCATCGGCCGCCTGGAAGGTGCCGACGATCTCACCGGCCGAGAACGGCTGGATCTGGAACTTGCCGTCCGTCGCTTCCGACACGTATTTCGCCAGGAAGTCGGCGCCGCCATAGATGGTGTCGAGCGACTTCGGGAAGCCCGAGGTCAGGCGCCAGCGGATCTCCGGGCTGGACTGGGCGATGGCGGGCTTCGCAATGGCGCCGGCAGCGAGGCCTGCACCGGCGGTTGCGAGAAAATTGCGGCGTTTCATGGGTGCCTGCTCCATTTCGAGGGCATATCGCGCTTCACGGAAAGTCCGGTAACAAGGATGGCTACCCTTGAGTAAAGCTAGACGAAAGACGGACCTCGCGCAGCCTCGCAGGATGCCAAAGGATCGTTCCTCGTCCTTTTCGGACGCCGGACCCTGCTCAAGCCGTTGATATGACGGTGATGTCGCCCTCTTCGGCAACCGGGACGCCACGCGAACTAAGTTACCGCGAACAGCTAGGCATGATTTCAATGCACGGCCCCTCTGCCGATACCGCATGCAACGTACGATATGACCGACAGAATCCAGGCAATGCCACTGATTGAGCCTTTCGCTCATGCTCCCGGGCCGAAACGGGAACGATATAAAATCAGCGAACTTAATCATGACAAGGATAAATAATCCTTGTTAGTAAATAGCGTGAATCCTGTAGCAATTACTTATAATCAGCATCAGTATTACGATTGCATACCTCTTACGAGTCATCAAATACTTACACTTTGCCACATATTCGACACAGTCATTAAATGAGTTCTACCTGAGCAAGGGGAAGAGCTAACGTGCTCTTATAGGCCGATGAACAAGACGCTTATTTTGCTTGGAGCTTCCATCCTCACCCATGGGATGATGTTCAGCGGAGCGGAGGCGCGGCTGGTCCGCTACGAGATCAACGGGAAACAGTACTCCTACAGCACCAACAACCGCGCCCAGACGGCCGAAGCGAGGAAGCGGATTGCGGCGGCGAAGGCGGCAGCGGCCGCAAAAGCCAAGGCTGAGGCGGAGAAAGCCAAGAACCCTCTCGCCGCCGCATTCGGATCGGCGACGCAGAAGGAGGCCAAGGAGGCGGAGGAACGGCTCCAGCAGATCCTGTCCGGCCCGACGGAATACATGGCAGTCTCCCAACCCATCCGCGAAGGTGCCGACGAACCCGAAAGGAAGCCCCGGGACAAGCAGCCCCGTCAGGCTTCCGCCGCCAAGCCTGCCGAGCGGCCGGTCCCGGTCGTCCGCACGCCGGCGAAGCCGGTGCTCGCGTCTGCTGTGCCGGCATCCCTCGTCATCGCTGAGCCGGTCAACCCGCAAAGCCAGAGGAAGGTGAAGTCCGTTTCCTTCGACATGCAGACCGGCATCAGGACGACGTTCATGATCGACGGCACGATCGAGGAAGAGCCGTTCGACAGCGGTGCCCTCGCTGTCCTGGTCCCGGAGCCGGAGAAGACGAACAGCCTAACGGCCTTCGTGAACCAGTTGCGCAGCCGGATGTCGCCCGAGGAAACCACCGGCTCGATCAGAACCACGGAGGCCGGGCCGGAAGACGGCTCCGTGATGCGGCACCGGTAGAGCAACCTTCGGCGAAGCGGATCTGGTTCGCCCATCTCGGATCGAACCCACAAGACAACGGCGCCGCAAAAGCGGCGCCGTCCGTTTGCATCGGTGCGGCTAGCGCATCGTGCGGAGCATCGGATTGATCCCAAAAGTGCGAATCCACTTTTGGGTCCGATGCTCTAAGGCATCGATGCGCTTGACCACGATACGGTCATGCAAAGGACGGAACCTCTGAAGCTCCGGCCAATGATTTCACCATTTTCACTTCTCACACCGAGCCTCTCCGGGCCTGCGCGGGCGATGATTTGTTGGACAATCTTGACCGTTCAAGAGGGACGAGAAAACCTCTCGGGAACCGGGTTCCAATCCGGCAGATCAAGACCGCGATTGGACAACGGGCCCACCGAGCGGCTATGCCCCTTCCGGCGGGGAGCAAGGGGCTCCCGGGGAGCGAAGAATGGTTGTAAGGGACAGCAACGGGACTATCCTCAACGAAGGGGATTCCGTCCAGGTCATCAAGGATCTCAAGGTGAAGGGTTCCTCCACGACCCTGAAGCGGGGCACCGTGTTCAAGAACATCCACCTGACGGATGACGAAGGCGAGATCGAGTGCCGGTCGGCCCAGATCAAGGGCCTGGTGCTCAAGACCGAGTTCGTGAAAAAGGTCTGATGCGACGGCCCTGCCGTCGGGTTCAATAGTGCGGTGGCGGAGGCTCCGGGGCGCGGGGCCCGCCTGCATTGTCCGCAACCTCCTGGACGCGGTCGAGAAGCTCGTTGAGCTGGCGCTTCAACGCGTCGATCTTCTTCCACTGGTCGATGACGGCTTGGTTCAGGTCGTCGATGACCTGGTCCTGATAGGCGACGCGCACCTCGAGCGCTTCGATGCGGGCCTCGATATCACTCATCGGCCTGCCCCATCTCGCCCGGCTGCTCCACGAGGCCGTGGCCGAGGGCGACCCGCTCATCGAAAACGAAGCATCCGCCCTTCCAGCGGCTCTCCGTCTCCGGAACCTCCTCCAGGTATTTCAGGATGCCGCCCTTGAGGTGGAAGACCTCCTCGAAACCCTGGGCCAGCATGTAGGAGCTGGCCTTCTCGCAGCGGATGCCGCCGGTGCAGAACATGGCGACCTTCCGGTGCTGCTTCGGGTCGAGCTCGTTCCTCACGAAATCCTTGAACTCGCTGAAGCGCTTGATCCTCGGATCGACCGCCCCTTCGAAGGTGCCCATCTCGACCTCGAAATCGTTGCGGGTGTCGAGCAGGACGATGCCGGGCTCTTCCAGCAGCCGGTTCCAGTCGACCGGGGACACATAGGTCCCGACCCGGCGGAGCGGATCCGTCTGCGGGTCGCCCAGGGTCACGATCTCCTTCTTGAGCCGCACCTTCATCCGCTTGAACGGCATCTCGACCGCAGTGGAGAACTTGAGCTCGAGATTGTCGAGGCGGCCTCGGAATAGCGCGCCGTCGCGAAGCTCGGATACGAGGGCATCGATGCCCTCCTCCGTTCCGGCCACGGTGCCGTTGATGCCCTCATGGGCAAGGAGCAGCGAGCCCCTGATCCCGAGACCGAGGCAGAGCGCGTGCAGCGGATCCTTCAGCTCCCGGAAATCCGGCAGCGGGACGAACTGATAGAGGGCGGCGACCTTGTACGTCATGGCGGCTGTTTATCAGCAGCTTACACATGAGAAAACCCATCCGTGCGAGCCGCGATGTCGCTTTGCCCCACCAGTCGGGATGGCCGGCCATGACGTGAGAGGAAGGCCTTTCCGCGTTAAAGCTTCGGCCAGGGCCGCCTGTCCGGGCACATGTCCTCCCAGGCCTTCGACAGGCGCAGCACGCCCACGTCGTCGAAGCGGCGGCCGATGATCTGGAGGCCGATGGGCAGGCCCACCTCCGTGAAGCCCGCATTGACGGTGGCGGCCGGCTGGTCCGACATGTTGAAGGCGACCGTGTAGCCGATATGCTCGAACGGCTCCTCCGGATCGTGGATCGGGGATGCCAGCTCCGCCGGATAGGCCACGCAGGGGGCCACAGGCGAGATCACGAAGTCGAAGCGGTGCGTGGCGGCGACGGCTGCATGGCGCATCACCATCATCTGGTTCATGCCGCTGTAGACCTCGGCCCCCGTCAGGTCCCTGCCGCCTTCGGCCCATTGCAAGATGTAGGGCAGGATCTTCCCGCGCTCCGCGTCGCTCAGGGGGGCGATGTCCATCCAGGCGCGCTGGCGCCAGAAATCATCGAGGCCGTCGAGCATCTCGCGGGTGATAAAGGGCGCCACCTCCTCGACGATGGCGCCGGCCTCGGCGAGGGCTTTCGCGGCACCCTCCACGGCCGACCGGACCTCCGGGTGGAGCGCCATGCCGACGCCCGCCTGCATCATCACGCCGATCCTCAGGCCCTTGACGTCGATGTCGAGGTCGAGCCAGGGGAGGTCCTGGTAAGGCAGGCTCATGGGGTCGCGCATGTCGGGCCGCGTGAGGCTTTGCATCATGAGGGCCGCGTCGCGCACCGTGCGGGTCATCGGGCCGGCGACGCGGCCGTAATAGGTCGGGTCGATGGGAATGCGGCCGAAGCTGGGCTTCAGGCCGAACACCCCGCACCAGGATGCCGGCAGGCGGATCGAGCCGCCGATATCGGTGCCGATATGGAACGGGCCGTAGCCTGCCGCCGCCGCGGCGCCCGCGCCCGCCGAGCTGCCGCCCGGGTTCTTCGACAGGTCCCACGGGTTGCGCGCGAGCGGGTGAAAGCTCGAAAGGCCCGAGGAAAGCATGCCGTAATCCGGCATGGTGGTCTTGGCGAGGATGACCGCGCCGTCTTCGCGCAGGCGCGCGGCCGAAGGCGCGTCCTCGGCGGCCGGGACGAGGGGGCGTGCCGCCGTGCCGAGCGGCACGGGCGTTCCCTTGGTGGCGATGTTCTCCTTGATCGTCGCCGGAATGCCGTCGAGCGCCCTCGCCTGCCCGCTCGCCCAGCGCTGCTCGGAGGCGCGCGCATCCTGAAGCGCCGCATCCGGGTCGAAGGCATAGAGCGCCTGGAGCCGCGGCTCATAGGCCTCGATGCGGGCGATCACCGACTTCGTGACCTCGACGGGCGAGACCGACTTGCGGGCGTACGCTTCGAGAAGCTCGGCGCCCGTCCAGTCGGCGAGATCGGCCGGTGAGCTGCCATGGGTCTGGTACGAAGGCGATAGGGTACTCAACGCAATTCTCTCCTCAAGGATTCTGCCCCGTCATGCTGAGGCCTTCCGCAGCGGAGGTAAACCGGTTTCGCCGTCGCCCAGGCGCATGGGCCCATGACGCCAATGCAGAAGCGCTTCGCGAACGCGACCCGGCTGGCTTCCGGCTTCTACTCTTCCGGGGCATATCCTCCGGATCGCGGCACAAAGCAGATCTCATTCGTGTTGTCAGCTGCCGGGATCGGCCATCCCGTGACCGGCAACGTTCCTGAAGGAGGGCCTCCGTTGCGCAAAACGCCTGTTCCTAATCACGCGACCGCATTGCGTATTCTCAAATTGTGTCATTATAATCCTGTAAAGATACTCAATATCGTCGTTCGGGTATCTTCAACGCGGTGATAATCCTGCCATGAAGAATGGTATGAAGGCCGCCCTGCATCGGAAGAACCTACTTCTCGCTGCTCTTGAGCCGCACGACTTTTCGTGGCTCGAGCCTCACCTCGAGATCGTCGACCTGCCGCGGGGCAAGGTCGTCTATCAGACCGGCGAGCCGATCCTGTACACATACTTCCCCCATGACGCCGTCATTTCACTGATCACCAACCTGCACGACGGAGGGGCTGTCGAGATGGCGGTCTTCGGCCGGGAATCCGTCTTCGGCTTCGTGAGCGCGCTCGTCACCCGCCAGTCCTTCGGACGCTACATCACCCAGATTTCCGGGGCGGCCTCCCGCGTGGCCCTCGATCGGCTGAGCGAGGGCCTAGACCGGCACCCTAAGATCCGCCGCGTCCTGTACCGCTACACGGAAGCCCTTTTGACCCAGACATTCCAGTCCGTTGCCTGCAATGCGGTTCACAGCGTAGAGGCCCGCTGCTGCCGTGCCATCCTGAGCACACGCGACAGGACCGACACCGACGACATTCCCCTGACCCATGAGACCCTGGCCGAAATGCTGGGCGTTCAGCGTTCGACGGTCAGCAGCGTCACGAGCGTGCTCCAGCGGATGGGCCTGATCGTCCAGGGGCGCGGAACGATCAGAATCACCAACCGGGCCGGCCTGGAGGAAACCGCCTGCGAGTGCTACCATACGATCCGCCAAAGCTTCGAGCGCCTCCTGCCGGAATCTCAAAAACGGGCCGGGCCAATCGCGAGGCCCCGTCTTATCCCGGCAAAGCCATGAAACAGAGCAAGTTGCTCAAGAGAAAGATTTCTTCGCTCTTTGTCGGGTTCCCAACAGACGGGGTAACCCTACCTTAGTATCCTCAAGCCCTATTAACGCAAAGTTAATATGAGGGAAGAGATGAACGATACTAAGTTTCATAATAATAATGAATCGAAGAACGGGGCTCTCCTTCCAAGAATATACTCTCCAACCCTTCAGCCGCTGCTTCAGTCTCTCCTCGCAACCCTGGCCGACATCGACTTCGATTACGAACAGGAACGCGAGAAACTGAGCACCACCTCGCCGGACACCAACATCAAGATCCGTGCCCTCGAGAGGTTGAAGACCCGCCATTACGAACGCCGGCAGCCTTACATTCAGCAGCTTGCCGTTCTGCAGCAGCGCATGATGGAACTTCGCGCCTAGCGCATCGTGCAGGGAGTAGGCGCGTTTTTCCATGAATGACGCGCAAGGCATGAGAGGTATCGGACCGACCGCAGAAGCTGGCTCACTTTCATGTCCAATGCCTGGTCTGATCGCGATGCTTCGGCGCCTTGCGAAACGCAAGGCGCCGAAGCCAAGAACAACAAGTCTTTGGGGCACAAGCACTCACCGGGTCAGGTCCGTCGAGTGCGTTCACACGACCTGAGCACAGACCGACCGCTCAGAGGGATTGTAGCCAATGACTGAGGAAGAGATCGAAATTGTCGCGGAGGAATTGGCCAAGATCGGTGGCGTGACCTGGTACCCGGGTCGGGAAAAGGGCACCCTGATGAGAGTCGTCTGCGACCGCTACCGCGATCGGGCCCGGGTGGCTATCGCGGCCCTGGATCGCTACCGGGCCACCCAGCAGGCCTCCCCCCTTTCCCAGGACAACAGGCCGGTCGATGGATGCATGACGAGCGAAAGCCTGCTTTCATCGACTCGCGAGGACATCAAGCCCGGCGCGACCGTCGTATACCGCCCCCCGGGAGATCGAAGGGCGTATTCATGCCGGGTCGTCGCGATCGAAGGCAATCGCGCCTATCTTTCTCCCATTCTCAGGGCCTGCACCGAGTGGGTCTCCATCGAGCACCTCGTCCCGACACCGGGCACGGACAAGGCGGCCTCCGGCGACTGACCGTTGCCGAGCATCGTCAGGGCGGCTCCATCGCGAGCCGCCCCGCTTCATCCAAGCTGCCCCTCCCTCACTGGGTCAGCTTGCTGTACGTGCCGCCCTTCCAGATATTGATGTTGTATTTCGGGTCCTTGATGTCGCCCTTCTCGTCGAAGGTCACAGACCCGAGGACCGTATCGACATTCGTGCTGCGCAGGGCCTTCGCGACGGCTTTCGGATCCGTGCTGCCGGCCTTGTCGATCCCGCCCGCGATGGCCTGCACGGTCGCGTAGGAGAACAGCGTGAATCCCTCCGGCACGAAACCGATCTGCTTGAACTGCTCCAGCGCCCCCTTAGCCGTCTCGCTGTCACGGCCGTCGGGCGGGAAGGTGAACAGGGTTCCGTCAGCCGCAGGACCCGCCACGGCGCCGAATTCCGGCGTGGCGATGCTGTCGCCCATCATCAGCTGGAACTTGTAGTTCTGGTCGCCGGCCTGGCGCATGATCAGGCCGGCCTCGGTGTGATATCCGCCGAAGTAGAGGAACTCGACGCCCTGGCTCTTGAGGCGGTTGACCACCGCCTTGTAATCCTTCTCACCGGGGTTGATGCCCTCGTAGAGCACTTCCTTGACCCCGGCCTTGTTGAGCGATGCCTTCACCACGTCCGCGAGACCTTTGCCATACGCGCTCTTGTCGTGAAGGATCCCGATTTTCTTGTCGCCGTAGTGCTCCTTGATCCACGGTCCGATGAACTTCCCCTGCGCATCGTCGCGGCCATAGAGGCGCATGATCGTCGTCCAGCCCTGCTCGGCCGCCTTTTCGGTCATGGCGGGGTTGCTGGAGGCCGGGCTCATCATCAGGACATCCGCCTCGGCATAGACCTCGGAGGCAGGAATCGAGGAGCCGGAACAGGCGTGCCCGTCGACGAACTTGATGCCCTCGGCAATGATCCGGTTGGCGATGGCGACGGCCTGTTTCGGATCGCAGGCATCGTCGTAGACGACGATCTTGATGGTCTTCCCGTTCACACCGCCATTCTTGTTGATGGCCTGTGCCGCCAGCTCGGCGCCGTGCTTGAGCTGCTCGCCGATTGTGGCCACGGGGCCGGTCATCGGGCCGGCCACGGCAATGGTGATGTCCTCCGCGCGAGCAAACCCGCTTCCCGCCAGCAGGGCCAGGATGGACAGATGATAAGCGTGCATTCTTCTCATGGCGGTTCCTCCTGCCTGGTGCGTCGGCGTTTCAGGCCGCCTTCGGCCTGAAACGATCGAGCTTGAAACGAGAGATGTCGTTCGCAGGCGTTTTTCCAAGGGCGAGATCGGCCAGCACCTCGCCGATCATGCTCGCGAACTTGAAGCCGTGCCCGGAACAGGGCGAAGCCAGGACGATCCGTGGATCGGCGGGTGAGCGGTCGATCACGAAATCCTCGTCCGGCGTGCGGGTATACATGCAGGTCCGCATGGCGCGGAGAGGTCCATTGGCGTCCGGCATCGCAAGGGCGAGCATGCGCCGGATCTGCGCCTCGTCGGCGGCTCCCCCGTCCTGCGCCAGATCGTCGGCGGACAAGAGATAGGCGCCTTTGCGGTGAGAGGCGGCCTTGACCCCCGTGCCGGCGAAATCCGGGAATCCGTAACAGGCGTCGTCCTCGGATTCGAGGAAGAAGACCGGGCAGCGGTCCGGAGCGTAATAAGCGGGCTGCAGGGGCTCGACCCAGCCGAGCACCTGGCGCGTCACCTTGAGATGCGGCTTCAGCTCCGGAGCGAAATCGCCGATCCAGGCACCCGTCGCGATGATCACGGATCCTGACTCGACCTGCCCGGCATCCGTCGTTATCCGCACGCCGGTGCCGAGGGGCTCGATCGCCAGGACGCGTGTCCGTGTCCGGACCTCGGCGCCGCGCGCCTCCGCCAACCCGACGAATTGCCGGATGGCGAGTTCCGGACGCAGGAAACCCGCGTCAGGCTGATACAATCCGGTCCAGTGCGACGGCAGCTTGAAGGCGGGAAAGCGCCGGTTGATCTCGGTCGCGCTCAGGATCTCATGGTCGAGCTCGTGCAGCCTGGACGCCTCGAGGGACCCTTCCACAGCCTGGCAGCCGGGATAGCCCGCCTCCAGGATTCCCGTCACGGTGAGAATGGTCTGGCCCGAAAGCGCCTCCAGCTCGCGCCACTTCTCCAAGGCGCGGCGGGCCAGCGGCACATAAGACGGATGCTCGAAATAGGAGAGCCGGATGATGCGGCTCTCGCCATGGGAGGAGCCCTTGTCGTGACCCGGCTCGAACTGCTCGATGCCGATCACGCGCTGGCCCCGGGATGCAAGATTGAAGAGCGCAGCGCTTCCCATGGCGCCAAGCCCGATTACCGCAACATCGAACGTCGTCATCGACCAAACCTCTCAGGACCGTACCAGATGCAGGGGCCTACATTCCGCAGCGGTCGTGGGTCCGTCAATCCGGCCCGGACCCTTGAAGCAGCCCACGGCAGAACGATCCGTGCAACATCGTTCCACGGCCCCGGTCCCCACATCGCTTTCAGGCGGAGGCGGGACGCACGGCCATGGAACCCTTTCGGCGCGGCTGCTGTTCTCGTTCATCGAACGAGGAGGAAGAGATGAGCCGAGGCTTTCCATCCATGACGGCCCTCCTGGGGCTTCTCGCCATCGCCGGTTACCAGAACAGGGACAAGATTGCCGAGATGCTCGGTGGCCTGACATCCAACAATCCCGGAGACAGGCCAGGCAGCCCCGGCCAGCCGCAGGGCGAACTGGGCGGGCTCGGTGGCCTGGGTGGCTTGCTCGGCGGCCTGACGGGGCAAAACCCGGGTGGCCTCCTGAACGGCGGCCTGGGTGAGCTGGTCGACAGCTTCCGCCAGCACGGGCAGGGCGACATCGCCGATTCCTGGATCGGCACCGGCCCCAACAGGGAGGTCGCTCCTCAGCAGCTCGAACAGGCGATCGGGCGGGACGTGCTGGACACGCTGACCCAACAGACAGGCCTCTCGCGAGAGGAAATCCTGTCGCGGCTGTCCAGGGAGCTTCCAAATGCCGTCGACCGCTACACGCCTGAGGGACGGCTTCCCTCGGCCTGAAGCAGCCGCCCGGACATTCGGGCTATGAGCGCCTGGCTCCCCTGTGGAGTCAGGCGCTCTATCCTTTTGACCAGCCCCCTAACTCCATCGCTTCATTCCTGAACGGCCGTAATCAGGTAGCCTTCGATGGCTGTGTCGCGAAGGGGAGCAAGGGAGGGGCTGATGCATACGGACCGCTTTGTCGTCTTCAAGTTCCAGGACGAGTGGCTGGTAACCTACGCCGACCGCGAGCAGACGGCCTTCGCAACACGTCAGGATGCGGAGCGCTCGGCTTTCGACGCGGCGGACATGCTCGCATCGAATGGCCATGCCGTTTCCGTGCTTATCATTCCCGATGGCTCCGATCCTCATCCCCCGGAAGGCGCCGTTCGGAGGAAGAGCCTGAACTGAAGCGGTGTTGTTCGCGAGAAAACGGACCGCGCATTCGTCCAGGGCGCCGGTTCGAGCTCCGCTTCGACAGCCGGCCTGCTCCCCCGCTGGCGCGGCTTTGCCCGGAGCCCTCTCTCGCCTGTATGCTCGGGTTGGGTTAGCATTCGGCCAGTGATGCCTCCGTAGCAGCGGGACGCGGCCATGCTCTGGGCGAAGAAGGCGATCGCCCCTGCCGAATGGGGCCCGACACAGGACCAGTTCGAAGAGCTTTTCGTCAAGCTCGGAAGTCCGAAGCAGATGATGCTCGCCGCTGCGTCCGACCCGGGAACCGGCCAGTCGATCCTCCTCATGAGCCTGCCGAACACGACGTTCCTCGGGTTCTTTTCAGGCTTCGAATGCGTGACCGAGGACGCCCTGCCCTCCGAGGCTGCCTTGCTCGTCGGCCACAACGACGAGTTGCTCAAGCACTTCGCGTATCCGACGCGGAGGCCCGTTCCTTAGAGCATCGGACGTGAAAAGTGGATTTGCACTTTTGGGATCCATCCGATGCTCCCTCTCTTGGCTGGCGCATCGTTCGGCGCGAAAAGCCAGGACCACTTTTTCGCACGATGCGTTAGACGGGAACCCCGTTTCCACTGGATTTCTCCTCACCGGGCAAGCCTCCGGCAAGCTTGGGCATTTGGTTGCCACAATTGACTGCCATTGGCCGAAATGTTCGAGCCCTTTCAGTGGAGAGCAGTGTGACGGCACCCCACGATTTCGATGAGATGGTGGACCTTTTTGCTTTGAGCCGGCCCTTCGAGCGGTCGGCCGGCACGGGCATGACGCAGAAGGTCGCAACATTGCCGCTTCGGAACGCCATCATCCTGGTGGTCGAAGAATGGTCCGACGACAAGTTCAGGCAGCTGAGCGCCGTCATCGTCAGGCGATCCGCTCCCGCGATTCGCAGCTTCGAGGAGATCCGGCACCTTTACGGCAAGGTGGAGGCGGCTCCTGCGTCCTGAGCGGGGACAGCCTGCCGCCCCTCGCCCTTCCCGATGCCCAACATTTGGGCTCGATGTCTCTTTTTTAACCACCTGCCTCCCTTCCCTCCCGGTCCCATAACCGCTTTCATGGGTCCGGCTCAGCAACCGACTGGAGGGATCGGGTGGAACTCGACGAAGCACAATGCTCATGCCCGAAATGGTTTCCGGTCTTTCTTTCCGGCATCGGGCTTGCGAGTCTCGCCCTCTCGCATCTGTTCTGGTGACCCGCCCGCAGGGGCGCCCGGGACCGGCCTTCCCTCCTTAAGGAGCGTGATCGGGCGAATTTGGACCTTGACGAAAAGACCCTGTTCGCGTCTATTGCGCCACCTGCGAAGCGGGATCTCAGACCCGCGCTTTTCGCCTGGAGACGTGGCCGAGCGGCTGAAGGCACTCGTTTGCTAAATGAGCATACCCCAAAAGGGTATCGAGGGTTCGAATCCCTCCGTCTCCGCCATTCCCATCCAAAGCGTTAAACCTCAAGCTCGAATTTCCGGTCTGACGGACCCGTCGGGCATTCCCGCATGCCGGGTCGATGACGGTCATTGGACGCCTCGGCGGCCGGATGGCAGCGCCTTGGGCCGGTCCGGCTGCCTATCCGTCCGCGGGCCGGCAGGGACGCCCGAGACGCTCCGGCATCTATAAGAAAGGCGGCTCCGAAGAACCGCCTTGCCGGTGATCCATGTCATACGGCGCTAGCGCATCGTGCGAAAAGTGGATCGGGTTTTTCGCGAAGAACGATGCGCCAGCTGAGAGAAGAAGCGTCGGACCCAAAAGTGGATCCACTTTTCACATCCGATGCTTTAGCCGCCGTAGGGCGACACGCAGGCCTGCCTCGGGCCGTTCAGGGGCTGGTAGCTGTTGTCCGACACGCGATAGGACTTCCAGCGGTTCTGGCACCAGTTCACATGCGCGGCGCTCAGGCGAACCGGGGCATAGACGGGCGGGGCCGCGACCGGAGGCTGATTGGCAATCGCTCCCCCGATGATAGCGCCTGCAACGAAGGCGGCCGGCGGGAACCACCACCCATTGTACTGCCGATAACCGCGACGGTACTCCCGATAGCCTCGATGACCGTTGTAGTATCCCCAGCTACCACGCCGTTCGAAGCGAGGATGCTCGACCCGGCGCTCATGACGCGGACGTTCGACGCGGCGATGCTCGACCCTGTTCCGATCGGCATCCCGACGAAACTGCACATGCTGCAAGCTGGTGCTTGCAGAATCGGGCTTGGAGAAAGGTAAAGGCGCCGCATTCGCAGCGGATATCGCAGACCCAAGAACACCAGCGGTCAAACAGGTCGCAACAATACCAGACACTACTTTCTTCATAACTATCTCCGCAGGCACATGGTGAACGCTTTGCCTGAGTAGGATTTTGGGCCTTGCCCGTGAATGAGAACTGAATGCTGGCATTAAGCTTTGGTAATGTTCGAAGGCCTCCGCTCGCATCGGGGTCGCACGGCAAACCGACAGACGTGCAGCGAACCGGCGCGACCACCTGGACTATTTGCTCTGCGACAAAGAACGGCTCCGCCCTGCCGCTAAGGTCCTCTCGGCCGGTCGATCTCCGGTCGTCGAGCAGGGAAGCAAGCGATGAGCGAAGCACTCAAACTGACCCGCCGCAGCATTCTGGTGGGAGCCGCTGCCAGCGGGGCATTCGTACAGGCGACCACGCCCGGACCGGCGCAGGCGCAGGCCGTCATGAGCAAGGCATCGGCATCCGATGTCGCCAAGCTGCCGCGAGTCAAGGCCCAGTTGGTCGATCCCCCCTTCGTTCATCCGCATGAACAGGTCGCCACAAGCGGACCGAAGGTCGTCGAATTCGAAATGACGATCCACGAGAAGAAGATCGTGCTCGACGACGACGGCACCGAGGCCTTCGCCTTCACATTCAACGGCACGGTTCCCGGCCCGATGATGGTGGTCCATGAAGGAGACTATGTCGAACTCACGCTGATCAACGCTGCGACGAATGAGATGATGCACAACATCGACTTTCATTCCTCGACAGGTGCGCTTGGCGGCGGAGCGCTGACGGAAGTCAACCCTGGCGAGAAGGTCGTGCTGCGCTGGAAGGCGACCCGGCCGGGCGTCTTCGTCTATCACTGCGCGCCTCCCGGCATGGTTCCCTGGCACGTCACCGCCGGCATGAACGGCGCCATCATGGTGTTGCCGCGCGAGGGGTTGAAGGATCACCAGGGCAAGCCGTTGAAGTACGACCGCGTCTACTATGTGGGCGAGCAGGACTTCTACGTGCCGCGCGACGAGAATGGCAAGTTCAAGCGCTACGCCAGCCCCGGCGACGCGTATGAGGACGTGCAGAAGGCGATGCGGACGCTGACTCCCACCCATGTCGTCTTCAACGGCAGGGTCGGAGGGCTGACCGGCAAGAACGCCATGACCTCCAAGGTCGGCGAGACCGTGCTGATCGTCCATTCGCAGGCCAACCGCGACACCCGCCCCCACCTGATCGGCGGCCACGGCGATTACGTCTGGGCGACGGGCAAGTTCCGCAACCCGCCGGAGCGCGACCTCGAGACCTGGTTCATCCCCGGCGGCTGCGCGGGCGCGGCGCTCTACACCTTCCTGCAGCCGGGCATCTACGCCTATGTCAACCACAACCTGATCGAGGCCTTCGAACTCGGCGCCGCCGGGCACTTCAAGGTCGAGGGCGAGTGGAACGACGACCTGATGAAGCAGGTCCAGGCGCCGGTCGGCATGTGACCCCCACCGCGCCTCCCACAAGTGGGGAGGCGCGTGCCTTCAAGACGGGATGATGACCATGGCGACGACAGTTCTCCTTTCGCCAGAGAAGGCGATGACCGCACTCGGACTCCTGTGCATGGCAGGCGCGGCCGCCCTCGTTGCGGTCGTCCCCGCGCAACGGACGGCATTGGCCATTGCCCTGCCGCAGACCGCAATCGTCTCACCCGCGACGATCATGCATCGCCTCGACGGAGAGTACAGCCGCGCCGGCAGGCCGGTCGACGCTCCCCGTGTCGCCGTCACGATCGACAAGCCCGTCGAGATCATGCGCTATCAGGTCACCGCTGCGGAGTACGCCCGGTGTGTCGCGGCAGGCGCTTGCAGGCAGACCGACGGATTGCCGAAGCGTGGCGACCTGCCGGCGATCGGCGTCAGCTACGCCGATGCGACCGATTATGCGGCCTGGCTCTCGCGCGAGACGGGCGCTGTCTGGCGCCTGCCGACCGACCGCGAATGGGCCCATGCGGCGGGTTCCCGCTTCGTCGACGATGCACGCGGCCTCGATCCGAACGATCCCAATCCCGCCCGACGCTGGCTTGCCGATTACGACCGCGAGGCTGCCCGGAAGGCTGCAAGCGATCCGGCCCCGCGCCCGGTCGGCAGCTTCGGGGCCAACGAACACGGCATCTACGACGTCGCCGGCAATGTCTGGGAATGGACGCAGAGCTGTCAGCGCCGCGTGACGCTCGACTCCGCCGGCCGCACGATCGACGAGACCGGCAATTGCGGGATCTACGTGGTCGAGGGCCAGCACCGCACGATGATGCCCTTCTTCATCCGCGACCCGAAGAGCGGCGGATGCTCGGTCGGCACCCCTCCCGACAACCTCGGCTTTCGCCTCGTCAGGGAAACGAGCTGGCGTGACCGGCTCCCGATGAGGCTGCGCCAGGTGCTGACGGGCCTCTGACCTCCGTTCAGGAAGCGAGCAGACCCCTAAACGGCCTGCCCGGCCCTGTGCCTCGCGCGCGCCGCCTCACTCGGCAGGCTCGGCGGCCAGAGCCGCCTCGTGCGTCTCGGACGAAGCCGTGTGCCGCCTTCCGAGGAACGAGTAGGCCATCGGCACCACGAACAGCGTCAGGATCGTTCCGAGGGTCATGCCGCCCACGATGACCCAGCCGATCTGCTGCCGGCTCTCGGCACCTGCGCCCTCGGCGAGGGCGAGCGGGATGGCGCCGAGCACCATGGCGGCGGTGGTCATCAGGATCGGACGCAGGCGCAGCACCGAAGCCTCGATCACGGCCTCGAGACGCTCCCTGCCCGCCTCCTGCTGCTGGTTGGCGAACTCCACGATCAGAATGCCGTGCTTCGTGATGAGGCCCACGAGGGTCACGAGGCCGATCTGGGAGAACACGTTCAGCGTTCCTCCCGCGTAATAGAGCGCCGCGAGAGCGCCCGTCATGGACAAGGGCACTGTCAGGAGGATGATCACCGGGTCGCGGAAGCTCTCGAACTGAGCGGCCAGGACCAGGTAGATGAACCCGAGCGCCAGGACGAACACCATGGCCAAGCTCGCGTTCGAGGACCGGAACTCGCGGCTCTGGCCCGCCAGGTCCGTCCGCATGTTGTCCGGCAGGATCTCCCTTGCCGCCTGCTCGAGGAACGCGATGCCGTCACCCAGCGAGTATCCCGGGGCAAGGTTGGCCGAGAGCGTGACCGCCCGCATCTGGTTGAAGCGGCGCAGGTCCTTCGGCGCGACGTCCTCCGACACCTTCACGACGTTGGAGAGCTGGACCATCTCGCCCTTGGCCGACCTCACGTAGATGGTCGAGAGGGCGGCGGGCGAGGCCCGGTC
Source organism: Pseudomonadota bacterium (assembly GCA_023386155.1). GTDB lineage: Bacteria > Pseudomonadota > Alphaproteobacteria > Rhizobiales > Beijerinckiaceae > Microvirga. The sequence goes on from JAEWKH010000137.1 coordinate 55,969, forward strand.
CTCGGCGGGCAGCTGGAGATAGACGTCGTACTGCTCGCCATTGGCCTCGAAGCGGGTCACCTGGCGGCCGCCGAGATAGGTCTCCAGCGTACGTCCCACGGTCGAGATGTCGAGGCCGAGATCCGCGATCTTCTCGCGGTCGAGCTCAAGCCGGAACTCGGGCTTGTTGAGCTTCAGGTCGGTATCGACGTTGGTCATGCCGGGATACTGCTCCACCCGCTCGACGAGCTTCTCGACGGCCACCTGGAGCTGCTCGTAGGTGCCCGATCCCTGGATGACGAACTCGATGGGGCGCGACGATCCCCGCTGTCCGAGGGAAGGCGGGTTGCTGGCGAAGGCCCGCACGCCGGGAATGCGCCCGAGCTTGGGCGTGAGCGCCGCTCCGATCTCCTGCTGCGAGACGGTCCGCTCCTCCCAGTCCTTCAGCAGCCCGATGACCTGGAAGTCGGTGACCTCGGGGAAGCCCGCGATCATGAGCGAGTTCTGCGCCTCCGGCACCTTGGTCACCAGTTCGTCGATCTGCGACGCGTAGCGGCCCGTATAGGCCAGTGTCGCGCCCTCGGGGGCGCTGCCGCGCACCTGGAGGATGCCGCGGTCCTCGATCGGCGCGTGCTCCGACGGGAGCCTGGTGAAGTAGTGGACGCTCATGCCCGCCACCCCAAGCGCGACGAGCACCACCAGCCAGCGCGCTTTCAGGGATGCGCGCAGGATCGCCCCGTATCCGCGCTCGAAGGCCAGGAAGGCGTTCTCGATGACGACGAACAGCCGGTTCGGCTTCGGATTGTGCTTCAGGAGCCTCGAGCACATCATCGGGGTGAGCGTGAGGGCCACGAAGCCGGACACGATCACCGCTCCCGCAAGCGTCAGGGCGAACTCCAGGAAGATGCGGCCCGTCCGCCCCGGCGTGAACGCGATCGGCGCATAAACCGCGGCCAGCGTCAGGGTCATGGCGATGACGGCGAAGCCGATCTCGCGCGATCCCTTGATGGCGGCCTGCACGGGCTTCATGCCATCCTCGATGTGCCGGTAGATGTTCTCCAGGACCACGATGGCATCGTCCACGACGAGGCCGATGGCCAGCACCATGGCAAGCAGCGTGAGGGTATTCACGGAGAAGCCGAAGGCGTACATCAGCGCGAAGGTCGCCACGAGGGAGATCGGAATCGTCACCACCGGGATGATCGAGGCCCTGACCGAGCGCAGGAAGAAGAAGATCACGACGATCACGAGCGCGATGGCCTCGCCGATGGTGTGGTAGACCGCCTTGATCGAGCGGTCGATGAACACCGAGCTGTCGTTGCCGATCTCGGCCGTGACGCCGGCCGGGAGGGAGGCGCCGATCTCCGGCATGGCCTCGCGCAAGGCCTGGGACACGTCGAGCGGGTTGGCGACCGCCTGCTTGACGATGCCCACGGCCACGGTCGTGTTGCCGTTGTAGCGGCTGTCCCTGCGCGTGTCGGCGGCGCTCAGCTCGACGCGGGCAATGTCCTTCATCTTGACCTGGTGGCCGTCGGCCACCTTGACGATCACGTTCTCGAACTGCTCGGGAGTCGAGAGGCTGGTGCGCGAGAGGACGGTGAACTCGCGGGTCTCGCTCTCGATGCGGCCGGACGGGATCTCCACGTTCTGCGCCCGAAGGGCGTTTTCCACGTCCTGGACGGTCAGGTTGTAGGCGGCGAGCCGCGCCTGGTCGAGCCAGAGGCGCATGGCGTAGCGCCGCTCGCCGAAGATCGACACGTCGGCGACGCCCGGCAGGTTCTTCAGGCGGTCGACCACGAAGCGGTCGACATAGTCGGTCAGCTCGAGCGCATTCATGCGGTCGCTGACGAACGCCATGAAGATGACGGGCTGGGCATCGGCCTCGACCTTGGCGATGGTCGGCTCGTCGATCTCGTCGGGCAATCGCCGCCGCACGCGGCTGACGCGGTCGCGCACGTCGCTCGCGGCCACGTCGGGATCGACATCGGAGCGGAAGCGCACGGTGATGCGGCTCGATTCCGAGCGGCTCGTGGATTCGAGGATGTCGATTCCGGCGATGCCCGCGATGGAGCCTTCGAGCACCTGGGTGACCTGGCTCTCGATGATGCTGGCGGAGGCGCCGGGATAGCGGGTCGACACCGACACGACGGGTTCGTCGATATTGGGGTACTCGCGCACCGTCAGGCGGTCATACGAGACGACGCCGAGCAGGAGCAGGACGAGGCTCAGCACCGTCGCGAAGACGGGACGGCGGATGCAGATCTCGGGAAGGCTCATGTCGGGTCCTAGTCTGCTTTGGCCACGGACGCTTCGCTGACGACATCGACCGCCGCGCCATCGCGCAGGCGATTGTGCCCGGCGGTCACGACGATCTGGCCGGCCTCGAGACCTTTCCTGATCTCGACCGAACCCGCCTTCCGGGATCCGAGCATCACCTTGGTCTCGACCGCCCGCCCGTTCTCGACGCGGTAGATCAGGTTGTCGCGCCCCTGCGGGACGATCGCCTCCTCAGGGATCATCACCACGCTTCGCTCGTCCCCCGTGCGAACGGCGACCCGGGCGAAGAGCCCCGGGCGAAGCACGAGGCCGGGATTCGGAAGCTTGGCCCGCACGGTGAGCGCGCGCCCGTTCACGTCCACCATCGGGTCGATGGCGTAGATCGTGCCCGGGAAGGTGCGGCCCGGCAGGGCGTCCACGGACACCTCCACGACCTGACCGACCTTGACGTCGGACAGAAAGGTCTCGGGGACCTTGAAGTCGACCTTCAGCTCGTCGATCTTCTCGAGGTTTGCAATGGGGGCGCCGGGCGTGACATAGGCCCCGACCGACACCTTGCGGGTGCCGATCGTGCCCGGAAAGGGAGCCCTGATCGCCAGCTTGTCGAGTCTGACCTGAATCAGCTCCACGGCCGCGCGTGCGGTGGCCAGGTCGCTCGTCGCCTCGTCCTGGGCGCGCCCCGTCGCACTCCCGGTCCTGGCCAGGCTCCTCGTCCGTTCGTAGTTCGCCTCGGCGAGTTCGAGGCGAGCCTTCGCGTCAGCGAGCTCGGCCTTTGCCACGGCATCGTCGAGCTGGACCAGGACGGTGCCCGCCTCGACGCCCTGCCCCTCCTTGAAGGCAATGGTGGATATGCGTCCCGCGACCTCTGAGGACACCTGGACCGCCTCGTCCGATTGCAGGCTGCCCACCGCCCTGACGATGGAAGAAACCGCCTCGGATCGCGCCGGGGCCGTTTCCACCGGCACGGCGACGGACCTGCCGGCGCCGCGGGATGGCGTCCGGACGGACGAAGCCTGCCCTGCCCCAAGCCGTTCCGTCACGAATTGTCGGGCGCCAGCCACGTACTGGCCGTCAAGCGCGAGTGCGCCCAGACCCGCCAGCACGATCAGAGCGGCACATGCCTTGGTCGACGTCTTCATGGATACTCCGGAATGCTTGAAGGATAGGGCTAAGCTGATCGTTCAGGGTGTGCGCGGCTCGTCCCAGGAGGGACGGAGGGTCTGGCCGGCTCCTGCCCGCGGGCCGCCCGGCCGCGGACCGTCGACCCTTTTCTCGATGGCTCGAAGCTTAGCCTCCGCGAGGTCAGCCAAGGCACTTCTCGGGCTCGAGGCGCGCAGCCATCTCACGGCGCTTCTAACCTGATCGAGGTCCGGCCGGCAATGGGTCACGTCTTTGTGCTCACCGGGTTCCCGCTGTAAAGCCATGGCTGCCCCTCCATTCGAGCCGAAAAGTAGTGAAATGCTCGCCTGCTCCGTAATGGAGATAGGCTTGAGCGGATGCCGTCCGCCTTACGAACAGATTACAGGTCTGTAATGAAATGCTCATCGATTGCATCGTTCCTTCGACTGGTAAGGAAAAGGGCTCCGAAGAGCCCTTCCCGTTCGCTCAGCGCCGAACCATCCTGCAACGCTGGACCCGTTCCCTGACGATCCTGCCCCTGACGCGCTTGGTCACGGTTTCCCACTTGCAGACGCGGTGCGGACGGGCGAAGCGGCGGTCGGGACGATATTGAGCGAAGGTGACATCGGCTTTGGACGAGACGTCCGGAATGCGCACAAGAGGTTGAGCCTGCGAGGCAGGCCCGCTGAGGCTGACAAATCCAGCCAGGGCGACAGCGGCGAGCGCGAATTTTCCAAAAGTCATAAGTGATCCTTGTCTTTTTGAGCCCCCGCCGCGGCAAAGACACCCGATGGAACTAACAATGAGTTAA
>JAEWKH010000139.1 GCA_023386155.1 Pseudomonadota bacterium
ATAATGCCGAAGTCTGATAGAGTAAGTTGTTGATTTTAAAGGAGAAGAGATGGTGCCCAGGGGCGGAATCGAACCACCGACACTGCGATTTTCAGTCGCATGCTCTACCAACTGAGCTACCTGGGCATCCGATGCGCGGCGGGGCCGTGCGCGTCGTGGAGGGGTGTATAGTCAGACCTGCGCCGCATGTCCAGCGCCTCGAACCACAAAAATTCCGGGAAATGCGTTCAGGCTCCCCGGTCGTCCTCGTCCCGGTCGTCCTCCTCGCTCTCGACGGCCGGAATCGCGTAGGTGCCGGACAGCCAGCGGTTCAGGTCCACATCGGCGCAGCGCTTCGAGCAGAAGGGCCGGTACTCGGGCTGGGCGGGCTTGCCGCAGATCGGGCACTTGCCGGAGGAAGCCAGGGGGTTGTTCTCGTTGGCGGCGTTCATGCCTCGCCTCCTTTTCGTTGCTAGAGCATCGGACGTGAAAAGTGGACCCACTTTTGGGATCGAATCCGATGCTCCACTCTTTGGAGAGTGCATCGTTGGTGCGGACCCGGAGGGCCGCGTCAGCGAAAACCGGGTCCACTTTTTCGCACGAAGCGCTAGACGGCAACATGGTTGCCGGCGCCCCCTCGCGCAAGGCAGGCCTGAGGGCGGGAAATCGCCTCAGGCGGCGTCGAGCCAGCTGAACCGGACGGGATAGCCCTCCCCGTCGAGCAGGGCCGCGGCCTCGTAGAGGGGCAGGCCCACGACGTTCGAGTAGGAACCGACGAGCTTGACCACGAAGGTCCCGGCGAGCCCCTGGATGGCATAGCCCCCCGCCTTGCCGCGCCACTCGCCCGAGGCGAGATAGCGCTCGAACTCGTCCCGGGAGAGGCGCTTGAAGCGGACGCGGGTTTCCACGAGGCGCTCGCGGATCGTGTCTTTCGGCGTGATGAGGCAGATCGAGGTATAGACCCGGTGGGCGCGGCCAGAGAGCAGCCTCAGGCAGCCGGCCGCCTCGTCCACCAGCTCGGCCTTCGGCAGGACCCGCTTGCCCACGACCACCACGGTGTCGGCGGAGAGGATGTAGGAATCCTTCAGGTCCTCGCGGGCGCGGGCGACCTTGCGGGCCACCTCCGCCTTCGAGCGGGCGAGGCGCTTGGCCAGTTCCTTGGCGCCCTCGTTCTTCAGGGGCGTCTCGTCCACGTCGGCCGGCAGGAGGGCATCGGGCTCGATGCCGGCCTGCTGCAGGAGAGCGAGCCTGCGCGGCGAGGCGGACGCGAGAACGAGCTTCGGACGCCGGCTGGAATTCGACACCTCGGAAGAAGACGCCACTTTTCTCTCCACGCTTCGGATCCCTCGGGACCCTTTCAGTACACTCGTCGGGCCAAACGGCTACGCCGGATCACAACATGGCATCGGGGCCGTTCGAATCAAGCCGCTCAGGCGCCGGGCGGCGGCTCGATCCCGGACGGGGACGGCCTCGCCTCCGGATCGCCCTTGGCGTCGAGACGCTCCAGCTTGCGGTAGCGCATCACGCTGACCGGGATGGTCAGCAGGAAGACGACCGTGATCAGGCTCAGCATTTCCCAGGGGAAGCTGATGAGCAGGCCGAACGCCGCGACGGACAGGACGAAGATCGGCAGGACCCACTGGCGCGGAACGTACTTGCCCATCGTCTTTCCCGAATAGGTCGGGATGGTCGAGACCATGAGGAACGCGATGCCGACCACGTAGACGAGGATGAGCGGCGCGACGGAGGAATCCTGAATGGGCGTGCCCAGGAACGACAGGTAGAGCGGCAGCAGGGCGCACATGGCGCCCATGGGGGCCGCCATGCCGACGAAGAAGTTCTTCTTCCATTCCGGCCGGTTGGGATCGTCGATCATGACGTTGAACCGGGCCAGGCGGAGGGCGGCCGCGATGGCGAGCACGATGGAGCCGATCCAGCCCACGCGCCCCAGCTCGTGCAGGACGAAGCTGTAGATGATCAGTGCCGGGGTGACGCCGAAATTCAGGAAGTCGGCCAGGGAATCGAGTTCCGCGCCGAACCGGGACGTGCCCTTCAGAAGCCGGGCGATGCGCCCGTCGACCCCGTCCAGGAAGGCGGCGACGATGACCGCCACGACCGCCCTTTCGTATTGCCCGTCGAAGGCCAGCCGGATCGCCCAGAGCCCCAGGCAGAGGGCGATCAGGGTGATGATGTTGGGGGCGATCATCCGGAACGGGACCGGCTTGAAGAGCCGCTTGCGCGGCTCGTTCGGATCCGGGGCGAAGGGCGGAAAGAGGTCACTCATGGCATGAACCTAGGAGGTGCCAGCCCGGGCGGCAAGCAGAGCTGGGCAGTGTGCGGGTGATGGAAGAAGCGCAAACTGCTGGGGACGGTTCCGTCCGAAGGGTCCGCCGGGAAGACCGTTCCCGGCGGGCGCAAGGCATCAGCCCACGCGGTACTGGCGCGCGGGCTCGTTGGCGGTGAGATCCGCGAGCACCGTCTCGCCGGCGACCGCCGTCTGGCCGAGGCCCACGAGAACCTGGGCGTTGAGCGGCACGAAGATGTCGAGGCGGGAGCCGAACCGGATGAGGCCAAAGCGCTCGCCCGTGCTCAGGTGCTCGCCGATCTTCACGAAGGAGACGATGCGGCGCGCCACGAGGCCGGCGATCTGGACCACGCCGATCTTGGTGCCCGCCGTCTCGATCACGAGGGCGTTGCGCTCGTTGTCCTCGCTCGCCTTGTCGAGCTCCGCGTTGAGGAAGAGGCCGGGCGTATAGAGGATCTGGGTGATCCGGCCCGTGACCGGCGAGCGGTTCACGTGGCAGTCGAACACGTTCATGAACACCGAGATGCGGGTCATCGGCTCGGGCGGCAGGTCGAGCTCGGCCGGAGGCACGGCGGTGGTGATGAGGTTCACCCGGCCGTCGGCCGGGGAGACCACGAGGCCCTCCCGGATCGGCGTCACCCGCAGAGGATCGCGGAAGAAGTAGCAGACCCACACGGTCAGGATCGCGCTGATCCAGCCCAAAGGAGACCATGCGAAGATCGCCAGCAGGATGGTCACAAAAAGTCCGATCAGGATGAAGGGATAGCCCTCCTTGTGGATCGGCACGATGATGCGGCGCATCGATTCCAGGATATCGGTCATAATTTCACAGCCTTAAGAGCGTTTGCTCGGGGATGGCAGGGGAAAACGCTCCCGTCAACCGGCCACGCTCTCGGGGTTGCGCTCTTCCTCCTCGGCCCGCTTGAGGGTTTCGCGGGCCTGATCCGCCTCGCGCTGGCGATTCCACATGGCGGCATAGACCCCGCCATGGCTGAGGAGGCTCGCATGGTTGCCGCGCTCGACCACCCTCCCCTGGTCGAGAACGATGATCTCGTCGGCGCCGATGACTGTGGACAACCGATGGGCGATCACCAGGGTGGTCCGTCCCCGGCTGACCCGGTCGAGGGCGTCCTGGATCTCCTTCTCGGTGAAGGTGTCCAGGGCCGAGGTCGCCTCGTCGAGGACCAGGATCGGAGGGGCCTTGAGGATGGTGCGGGCGATGGCCACGCGCTGCTTCTCGCCGCCCGAGAGCTTCAGGCCGCGCTCTCCCACGGGCGTGTCGTAACCCTCCGGCAGGAGGCCGATGAAGCGGTCGATCTGGGCGAGGCGCGCGGCCTCCTTCACCTCCTCCGGGGACGCGTCCCAGCGGCCATACTGGATGTTGTACCCGATCGTGTCGTTGAACAGCACCGTGTCCTGCGGAACCATGCCGATGACCTTGCGCAAGCTCGCCTGCTGCACCTCGGCGATCTCCTGCCCGTCGATGAGGATGCGGCCGCTGGTGGGCTCGTAGAACCGGAACAGCAGGCGGGAGATGGTCGACTTGCCCGCCCCCGAGGGTCCCACGATGGCGACCGTATGGCCTGCCGGCACCTCGAAGCTCACCCCCTTGAGGATGGGGCGTTCCGGGATATAGGCGAAATGCACGTCCTCGAAGCGCACGACGCCCTCGGCCACCTGCAGCGGCTTGGCGCCGGGCTTGTCCTGGATCTCGGGGTTGCGCTCGATGATCGCGAACATGTCGTCGATGTCGATGAGGGCCTGCTTGATCTCCCGGTAGAGCATGCCCATGAAGTTCAGCGGGATGTAGAGCTGCACCAGCATGGCGTTGACGAGCACGAAGCTGCCGATGGTGGCCCGTCCCGCCATGATGTCACGCGCCGCCAGGACCATGACGACGGCCATGCCGATGGAGAAGATCACCGCCTGCCCGGCATTGAGCACGGCGAGCGAGGTATAGGTCTGGGTCGAGGCCTTCTCGTAGCGCTCCATGGAGCGGTCGTAGCGGGCGGTCTCCCGCTGCTCGGCGCCGAAATACTTCACCGTCTCGTAGTTCAGGAGCGAGTCGACCGCCTTCGTGTTCGCATCCGTGTCGGAATCGTTCATCTGCTTGCGGATCGAGATCCGCCACTGGGTCGCCTTGTAGGTATAGGCGAGATAGACGACCACCATCACGAAGACGACGGCCGAATAGACCCAGTTGAACTCCCAGGCGAGCAGTCCCAGCACCAGGATGAATTCGAGGATGGTCGGGACGAGAGTGAGCACCACGAGGCGAGACAGCTCCTCGATGCCCTCGCGACCGCGCTCCAGGACGCGGGTCAGGCCGCCGGTCTTGCGCTCCAGATGGAAGCGCAGGGAGAGGCGGTGCATGTGCTCGAAGGTCTGCAGCGCGAGATTGCGCACCGCATGCATGGCGACCTTGGCGAAGAGGCCGTCGCGCAGCTGGGTCAGAACCGCCATGAGGATGCGGGTTATGCCGTAGACGGCCGTGAGCAGGATCGGCGCCTTCCAGAGCCAGGAGCCGGACGTGGCAGCCGATTCAACCCCTTGCCCGGCGCTCCCCGTGACCGCCACCAGCGCGTCCGTCGCCCATTTGAAGGCGAAGGGCGTCACCATGGTCACGCCCTTGGCCACCAGCAGGAGCCCGAAGGCCAGGAAGACCCGTCGCTGGAGATCGGGCCTGCCGTGAGGCCAGAGATAGGGCCAGAGCTTCGTCCAGGTGGCGGCCAGGCCGTTGTTCGGCCTTGGCGCAGCGGCGCCCGTCGTCGGGACGGCGGTGGAGGGAGGCATACGGGAGAATCCAATCGAGGTATCGGACCCCGATATAGGCAATCGGCGGGGCGAATTCACCCCGAGTCTGTCATTGTTCCAATTTGCGCGGGGTCGATGACCGGTTCGAAGCGCTTCAGTTGCTCTTCGGCGCCTGCTCGGCCGGCAGCACGAAAACCTGGCCGGGATAGATCAGATCCGGATTGCGGATCTGCTCCTGGTTCGCCCCGTAGATCACCGTGTAGCGCAAGCCCTTGCCGTAGACCCGCTGGCTGATCCGCCAGAGGTTGTCGCCGCGGGACACGATGGTGGTGTTGATGTTGGGGATCACGACCGTTTCGGCGCTGGCCATCTGGCCTTCGGGCAAGGCGGAGGCCATGGCGCGCGGCGCCTCGGCGGCCGACCCGGCCGGCTGAGGCGCCGCGGGGGCCGGCGGCTGGGCCGCCACCTGGACCGGCACGTTGAATCCCACCTCGGCGCGGGACCTGACCTGTCCCGAGACCGGATCCACGTCGTCGAGGCGGATCCGGTAGTCGCCGGGCTTCACGCCGCTGCCGATCGAGAAGGAAACCTTGCCGTCCCCGCCCGCTCCGCCGGGAGCGATGAAGCTCTCATTGAGGTAGAGGCGCACGGTCGCCCCGGGGGCCGACTGGCCGGACACGAAGAGCTTGCCCTCCTCGGCGTCGACCGTCACGATCTTGATCTCGGGCCGGGGCGCCGATGGCCCAGGAGCCGGCGGCGGCGAACCCGCCGGCGCGGCGCCAGCCTGCTGCTGCGGGGCCGGCTGAGGCTCTGCCGGCGTGGCGGCACCGGCGTCGGCCGTCTTCGTCTCAGGCTTGGTTTCCTCGGCCACCTTCGCCGGCGGCTCGGGGTTGGACAGGACCACCGTCGGCTTGTCCGGAGTCGTCAGGGTGACAAGCGGCCGCGTCCTGGCATCGCTGATGACGACAGTCACGCTTTGGGCCGAACGCTGGCGGGTGCCGTCCGGCGCGATGGATTGCAGGACCACCAGATGCGACCCGGGCGGCAGGGGCGGCGGCACGATGGCGAACAGGCCCGAGGCATCGGCCGCCGCGCGGGCGTGAACCTGATCGCCCCTCAGCAGCTCGATGGTCGCTCCGGGGGCCGCCCGCCCGGCAATGACGCTCTCGCCATCAGGCTCGACGCGCACCAGGTCGAAGGACGGCGCCACGGCCGCACCCTTGGACTGTGCCGGAGATGCCTCGCCCGGCGCCGTCGGCTTGGCGGCGGCCTGCTGGCCCGGCGTCGCCTGGGAGGGAGCGGAGGCTTGAGGCGGCTGGGCGGGGGCTGGGCCCTGCGGGGCTTCGGAAACGCCGGACCAGGACCAGTAAAGCACCCCGAGAAGGACTGCGACAACGGCTGCAGCGGCGGCGCCAAGCAAGGCGATTGTACCTTTGATTTCCTTCGGATGCGCCATGGTGCATTTTCTCGTACGCGGCACTTTCGTGCATTTAAACCGTTTATCTTTCAAAAGGCTACGGCCATAAAGGACAAATAATGCACTACGACTCAGCGCGGGAGGCTCCCCGCCTCCCCGGAATGCCCATGCCATCCAACGGTTCGATAAAATCCATTTGCGTCTATTGCGGCTCCGGCTTCGGCGACGACCCCGTTTTCGCCGAGAATGCGGCGTTATTGGGTCGCCTCATGGCCGAACAGGGGATCAACCTGGTCTATGGAGGCGGCAATGTCGGCCTCATGGGCACGGTCGCCCAGGCCGTGCTCGATCACGGCGGTTATGTCACAGGGATCATCCCGGATTTCCTGAAGTCCCGCGAGAGGCTGCTCGACGATGTGCAGGAGACCATCGTCGTCCCCGACATGCATACCCGCAAGCGCCTGATGTTCGAGAAGGCCGACGCCTTCGTCGCCCTGCCCGGCGGAATCGGGACCCTCGAGGAACTCGTCGAGCAGATGACCTGGGCGCAGCTCGGCCAGCACACGAAGCCGATCCTGATGCTGAGCACCAAGAGCTTCTGGAAGCCGCTCCTCTCGCTGATCGCCCACATGCGCGAACAGGGCTTCATCCGCTCCGGACGGGAGCTCAACTACCTCGTGGCCGAACGGGTCGAGGAGGTCATCCCGATGCTCGAGAACGCCGCCCGCCGGGTCGGGATCGTGAGCAACGAGGAAGAGATCGAAGCCCGGTTTTAGGACTGCCTTATCCTGCGCGGGACAGCACGAGCCCGCCCAGGATCATGCCCGCGGCCAGGAGCCGCTGCCAGGTGATCGCCTGCACGGGCAGGCCGAAGGCGCCCACGGCGTCGAGGACCAGGGCGGCGGCCACCTGACCGAAGACCAGGGCGGCCACGGTGCTGACCACGCCGAGCTGCGGTACGCCCCAGATCACGATGGCGACATAGAAGGCGCCGAGAAATCCTCCGAGCCAGGACCACCAGGGCGCTGCGGCGAGGGCTCCGCCGGACGGCCAGGAGCCGCGAAAGACGCTGATCGCCGCCAGGATGACGAAGCCGATCCCGAACGAGATGCAGGCCGCCAGCACCGGGTCGCCCAAGGACCGCGCCAGGGCCGCGTTGATGGGGGCCTGGGACGAGAGAAACACGCCGCCGAGAAGAATCCCCAAGAGCGGCAGAAGGATCGGGATGTTCATGGGATGGCCTGGAAACACCTTTGATTCTGACGACGCAACTTGCACACGTCCCCCAACCCGAGGCAGGCCGGAAGCTCTCCTCCCCATCGCAAGTCGGGTGTTCCCGACTTGCGCTAGAGGATGCCCATCTCAGGCAGGCCTGAGATGGGTGGGGAGGGAAATAACCGCTGCGTCACGCATCAGAGCGACGCCCCACTCTTGAGAAGCTTGTAGACCATGGAATCCGTCAGCGCCTGGAACGAGGCGTCGATGATGTTGGCCGACACGCCGATGGTGGTCCAGCGCTCGCCCGAACCGTCCATGAACTCGATCAGCACGCGCGTCACGGCGTCCGAGCCGCCCTGATAGATGCGGACCTTGTAATCCACCAGCTCCAGGTCCTGGATCAGGTTCTGGTACTTGCCGAGATCCTTGCGCAGGGCCACGTCGAGGGCGTTCACCGGGCCGTTGCCCTCGGCGGCGGAGATCAGCACCTCGTCGCCTACGCGCACCTTCACGATGGCCTCCGAGGCGGTGACGAGTTCGCCGACCGCGTTGAAGCGGCGCTCCACGTTGACCGAGAAGCGCTCCACGTCGAAGAAGGCCGGCACCTCGCCCAGCATCCGCTTGACCAGCACGTAGAACGACGCGTCCGCACCTTCGAACGCGAAGCCTTCAGACTCCTTGCGCTTCACCTCGTCGAGCACGCGCGCGATGCGCGGATCGCCCTTCTCCAGTTCGAAGCCGCAACGCTTCAGTTCGGCGAGGATGTTCGACTGCCCGCCCTGATCCGACACCAGGACCTTGCGCACGTTGCCGACGACCTCCGGCTCAACATGCTCGTAGGTGCGCGGATCCTTCAGCACGGCGGAGGCATGGATGCCGGCCTTCGTGGCGAAGGCGCTCGCGCCCACGAAAGGCGCATGGCGGTTCGGCTGCCGGTTGAGGATCTCGTCCACCTGCCGCGAGACATGTGTGAGCTGGCCCAGCGTCTCGTCCGTGACGCCGAGATCGAAGCGGGCCGCATAGCCGTCCTTCAGCTTCAGGGCCCCGATGAGGGTGATGAGATTGGCGTTGCCGCAGCGCTCGCCGAGGCCGTTGAGCGTGCCCTGGATGTGGCGCGCGCCCGCTTCCACGGCGGCGAGGGAATTGGCGACCGCGCAGCCGCAATCGTCATGGGCATGGATGCCGAGATGCGCCCCCGGCACGATCTTGGTCACCGCCGAGACGATCTCGGTCACCTCGTGAGGCAGCGTGCCGCCATTGGTGTCGCAGAGCACGATCCAGCGCGCGCCGGCGTCGTAAGCCGTCTTCACGCAGGACAGGGCGTAGTCGGGATTGGCCTTGTAGCCGTCGAAGAAATGCTCGCAATCGACGAGCACCTCGCGGCCCTTCGCACGCGCGGCCTCGACGCTCTCATGGATGCCCGCGAGGTTCTCCTCCGGGGTCGTCTCGAGCGCCACGCGGACATGGTAATCCCAGGACTTGGCCACGAAGCAGATCGCATCGGCCTGCGCTTCGAGCAGTGCCGCCACGCCGGGATCGTTGGAGACGGAGCGCCCTGCCCGCTTCGTCATGCCGAAGGCGGTGAACTTAGCGTTCTTCGTGCGCTTCTCGGCGAAAAAGGCGGTATCGAGCGGGTTCGCGCCCGGATAGCCGCCTTCAACGTAATCGATGCCGAGCCTGTCGAGGAGCGCCGCGATCGCCTTCTTGTCCTCGAGGGAGAAGTCCACGCCGGTGGTCTGCGCGCCGTCGCGCAGGGTCGTGTCGAACAGATAGACGCGTTCACGGCTCATGACGACAATTTCCTGTCTTCCTGCGGTGCCAGGCGCTTTTCCATGGTGGTGGTGCCGAGCCATTCATCGCCGAGCGGCATGGTGTTGCGGCGCTGCGGCTGAAAGCCGTGCTTCTGGAAGAAGGGCAGTGCGTTGTCGCTGACCTCGGCGAGGAGGCGCGCGGCCCCGCGCGCGCCGGCGAGCTTCTCGATGGCGTCGTAGAGCATCGTGCCGATCCCCTGCCCGGCCGCGGCGGGATGCACGTAGAGGAGCTCGACGACCTCGTTGTCCTTGAGCGCGATGAAGCCGACGGGCGAGCCTTCGACCGTTGCGACCAGGGTCAGGCTCTTCGCCAGCTTCTCGGCGAAGGAATCGTCCTCGGCACGGGCGATCCAGGCTTCCTGCTGGCTCGGGCTGTAATCCTCGCCCGTCAGCTCCGCGATGCTCTCCTCGTAGATGTCGACGAGGACCGGCAGATCCGCCGGCAGGAAGGGACGAAGCCCCGGTTTCGGCAATGCCTGTCCCATCAGAGCGCCCCTTCTCCACGTTCACAACATTCGATCACCTCATCCTGAGGAGCAGCCGCAGGCTGCGTCTCGAAGGAGGATTCAGTGCGCTCTGGAACCTCCTTCGAGACGGCGCTGCGCGCCTCCTCAGGATGAGGGTGAAGAGAGGCGAGACGTAACTCACGAAGACCGATGCTTGTCATCGCGCCACCTCCCAGGTGGTCGTGCCGTCCTTGTTGTCCTTCACCACGACGCTCATCGCCGCGAGCGCGTCGCGGATGCGGTCGGACTCGGCCCAGTTCTTTGCGGCGCGAGCTTCCTTGCGGGCAGCAATCAGCGCCTCGACCTGCGCGGGATCGACACCGAGGGAAGCCTGCTTGCGGGCTTTCCAGGCCTCGGCCCCTTCGAGCAGGAAGCCGAGCGCCCGAAGATTCGCGCCGAGCTCCTCGTGAGCGCCCTGCCCATCGAGGGCATGAAGCTCCGCCAGCATCTTCGGCGTGTTGAGATCGTCCGCGAGCGCTTCGACGATGTGATCCGAGAGGAAAGCGGTCTCGCCCCTGCCCGCCAGTTCGTACCAGCGGTCGAGGGTCTTCTCGCTCTCCTCCAACCCCTTTGCCGTCCAGTCGATGGGCTGGCGGTAATGGGTGCGCAGCATGTTGAAGCGCAGCACCTCGCCGGGCCAGTCCCTGAGCAGCTCGTTGATGGTGAAGAAGTTGCCGAGGGACTTCGACATCTTCTCCCCTTCCACCTGCAGGAAGCCGTTGTGCATCCACACATTGGCCATGCGCGGCAGCCCGAAGGCGCAGCAGGACTGGGCGATCTCGTTCTCATGGTGCGGGAAGACGAGGTCGATGCCGCCGCCGTGGATGTCGAAGATCTCGCGGGCCGTCGGGTCGTCGCAGGACAGCCGCGTCTCGAAGGCCTGGACCAGGTGCTTCCAGGACATGGCCGAGCACTCGATGTGCCAGCCGGGACGGCCAGGGGTCGCGATGCCGGCCGGCGAGGCCCAGGCGGGATCCTGCGGCCCCGAGGGCTTCCAGAGCACGAAATCCATCGGGTCGCGCTTGTAGGGCGCCACGTCCACGCGGGCGCCGGAGAGCAGCTCGTCGAGGGAACGCTTCGAGAAGGCGCCGTATTGCGGGACGTCCGGCAGCTTCCCCATGGCGGCGACGGAGAAGAGCACGTGCTCCTCGGCCACATAGGCGGCGCCGCGCTCGATCAGCCGCTCGATGATCATGCGCATCTCGTCGATATGCTCGGTCGCTCGGGGCTCGACGAAGCGCGGGGGCTTGCCCGGCTCGTTCACGTCCTCCGGCATGAGCACGCCCAGCGCCCGGATGTCGGCGTGGAACTGCTCCTCGGTCTTGCCGGTGACGGCCCGGATCGCCTCGTTGTGGGGCAGGTCCGGGTAATCCCGGGCGGCGCGGGCGTTAATCTTGTCGTCCACATCGGTGATATTGCGCACATACGTGACGGCTTCCTTACCGTAAACATGCCTCAGCAGACGGAAGAGAAGGTCGAAGACGATGATCGGGCGCGCGTTGCCGATGTGGGCGTAGTCGTAAACGGTGGGCCCGCAGACGTAGAGGCGCACGTTCTCGGGATCGATCGGGACGAAAGCGTCCTTCGACCGGGTCAGCGTGTTGTAGAGCCTCAAGCTTGCCGCCATGAAACCAAATCCCTGTCAGGCCGCAGGCCGGAGGGCGGTTTCGATCTTGGAATGAGAACGAGACGGCTCCAGCCAGCGAATGCGCTAGCCGCAAATAATCCCGGAAATGAGGATCGTTGCCGTGTTCATGAAGCCATCAATGCCTTTTCGGCCCTGGGACGTCAAGGTTTCCTATTCGGTAAGCATGTTTTATTTGCCCGGTCGCATGAAACACGTTCTGGGGCAGCGCGTTAGAGCTTTGTTCACGCACACTCGTGGCATATTGGCACGAGTTCAACAAAAGAGGTCTATGATGCGCCGCGCATTCACCATGCTCGGAATGGGTACTGTCGTGTTTTTCGCAGCCGCGTCCCTGACGCTGCTCCCCAATGGCACCAAGGCCTCTTCGAATGAAGCCACCTTCATGGTCCCCGCCGCCGACGGCTATGGCGTTGCGGAATGCCTGATCACAAACCAAGCCTGTGGCCAAGTTGTGGCGAACGCCTGGTGCGAGGCCCACGGTTACGTGAAGGCGGTTTCCTACCGGCAGATCGCCCCCGACGAGGCCACGGGCACCATCCAGAAGGCGTCCCTCTCCCCCCAGGAGCGGCCGGTCTCCGTGACCTGCTCGAACTGAGCGATCTTAAACCGCCATCGGCGCCAGCAGGGTCCGGGCGGTCGTGGTGACGGCCCGGGTCAAGTCCACCATCAGGGGGCCGACGATCCGGCTTTGCTGCCAATAGAGCGGAACGTCCAGAGGCTGAGACGGCTTCAAGGCCACCAGCCGCCCCGCCCGGAGATGGTCCATGACCAGCGGCTCCGGGTTCATGCCCCAGCCCAAGCCTGCCAGAGCGCCATCGACGAAGGCCTGCGATGACGGAAGCCAGTGGAGCGGCGGCTGCACCTCCCTTCCGAGAACCTGACGCAGCCACATCGCCTGCAGCCGATCCTTCTGATTGAACACCAGGCAAGGAGCCCGCGCCGCGGCTTGCTCGCTCAACCCCTCGGCGAACCACCGGCTCACGAAGCCGGGGCTCGCCGTCGCCACATAGCGCAGGGCGCCGAGCGGATAGCAGTTGCAACCCTGGATCGGCTTGCCGTGCGAGGTCACGGCGGCCACGACCTCGCCGCGCCGCAGCCAGTCCGCGCTGTGATCCTGGTCATCCAGGACCAGGTCGAACAGGAGCCCCTCCGTCTGGGCCATGGCCGGAATGAACCAGGTGGCGAGGCTGTCCGCGTTCACGGCGAGGCGCAGGGTGACCGGACGGGATTCGGGCTCCAGGCCGGGCAGGCTCTGGCGCAGGGAGCTTTCGAGCAGGGCGACCTGGTCCACGTGCTGGCAGAGGCGCTGGCCGGCCTCGGTCGCCAGGCACGGCTGCCCCCGGATGACGAGAACGGCCCCGATCCGCTCCTCCAGCAGCTTGATCCGCTGCGAGACTGCCGAGGGCGTGACGTTCAGCTGCTGCGCCGCCCGCTCGAAACTCCCGGTTCGGACGACCGCCGCGAGGGCGGCAAGCAGGGCATAATCCAGCATGAATGCAGTTTTTCTAAATCGAGTTCAGAGACTTTAACTGTCCTAAACATAGGTCGGGCTTTAGGGAACGTCGACTGCCCTTCGGACAAGAGACATGACTGTTCCCCTCATCGCCGGCTTCCTGCTCGGCCTCAGCCTCATCCTCCCCATCGGGGCCCAGAACGCCTTCGTGCTGCGCATCGGCCTGCGGGGCGAGCATGTGCTCGCCGTCTGCCTCACCTGCGCGATTTCGGACGCTGTGCTCATTCTCGCCGGCGTTTCCGGCTTCGGGCAGCTCAGCACACGG
Organism: Pseudomonadota bacterium; assembly: GCA_023386155.1. Lineage (GTDB taxonomy): Bacteria > Pseudomonadota > Alphaproteobacteria > Rhizobiales > Beijerinckiaceae > Microvirga. The sequence continues at coordinate 13,417 of JAEWKH010000139.1, forward strand.
GTGCCCTGGGCCGAGACCGCCCTGCTCTATGGCGGTGTCGCCTTCCTCCTCGCCTATGGCGCGCGCAGCTTCATGGCGGCCTTCGGGTCCGCCTCCTTAAGGCCGTCCGAGGCGGCCCCCGAGGGTTTCCGCCGGGTGGTGCTCACCTGCCTCGCCCTCACCTGGCTCAATCCGCACGTCTATCTCGATACGGTGGTCCTGATCGGCTCGATCTCGACCCAGTTCGACGAGGGCAAGGGATGGTTCGCGGCCGGCGCCGTGCTGGCCTCCTTCACCTTCTTCTTCGCCCTCGGCTTCGGCGCCCGGCTCCTCAAGCCGCTCTTCGCCCGGCCCGTCACATGGCGGATCCTCGACGTGGCCATCGGCCTTATCATGTGGGCGACGGCCGCGAGGCTGCTGCTGGATAACGTGGCGGGCTGACCCCGCCCTCCTGAGAAGCTGGCTCATGAAGCGCCGACAGGCTCTCCTCCCCCTTGTGGGGAGGAGGTGGAGGTGGGGGTGTGGGCGCTGGACTGGACCAGCGTGGCGCTCACACCCCCACCCTGGCCCTCCCCACAAGGGGGAGGGAACAGCGCCAGCGCCTCACGACAAAGGATCTGCCACGGCCTTTCCAGCCCTTTACGACTTCAGCCACTCCCCGCATTTCGGCGGAACCTCGGTGCCCCAGGGCATGAGGGGGACGGTCGAGGTGGAGTTCTTCGGCGAGCCCTCGATGGGCCGGTCGGAATAGACCATGTAGACCAGGGTGTTGCGCTTGGCGTCGCAGCCGCGGACGATCTGCATCTTCTTGAAGATCAGCGACCGGCGCTCGCTGAACACCACGTCGCCCTGGCCGAACCGCTGCTTGAACTTCACCGGCCCAACCTGCCGGCAGGAGAGCGAGATGTCGGAGACCTCCTCGGCCACGCCGAACGTGCCGGAAATGCCGCCGCGCTCCGGGGTGGTGTAGTGGCAGGCGACGCCCTCGACCACGGGATCGTCGATCCCGTAGACCGCGAGCTTGTCGTCCGGGGTCAGCGCCCGCCACACCGTGGACTTCTTGAAGATCAGGTCGGGCTCCTGGGCCGCGGCACCAGTCATGGTCGCCATCGTCACAGCCAGAGCCAGGGCAATTCGGGCACGCATCGTTTCATTCAACTCCCACGGTCACGCTCACATGTGGGGACGGCTTTGGCTTTTGACGAGAGTCTATTCGGCGTGATGGCTCACGATGCAGATCTTGTTGCCGTCGAAGTCGCGGAAATAGGCGCCGTAATAGTTGCGGTGGTAATGCGGCCGCAGGCCCGGCCCGCCCTCGTCCGTGCCGCCCTGCTCCAGGGCGGCCGCATGGCAGGCATCGACGAGGCTGCGCTTTAAGGCCAGGAGCGCGATCATGGAGCCGTTGCCCACGCTCGGCTCCCGGCCGTCGAACGGGCGCACGACCAGGAATTGCGGCCGCCCCCCGGGCAGGCCCCAGCCGACGATGGTCTCGTCAGAGAACCGCACTTCGAGCCCGAGCGGCGCCAGAACCGCATCGTAGAAGCGCCTGGCCCGGGCGAGGTCATTTGCCCCGATGGTCGTGTGGGAGTACATGCAGGATCACTTTTCGGAGTCTCGGAACAGGAAAAGCTAGACAGCTTCCTTTGAGCGGGGCAAGGCGTTAATCACAATAGGGTCAAATTCCGGCGGCACATGACCTGCTGACAGGCATTTGACGCCGCAACGGACCGGTTCTGCGATCAGCTCTATGGCAAAGACATCTTTTCTCCGCTCCCTCATCGCCGTGACGGCCTTTCTGGCCGCCGGCCAGGCGGCCTATGCCCAATCGGCCTATTGCCAGCGCTACCAGGCCGAGCTGGCCGCCCTGGATCGCAGCGGCGGGAGCGCGCCGACCGGGCAGATGCAGGCCCAGCGGATGGAGATCAACCGCCTCGTCGGCTATTACCGCAACATCGGCTGCGAGCGCGGGCCGCTCGGCTTCCTCTCCGGCCCGGCCCCGGCCGAATGCGGCTCCATCGCCCAGCAGATCCGCCAGCTCGAGGCCGGCTATGCCCGCCTCGCCTCCCAGGCCGTCGATCAAAGCCAGGTCGAGGCCCGCCGCCGGCAGCTCCAGGTCGCCATCCAGCAGACCTGCTCCACCGACCAGCCGCGCGGCTTCTTCGAATCCCTGTTCGGCGCCCCGCGTCAGCAGCAGCCGCGGCAGGAGATCATGCCCGAGGGGCAGCCGATCATCGCCGATGACGAGCCGCCCTCGATGGGTGGCGGGCGCCTCATCTGCGTGAAGACCTGCGACGGCTCGTTCTTCCCGCTCACCACCCCTCCGGGCGGCGGCCAGAGCGCCAACGAGATGTGCCAGTCCCTCTGCCCCGGCACGGAAACCCTGGCCTTCGCCTATCCGGGCGGCGACAACGGCCTCAACCGGGCCGCCTCGCTGTCCTCGAACCAGCCCTATACGTCGCTGGCGAACGCCTTCAAGTTCCGCAAGTCCTTCGACGAGAGCTGCGCCTGCAAGAAGCCCGACGAGAGCTGGGCGGTGGTGCTGCGCAAGGCGGAGAGCATGCTCCAGCAGCGCAAGGGCGACCTGATCGTCACTGCCGAGAAGGCGGAGGAGCTCTCCAGGCCGAAGACGCAGGCCGCCCGCAAGGCCGCCGACAAGAAGGCCGACGAGGAGACCAAGGAGGCCGCCGAGATCGCCGCCGCCGCTCCGACCGCCAGCAAGGAATCCGCCGGCATCGGCCCGCAATCGATCGAGACCGAAACCGTGGTCCGTCAGGGCGAAGGCTCGAAGCAGGAGGTCTTGGCGGGCAACGGCCAGAAGAGGACCGTGCGGGTGATTGCGCCCGACATCATTCCGGTTCCGCACGCGCAGAACTGATCGTCCCGGCGCCGCGCGATCCCCTGCGGCCCGCAGAACCGGGAAGGGGCGCCCCTGCCCCGGTCATGCACAGGGCGAAACCTCCCCATCCGGGGAGGGAGCTTGCGCATTCCGCCGCGCTTCCCGTCATGCTATTACCCCCCGCATGAAACCGCTCGATTCTCTTGACATGCCCCGGTTCGCGGGCGCGTCCGATCCGATCATTGACGTCTCCCGCCTTTCCAAGACCTACGCATCGGGCTTCCAGGCCCTGAAGCAGGTCGACCTGGAGATCCGCCGGGGCGAGATCTTCGCGCTGCTCGGGCCCAACGGCGCCGGCAAGACGACCCTCATCAGCATCGTCTGCGGGATCGTCAACCCGAGCACGGGCACCGTCACGGCCGACGGCCACGACATCGTCCGCGACTATCGCGCCGCCCGCACCAAGATCGGCCTCGTCCCACAGGAACTCACCACCGACGCCTTCGAGAGCGTGTGGGCGACGGTGACGTTCAGCCGGGGCCTCTTCGGCAAGCCGCCGAACCCGGCCTATCTCGAGAAGATCCTGAAGGACCTGTCCCTCTGGGAGAAGCGGGACAGCAAGATCATGACGCTCTCGGGCGGCATGAAGCGCCGGGTCATGATCGCCAAGGCCCTGTCGCACGAGCCCAAGATCCTGTTCCTCGACGAGCCGACGGCCGGGGTCGACGTGGAGCTGCGGCGGGACATGTGGGACATGGTCCGCTCCCTGCGCGAGAACGGCGTCACGATCATCCTGACCACCCACTACATCGAGGAGGCCGAGGAAATGGCCGACCGGATCGGGGTGATCAGCAAGGGCGAGATCATCCTGGTCGAGGACAAGGACGTCCTGATGCAGAAGCTCGGCAAGAAGCAGCTGACGCTGCACCTGCAGAGCCCCCTCTCCGCCCTGCCGCCCGGCCTGCAATCCGAGAACCTGAGCCTCTCCGCCGACGGCAGCGAACTCGTCTACACCTTCGACACGCAGACGCAGGAGACGGGCATCGCCGGCCTGCTGCGCCGCCTGAACGAGCACGGCATCGACTTCAAGGACCTGCAGACCTCCGAATCGTCGCTGGAGGAGATCTTCGTCAGCCTGGTCAGGGGGCGCGCATGAACTTCCATGCCATCAAGGCCATCTATCTCTTCGAGATGTCGCGCACCTGGCGCACGCTGATGCAGAGCATCGCCTCCCCGGTGCTCTCGACCTCGCTCTATTTCATCGTCTTCGGCTCGGCCATCGGCTCGCGCATGGCCAGCATCGACGGGGTGAGCTACGGCGCCTTCATCGTGCCCGGCCTGATCATGCTCTCCATCCTGACGGAGAGCATCTCGAACGCCTCCTTCGGCATCTACATGCCGAAATTCACCGGCACCATCTACGAGATCCTCTCGGCCCCCATCTCGGCGCTCGAGACGGTGATCGGCTATGTGGGGGCGGCCGCCACCAAGTCGGTGATCATCGGCACCATCATCCTGGTCACGGCGCGGCTCTTCGTGGACTTCTCCATCGAGCATCCCGTCTGGATGATCGCCTTTCTGGTGCTGACCTCCGTCACCTTCAGCCTCTTCGGCTTCATCATCGGGGTCTGGGCCGACAGCTTCCAGAAGCTCCAGGTCGTCCCGCTGATGATCGTGACGCCACTGGCCTTCCTCGGCGGCAGCTTTTATTCCATCAACATGCTGCCGCCCTTCTGGCAGACGATCGCCCTGTTCAACCCGGTGGTCTATCTGGTGAGCGGCTTCCGCTGGAGCTTTTATGGCGTCGCCGATGTGGGCGTGGGCATCAGCCTCGGCATGACCATGGTCTTCATGCTGATCTGCCTCGGCGCCGTCTGGTGGATCTTCAGGACGGGGTACAAGATCAAGGCGTAATATCTCGCCGTACCGTCATGGCCGGGCTTGTCCCGGCCACCCACGTCTTGCACGCTTAAAGACGTGGATGCCCGCAACAAGTGCGGGCATGACGAGAGAAGGGAAGTGATTACGCCACCTGTCCCGACAGCCGCGCCCTGACCTGCTCCGGCCCGATCAGGGGCAGCAGCGCCGCCAGTTCCGGACCATGGTCGAGCCCGGTCAGCGCGAGGCGAAGCGGCATGAACAGGGCCTTGCCCTTCACGCCGGTCGCGGCCTTCACCGCCTCCGTCCAGGCCTTCCAGGTGCTCGCATCCCAAGGCTCCGCCGGCAGGAGGCCCTTGGCCGCCTCGATGAAGGCCTTGTCCTCGATCACCGGCGTCACGGGGCCGCGCACCACCTTCGCCCATTCGGCCGCATCCCGGACCTTCGTCAGGTTGCCGCGCACGGCGAGCCAGAAGGCCTCGCCCGCATCCGCGTCGAGCTCTGCCATCCGCTCGCGGGCCGCCTCGTAGGGCATCTCGTGGATGAGGCGGGCGTTCAGGTGCTCCAGCTCGCTCTCATCGAACTTCGCGGGCGCGCGGGAGATGTGGGAGAAATCGATGAGACGGGCGAGCTCGTCGAGATCGGCCACGGGCCGCACGGCCTCGGCCGAGCCCACGAGGACCGCCAGCGAGGCCACCGCCTGGGGCTCGAGCCCGGCATCGCGCAGGCCCTTGATGGACAGATGACCGAGGCGCTTGGACAGGCCCTCGCCGCTCGCGGTGATCAGCAGGCTGTGATGGGCGAAGGTCGGCGCGCCCGCCCCCAGGGCCTCGAAGATCTGGATCTGCACCGCCGTGTTGGTGACGTGATCCTCGCCGCGGATCACATGGGTGATCTTGAGTTCGATGTCGTCCACCACGGAGGGCAGCGTGTAGAGATAGGTGCCGTCCTCGCGCACCAGCACCGGGTCGGAGAGCGAGCTGCAATCCACGTGGCAATGGCCGCGCACGAGGTCGTCCCAGGTGACGGTGGTGGGATCGAGGCGGAAGCGCCAATGGGGCTTGCGCCCTTCCTGTTCGAGCCGGGCCCGGTCCTCCTCGGTGAGCTTGAGGGCCGCCCGGTCGTAGATCGGCGGCAGGCCGCGGGCGAGCTGGCGCTTGCGGCGGAACTCCAGCTCCTCCTGCGTCTCGTAGCAGGGATAGAGGCGTCCGACCGCCTTCAGCCGCTCGGCGGCATCGTCATAGAGGTCGAACCGGTCCGACTGGCGGACGATCACATCGGGCGGGATGCCGAGCCATCGAAGATCGGCCTCGATGGAATCCGCATATTCCTTCTTCGAACGCGCCACGTCCGTGTCGTCGAAGCGCAGGATGAAGGTGCCGCCCTCCCGCCGCGCATAGAGCGCATTGAGCAGGGCGACGCGGGTATTGCCGATATGAATGTGCCCGGTCGGGGACGGGGCGAAGCGGACGATGGGCTTGGACATGCGAAATGCTATGGCGAAGGGCAGCGCGCCGCGCAAGGGGCGACGGGGTGGGGTGGGGAGGAGAGCATGTGGAGCGTGCCCTACACGTCCATCGAACCCACCCGCGGCTTGCCGGTGGCGCGCTCCAGGGCCTCGTCGTTCCGGTGCGCCACCAACCCCTGGTCGCGGTAGCGGTTGACGATGGGATAGCGGCGGTCGCGGCCGAAGTTCTTGCGTGTCACCTTCACGCCGGGCGCGGCTTGGCGGCGCTTGTATTCGGCGATGTAGAGCAGGCGCTCCACCTTCTTCACGACCTCCAGATCGTAGCCTTTCGCGACGATCTCCGAGACGCGCAGCTCCTCCTCCACGAGGCCGCGCAGGATCTCGTCGAGATCCTCGTAGGGCGGCAGGGAATCCTGGTCCTTCTGGTTCTCGCGCAGCTCGGCGGTCGGCGCCTTGGTCAGGATGTTCTCGGGAATGACGATGCCGTCCGGGCCCAGGGCACCCTTCGGCTTCCAGCGGTTGCGCAGGGCCGAAATACGATAGACCTCCATCTTGTAGAGGTCCTTGATCGGGTTGAAGCCCCCGTTCATGTCGCCGTAGATGGTGGCGTAGCCGACTGACATTTCCGACTTGTTGCCGGTGGTCACCACCATGGCGCCGGACTTGTTCGAGATCGCCATGAGGATGGTGCCGCGGGCGCGGCTCTGGAGGTTCTCCTCCGTGATGTCGCGCGGCTTGCCCTCGAAGAGCGGCTGCAGCGAGGCCTCGAACCCCTCGACGGGCTCCGCGATCGGCAGGATGTCGTAGCGCACGCCGAGCGCGTTGGCGCATGCCTCGGCATCTTTGAGCGACTCGCCCGAGGTGTAGCGGTAGGGCAGCATCACGCAATGCACGCGATCCGGGCCGAGAGCATCCACCGCCATGGCGGCGCAGATGGCGGAATCGATACCGCCGGACAGGCCCAGCACCACGCCGGGGAAGCGGTTCTTCTCCACGTAGTCGCGCAGGCCGAGAACGCAGGCGGCGTAATCCGCCTCTCTGCCCTCCTCGACCGTGTTCATCGGAGCCTCGCGGCACACCCAGCCGTCTCCCCCCTTCTCCCAGG
>JAEWKH010000132.1 GCA_023386155.1 Pseudomonadota bacterium
GGCGTGGCGCACGTTGTGCGTGATGAAGATGACGCCGAGGCCCTTCTGCCGCACCTGGTGGATGTATTTCAGCACCATGGAGGTCTGCGCTACGCCGAGCGCCGAGGTCGGCTCGTCGAGAATCAGCACCTTGGCGCCGAAATAGACCGCCCGCGCGATCGCCACGCATTGCCGCTCGCCGCCGGACAACGTGCCGACCGCCTGGTGGGGATCGCGCACGTCGATGCCGATCTTGTGCATCTCCTCGCGCGTGACCTCGTCGCAATGGTCGAAATCCACGTTGCGGAAGGGCCATATGCCCTTCACCGGCTCGCGGCCCATGAAGAAGTTGCGCGTGACCGACATGAGCGGGATCATGGCGAGATCCTGGTAGACCGTCGCGATGCCCGCATCGAGCGCGTCGCGCGGGCTCGCAAAGGTGACCGGCCGGCCCTCGACGAAGAATTCGCCCGAGGTCGGCCTGTGCACGCCGGCGAGCGTCTTGATGAGCGTCGACTTGCCGGCACCGTTGTCGCCGAGCAGGCACATGACCTCGCCGCGATGGACGGTGAGCGACACGCCCGAGAGCGCGATCACCGAGCCGAAATGCTTGACGAGGTTGCGGATGTCGATGAGCGGAACGTCCTGGTCCATCAGCGCTCTCCCGTCACTTTGCGCCGGATGAAGTTGTTGAACAGCACGGCGAGCAGCAGCATGGTGCCGAGAAAGACCTGGAACCAGTCGGAATCGAACCGCGTATAGGTCAGGCCGATGGACACCATGCCGAAGATGATCGCGCCGAAGAACGCCCCGATGGCCGAGCCGTAGCCGCCGGTGAGCAGGCAACCGCCGATCACTGCCGCGATGATGGCCTCGAATTCCTTCTGGAAGCCGCGCCGCGCATCGGTCGATCCCGCGTCGAGAACGGTGAGGATGGCCACGAGCGCGGCCGCAGCGGCGGTGAGCATGAAGAGAGCCGTCTTCACCCGGTCCACCGGCACGCCGGAATTGCGCGCCGCATTGGCGTCGCCGCCGGCGGCGAAGATCCAGTTGCCGGCGCGGGTGCGAAGAAGAAGCCAGGTGGCGACGAGCGCGAAGAGGATGAACCAGACGATGGAGACCGGCACGCCCGTCACGGTCGGCATGCCATTCGGAAACTTGGCGATGACGTCCTGCGCCGCGAGCCAGGCGAACACACCCTCGAAGGCGACGCCCGAGAAGAGTTCGCGGACCAGCCCCTCGCCCGCCTGATCGCCGATGCCGCGCATCTGCGTCGAGCCGCCCGTCGCCCATTTCAGCCCCACGAGGGAAAGGCCGCGCAGGATGAACAGGAAGGCGAGCGTGACGATGAAGGACGGAAGCCGCGTGCGAATCACCATCTGGCCGTTCAGGCCGCCGAGCACGGCCGCGACGGCGAAGGTCGCCGCGATGGCGACAAGCAGAGGCCAGCCGCTCAGGGTGATGAAAGCGCCGAAGACGAGACCGGCGAAGGCCACCATGGAGCCGATGGAGAGATCGAACTCGCCGCCGATCATCAGAAGCGCCGCCGCGATGGCGAGAATGCCGAGCTGCGATGCGGGCGAGAGGATGTTCATGATGCCCGCGAGCGTGAACATCGAGGAATCGGCGGTCGAAAGAAAGAAGATCGTGACCAGGACGAGACCGGCCAGGGCGCCCAGTTCCGGCCGCCGCATGATCTTGGTGAGGAAGGAGACCTCCCGCAGGCGCTCGTCCTGAATCGCCTTGACGGCAGCCGCCGGTGCGAGATTGGCGGTCGGCTGAGTGGTATCGACCATGAGCGCCTCCCTGAAACGAATTTGTAAAAGGAGGAGCCCGCAACCGCCGGTCGCGGGCTCCGATCGATGGGCTCAGCGAATGCCCTTGGCGGACAGGTCGATCACCTGGCTGGCCTTCTCCTTCGTGATCAGGTTCGGACCGGAGGCCACGTCGCCGCCGGGCATGAGGCCGTACTTGGCGTAGTTCGCCAGGAACACCACCGGCAGATAGCCCTGCAGGTATTGCTGCTGGTCGATGGCGAAGACCGCCTCGCCGCTTGCCACCGACTTCAGGAAGCCCGCCGACATGTCGAACGTGGCGACCCGAATGGCGCCCGTCTTGCCGGCCTCCTTCACGGCTGCGACCGACGGCTCGCCCGCCGTGCCGGCACCGAGGGCCAGGATCGTGTCGATGGAGCTGTCCGCCGCGACGGCGGCCTTCACCTTGGCGCGCACATCCGCCGGGTCGTTCGTGACCGGCAGAACCGTCACCTTGCCGCCGAAGCCTTCGGTGAAGCCCTTGCAGCGCAGGTCGAGCGACACGTTGCCGACCTCCTGGTTGACGCAAAGACCGGTCTTGCCCCCCATCTCCTTGAGCTTGGCTCCGGCGATGCGCCCCGCCTCGACCTCGTCCTGCCCCACGTGAAGCAGCGCGCCGAGCTTCTTCGAGACGTCCGAGCCGGAATTCATGGAGATCACCGGAATGCCGGCGGCCACCGCCTTCTGGATCGACGGGCCGAGCGCCGAGGCGTCGGGGATCGAGACGATCAGGCCGGCCGGCTTCTGGTTCACGGCCGCGTCGATGAGCTGGGCCATGGCGACCATGTCGAAGGTCTCCGGGGCCCGGTAATCGACCTGGACCTTCATGTCCTGGCCGCCTGCCGCCACGCCGTTCTTCACGACGGACCAGAACGGGTCGTTGGCTTGGCCGTGGCTGACGACGATGATGCGGGTGTTCTGCTGCGCCGCAGCCGGGGCGGCGGCGGCGAGGGTCAGGGCCGCTGCGGCGACCAGACCGGTAACGATGGATTTCATGCTCTTCCTCCCAGATGGTTCTCACGCGACGCCGCAACGCTTGTGCGCTGCGACGAACGCCGCGGCCTTGCCGCTTGCCTCACAGGGCAGAGAGAAAACAAATGAGCCGAAGGGCGAATCACCGTCCGTACAGCGTTCCCTCTGCCGATCCGATCGTCCGCTAAAACGGAACGTCAGAACCTTTTTGTTTCTATATTGGAATTTTTATTCCATTTTTGTAGGATCGGTGTCAAGGCCGATCTGACGTCTAGAGGCCTGCGATGGAAACCGAGGACAGCATGGGCAGCGCGGAAGCGATGACGACGGAGGCCCCCGACGATTATGACGGGCTTCGAACGCTCCTGCTCAGCCGCCGCGAGTCCATGCCCAAGCGCCTGAAGCAGATCGCCGCCTTTGCCCTCGAGCGTCCCGAGGATGTCGCCTTCGGAACGGTCGCGGGCATTGCCGAGCACGCCGGCGTGCAGCCTTCCACGCTGGTGCGCTTCGCCAAGAGCCTCGGCTATGACGGCTTCTCCCATCTGCAGCAGATCTTCCGCGACCGCCTGCGGGAGCGATTTCCCGATTACCGCGAGCGGCTTCGCGGCCTGCGCGATGCCGAGGGGCACCACGTGCATGCGGCGTCCCTGCTCGAAGGCTTCACCAATGCGGCGGCCGTCTCCCTGGAGCGGATGCAGGCATCGGTGCGCCCAGAGGAACTCTCCCGCGCCATCGAGACCCTGGCGAAGGCCGATACCGTCTATCTCCTCGGCGCCCGGCGCGTGTTCCCGGTGATCGCCTATTGCGCCTATGCCTTCGGCAAGCTGGGGGTGCGGGCGATCCTCATCGACCATGTCGGCCAGCTCGGCCCCGAGCAGCTCGCCATCGCCACCAAGCGCGACGCGGTGCTCGCCATCAGCTTCACGCCCTATGCGCCCGTGACCGCGGATCTCGCCGCGGCTGCGGCGCAGCGGGATGTGCCCGTGGTGGCCATCACGGATTCGGCCTTCAGCCCGCTGGTGACGAGCGCCGATGTCTGGCTCGAGGTCGCGGAAGCCGATTTCAGCGCCTTCCGGTCGCTCTCGGCCTCGTTTGCGCTGGCCATGGCGCTTGCCGTCGGTACGGCGGAGAAGCGGGCGCAGGGGTAGCGCCCGCCATCACGATCCGAAGGAGGCAACGGCGCCCGGGATCGAGATCGCCGGCTCAGGCCGGCGATGACGTGCCGGTTAGAGCCTCACCGGCTTGCCGCTCTGCGCCGATTCCGTCGCCGCATCGGCAAGACGCTGGGCCATCAGCCCGTCGCGGCCCGTGGGGTTGCACGGCTTGCCGTCGCGGATGGCATTGAGGAACGTGGTGAGCTCGTCGCGATAGGCTTCGGCATAGCGCTCCAGGAAGAAGTCCTGCACCGGATCGGCGGTGACGCCCGCGGCATTCGCCACTTCCACCGTCGTGCGGTGGATGTTGCCGGCGCGGATCATGCCCTTGGAGCCATGGACTTCGATGCGCTGGTCGTAGCCGTAGGTGGCGCGGCGGGAATTGGAGATCTGGACGATCCTGCCCTTGGCCGTCTTCAGCATCACGGCGGCCGTGTCCACGTCGCCCGCCTGCCCGATGGCCGGATCGACGAGGGAGGACCCCACCGCATGCACCTCCACCGGCTCGTCGCCCAAGAGCAGGAAGCGCGCCATGTCGAGATCGTGGATCATCATGTCCCGGAAGAGGCCGCCCGAGGTGGCGATATAGCTCACCGGCGGCGGGCCGGGATCGCGCGACAGGATGGTGACGAGCTCGACCTCGCCCACTTCGCCGTCGGCGAGGCGCCGGCGCAGGGACGCGAAATTCGGATCGAAGCGGCGGTTGAAGCCGATCATCAGCGGCGTGCCGGCCTTCTCGACCGTGGCGAGGCAGGCCTCGATGCGCGCGCTCGAGAGATCCACCGGCTTCTCGCAGAACACTGCCTTGCCGGCGCGCGCGCCGCGCTCGATCAGATCGGCATGGGTGGTGGTCGGCGTGCAGACGAGTATGGCGTCCACGTCCGGCCGCTCGACGACCTCATCCAGCGACGCGACTTCCGCGCCGGTTGCGGCTGCCAGTTCCTGCGCCGCGGGAGCGTGCGGATCGGCCACGGCCACGAGGCGGGCATCCGGATGGCTGGCGGCGTTGCGCCCGTGAATGCGGCCGATGCGGCCCGCGCCCAGAACGGCGATTCTGATCATGTTTCCCTCTGATCCTTTGCCGGCTCACGGCAATTTTAGAATTGATATTCCAGCATAAGATGCTAATAGAATAAACGTTCTATAACAGCAAGAGCCGAGCGCGGCTTTCACACGGTTTACAGAACCGGGAGCGGGAGGAATAGCATGAAGCCAGCCCTGGATGTGATCACCATTGGCCGCGCTTCGGTCGATCTCTACGGCCAGCAGGTGGGCGGACGGCTGGAGGACATGGCTTCCTTTTCCAAGGCCGTCGGCGGATGCCCCGCCAACATCGCCATCGGCACGGCGCGGCTCGGGCTGAAATCGGCGCTCGTGACCCGCGTCGGCGACGAGGCCATGGGCCGATTCATCCGCGAGCAGATGGAGCGGGAAGGTGTCGCGACGGACGGGATCGTCACGGACCGGCAGCGCCTGACCGCTCTCGTGATCCTCGGCGTCCGGGACGAGGATTCCTTTCCGCTGATCTTCTACCGTGACAACTGCGCCGACATGGCGCTCGACGAGGGCGACATCGACGAGAGCTTCATCGCCTCCGCTGCGGCGATCGTCGTCACGGGCACGCATTTTTCACGTGAAACAACGGCGGCCGCCCAACGAAAGGCGATCCGCATCGCCAAGGCGAACGGCCGCAAGGTGGTGTTCGACGTGGATTACCGCCCCAATCTCTGGGGCCTCCTCGGCCACGGCGCCGGCGAATCCCGCTACGTGCGCTCCGATGCCGTGACGGAGCATCTGAAGCCCATTCTCGCCGATTGCGATCTCGTCGTTGGAACGGAGGAGGAGTTGCACATCGCAGGTGGGTCCGAGGATACGCTCGCCGCCATCCGGGCCATCCGGGCCATCTCGAAGGCCACCATCGTGTGCAAGCGCGGCCCCATGGGCTGCGTGGTGTTCCCCGGCGAGATCCCGGCCTCGCTGGAAGACGGCGTGAAGGGACCCGGCTTTCCGGTCGAGGTCTATAACGTGCTCGGCGCCGGCGATGCCTTCCTGTCCGGCTTCCTGCGCGGCTGGCTCAAGGACGAGGCGCTCGAGACCTGCTGCGCCTATGCCAATGCGAGCGGCGCCTTCGCGGTCTCGCGCCTGCTCTGCTCGCCGGAGATTCCCACCTTCCCCGAGCTTCAGCACTTCCTGCAAGCCGGCAGCCGCCACAAGGCGCTGCGTTTCGACCAGGATATCAACCACATCCACTGGTCGACGACGCGCAGGCCGCAGAGCGACACGCTCATGGCGCTCGCCATCGACCACCGCATGCAGCTGGAAGCGATGGCGAAAGAGATCGGCGCGCCGGTGGAGCGCATTCCGGATTTCAAGGTGCTCGCCGTCGAGGCTGCGGCCCGGGTGGCGGATGGGCGCTCGGGCTTCGGCATGCTGATCGACGGGACCTATGGCCGCGAGGCGCTGTTCCGGGCGGCCGACCACCCGTTCTGGATCGGTCGCCCCGTGGAGCTGCCGGGCTCCCGCCCGCTCGACTTCGAGGGCGGCGGCTCGCTCGGCGCCAAGCTGGTGGAATGGCCGGTCGGGCATACGATCAAATGCCTGTGCTTCTACCACCCGGACGATCCGCCGGAGCTGAAGGAGCGGCAGGAGCGTGATCTGCTGCGCCTGCACGATGCCGCGCGCCGCATCGGCCGGGAGCTGCTGGTGGAGATCATCGCGGGCAAGCATGGGCCCCTCGCATCCGATACGGTGGCCGGCATCCTGCAGCGGCTCTACGACCTCGGCATCAAGCCGGACTGGTGGAAACTCGAGCCGCAGCGCGACGAAGCGGCGTGGCATGCCATCGGCGAGGTCGTCACCCGGAACGATCCCTATTGCCGCGGCATCGTGCTGCTCGGCCTCGAGGCGCCCGAGAGCGAGCTGGAAGCCGCCTTCGCGGCCGCCGCCAAGGAGCCGCAGGTGAAGGGCTTCGCGGTCGGCCGCACGATCTTCAACGATGCCGCGCGGCGCTGGTTGAAGGGCGAAATCTCGGACGAGGCCGCCATCGGCGACATGGCCTCCCGCTTCCGGCGCCTCGTCGAGGCGTGGCAGCGCGTCTCGGCCCGGTCGAAAGCGGCCTCATACCAAGGGCGAAGCCTGTGAAAGGCTTCGCCCTCTTTTCATGAACCCGAAAACCTGAAAACCCTGCGACGCCATTCGAGAGGAACCCGCATGAGCACGATCCGCCTGACCATGGCGCAAGCCATCGCCCGATTCCTGACGGCACAGAAGACGGAGATCGATGGAAAGATCCTGCCGCTCTTCGGCGGCGTCTGGGCCATCTTCGGCCATGGCAACGTGGCCGGCATGGGCGAGGCCCTGCACGGGGTTCGCGATAAGCTTCCGACCTACCGCGCCCATAACGAGCAGGGCATGGCTCATGCGGCGGTCGCCTTCGCCAAGGCCTCGCGCCGCCGCCGCATGATGGCCTGCACCACCTCCATCGGCCCAGGCGCGACCAACATGGTGACGGCCGCCGCCGTCGCCCATGTGAACCGCCTGCCCGTGCTGCTGCTCCCCGGCGACGTCTTCGCCAACCGCAGGCCCGATCCGGTGCTGCAGCAGATCGAGAGCTTTTCCGACGGTACCGTCTCGGCCAACGACTGCTTCCGCCCCGTCTCCCGTTATTTCGACCGCATCGCGCGGCCCGAGCAGATCATCCCGGCGCTCCAGCGCGCCATGACCGTGCTCACGGACCCGGCCGAGTGCGGTCCGGTCACGCTCGCGCTCTGCCAGGACACGCAGGCCGAGGCCTACGATTATCCGGAGAGCTTCTTCGCGGAGAAAGTCTGGGCCCCGCGCCGCATCCGCCCGGATGAGACGGAGCTCGCAGAAGCCGCCGACCTCATCCGCAAGGCGAAGAAGCCCTTCATCGTGGCCGGCGGCGGCGTGCTCTATTCAGGCGCCGAGAAGATCCTGGCGGAATTCGCCGAGAAGCACGGCGTCTTCGTCGGTGAAACGCAGGCCGGCAAGTCGAGCCTGCCGCACGATCACGCAGCCTGCCTCGGCGCTGTCGGCGTGACCGGCACGGGCGCGGCCAATGCGCTGGCCGAAGAGGCCGACGTGGTGATCGCGGTCGGCACCCGCCTGCAGGATTTCACCACCGGCTCCTGGGCCCTGTTCAAGGATCCGAACCGGCGCATCGTCGGCCTCAACGTGCAGGCCTTCGACGCGACGAAGCACAATGCGGCTCCGCTCCTCGCCGATGCGCGCGTGGGCCTCGAGGAGCTGAGCCGGGCTCTCGGAAGCTGGAAGGCGCCGGAAACCTGGACGGCGAAGGCGCGGGACGAGAAGGCGCGCTGGTTCGAGGCGGCGGCCCGCTACACGGACCCGACCAATGCGGAACTCCCGTCCGACGCGCAGGTGATCGGCGCGGTGCAGCGCTCGGCCGCGCCGACCGACGTGGTGGTCTGCGCGGCCGGCGGCCTGCCAGGCGAATTGCACAAGCATTGGAAGGCGAGCACCGCCCTCGGCTACCACATGGAATACGGTTATTCCTGCATGGGATACGAGATCGCGGGCGGCGTCGGCGTGAAGATGGCCGACCCTTCCCGCGAGGTCATCGTGATGGTGGGCGACGGCTCCTATCTCATGATGAATTCGGAGCTCGCCACCTCCGTGATGCTGGGGCAGAAGCTGACGGTCGTCCTGCTCGACAATCGCGGCTATGGCTGCATCAACCGCCTGCAGCGCGCCACCGGCGGCGAGAGCTTCAACAACCTGCTGCAGCACACGAACCACGTGACGCTTCCCGATATCGACTTCGCCGCTCACGCAGCGAGCCTCGGCGCGCAATCCATCAAGGTGAAGGGCATCGGCGAGCTGGAGGATGCGCTCAAAAAGGCGCGCAAGGCGGATCGCAGCACGGTGATCGTCATCGATACCGATCCGCTCGCCTCCACCGACGCCGGCGGCCATTGGTGGGACGTGGCGGTGCCGGAAGTCTCCGTGCGCGAGCAGGTGAAATCCGCCCGCAAGGATTATGAAACCGCCCTCGCCGCGCAGCGGATAGGGGATTGATCAGGACAGAGGAATTAAGAACATGACGATCCGTATCGGGGCCAATCCCATCGGCTGGTCCAACGACGACATGCCGGAACTCGGCGGCGAGACGCCGCTGGAGGTATGCCTGGCAGAAGCCAAGGAAGCCGGCTTCGAGGGCATGGAGCTCGGCAACAAATTTCCCCGCGAGCCGGAGGCGCTGAAGAAGGCGCTGGCGCCGTTCGGCCTGGCCTGCGTGTCGGGCTGGTATTCCGCCGAGCTGCTGAAGCGCGACGCCGATGCGGAGATGAAGGCGCTGCGCCCGCATCTCGATCTCCTGAAGGCCATGGGCTCGAACGTGCTCGTCTTCGCCGAGACCTCGAACGCCATCCATGGCGACCGCTCCAAGCCCCTGTCCCAGCGCCCGGTGATGAAGGACGGCGACTGGGCCGAGTTCGGCCGGCGCATCACGCAGGTGGCCGAGCGGACGCTCCAGGAAGGCGTGCGCGTGGTCTACCACCACCACATGGGCACCATCGTCGAATCGGAAGCCGATATCGACGCCTTCATGCGCTCGACAGGCGAGGCCGTGCATCTTCTCCTCGATACCGGGCACGCCACCTGGGGCGGAGCCGATCCGGCGGCCCTCGCCCGCCGCTACCGCAGCCGCATCAGCCATGTGCACACCAAGGATGTCCGCAAGGACGTGATGGAGAAGTCCCGCGCACAGGGCTGGAGCTTCCTCGATTCCGTCATCGAAGGCGTCTATACGGTGCCGGGTGACGGCATGGTGGATTTCGTCTCCGTGTTCAAGGAGCTGCCGAGCTACAGCGGCTGGGTGGTGATCGAGGCGGAGCAGGACCCGAAGAAGGCGCATCCGCTCACCTATGCCAAGATGGGCTATGCCAATCTCACCCGGTATCTCAAGGAAGCCGGCCTGCGATAAGGAAGACTGCGATGTCGAAGCTCCTCGTCAAACCGTCGAAGCCCGATGCCCAGGGGCGCATCCACGCGATCACGCCGGCTTCGGCCGGCTGGACCTATGTGGGATTCGAGGTCTACCGGCTCAAAAGCGGACAGGGCCTGAAACAGCAGACGGGCGACCGGGAAGCCTGCATCGTCATGCTCTCCGGCAAGGCGCATGTGAGCGCAGCCGGACAGGATTTCGGCGTGATCGGCGGGCGCAGCTCGCCGTTCGAGCCGGATCCATGGTCGCTCTATGCGCCCGCCCGCTCCGAATGGTCGCTGGAAGCGCAAGGCGATTGCGAGATCGCCGTCTGCACAGCGCCTGCGGAAGGCAGGCTTCCCGCGCGGGTGATCCGCCCCGATCAGGTGGGCCAGGAAACCCGCGGCCAGGGCACCAACACGCGCCACGTGCGCAACATCCTGCCGGAGACGGAGCCCGCCGAGAGCCTGCTCGTCGTCGAGGTCATCACGCCTTCCGGCCATTGGTCGAGCTATCCGCCGCACAAGCACGACCGGGACATGCTGCCGAACGAGTCGCTGTTGGAGGAAACCTATTACCACCGCCTCAACCCGCCATCGGGCTTCGCGCTCCAGCGGGTGTACACGGACGACCGCTCGCTCGACGAGACGCTGGCCGCGAGCAACGGCGACGTGGTGCTGGTGCCACGGGGCTATCACCCGGTCGGCGCGCCCCATGGCTATGAACTCTATTATCTGAACGTGATGGCGGGCCCGAAGCGGATCTGGAAGTTCCACAACGATCCGGATCATGAATGGATGCTGGCGAAAGCATGATCCTTAGGGAACTTCCGAGCATGGGGCGAGGGAACGTCCGTCAGGAGCCGCATGATCTGGGCTGATCTCGCCTCGCGCACCTTCAAGACTGCGATCGCGCTCGTCGGCGCGATCGTCATGGATTACGCGTTCCTGAACGGGCGCATGACGCGCCAGGCCGTTGCAGGGATCGAGCGCATGGCGGCCGACGCGCCGGTTCTCATCGACCGCCTTGTCGCGAGCGCCCTCACCATCAAGTGGGACCGCTGAGGACGTCTCGGGCCCTAAAGAGGCTTCAGGCGCTCGCCACCAAGTGCTGCTCGATTTCGTGGACCGGATGCTTGGTCAGGTCCTTGTTCACCTCGACCAGGATCCGCTGCTTGACGGCGTCGGAAAAGCGGCTGCGCAGTTCGGCCAGCGTGCGCGGAGGCGCGGCCACGATGATATGCTTCACAGCGCCGTTGAAGCAGGCCGCATTGACCGCCTCGGCCACGTCTCCTGCAAACTTCCGCTCGGCAAGGTCATGCCAGTCCGTCTGCTCGATTGCGCTCCGGTGGCCCAGCATCGCGGCCTGGCCCTGCTTGTCCGTGCCCTGAAGGCGTGTCGCCTGATTGTCCGGAGCTTCCAGAACGCGTTCCACCTGCAGGTTCGGATATAGGTCGTCGCCCTTGTTCTTCAGGAACAACGCCTTCCGGCCATCGCTGACGAGAACCATTCCGTCATGGGGAAGCTTGAAAACTTTCTTCACGGTTGCGCTCCTTGTTACAGAAGGCATTCTTCCGCACCTCGGCTGGCAGTGCTTTGATTCAGATCATATCGCACCCTGCGATGTGCCGATCAGCGGAACGGACCGGCCACGGTTCCGTTGATCCCCTGTCCCTTATCCATCGCTGCGATCCATGGCCAATCTCTTACGCATTCTTCTCGCCATCCTGCTTCCGCCTGTCGGCGTGTTCTTCACGGTCGGCCTGGGCGGGCAGTTCTGGCTCAACATTCTCCTGACGATCCTCGGCTACATCCCGGGCATCGTCCATGCGGTCTGGATCATCGCACGGCGGACACGATGAACGATGGGGTCTTTCTAAGCGTTGCGCACGCTTAAAAGCCGCTCCCGGAAACGGGACTCCGGTGCTTCGTGCTCAAACGCACACGGCAGGCATGGCAGCATGAACGGGAGACGGACAGAACCGTTTCTTCCCATATATCGCGCACGGCTCCATGCCGCTTTCAAACACAATGAAAACGATGATCATCCTCGATCCCATCTCTGGACATCGCGTCACCATTCCCCGGCCGGACAAGCCCCACCGCGCCCTTCAATCAGGGCTGCCGTTCGCCTCCAAGGACACAGGTCCGCCATGCGCGGCGGAACCGCGCCCATCCGGGGCGGACAAGATTAAAACCTGATCCTGGGAGAATGGCGCACCCGACACGATTCGAACGTGTGACCTTTGCCTTCGGAGGGCAAGGGAGAGGCAACTTTCCTGTTTGTTCCGCTTTACAGGGACCACGCTCTCTCTTGTGATAACAATCACTTAGCTCCATCATAAGGCAAAGGTGATTTGTTGGGATCAGCTCAAGTTTGCGCTTAACTGGTCCCCATATGGTCCCTGTGATGACAACAGGGGCCCTAGGTGTTTGATCCCGGGGTTTGATGGTGCATTCTTATCGCCTGAATGGAGGGATGCTCAATGGGCCAGGTTCCCCACAGCAGCGCCACCACGACTGAGGCGGTCCGTCGCGCAATCCAGAATAGTCAAGAAAGCTTGAGAGCCCTGGCCACGCGCGACGGCATCAACCAGAAGACCGTCGCTAAATGGAAGAGGCGCACCTCGGTCGATGACCTGCCCACCGGGCCCAAGAGCCCAAAGTCAACTATCCTGTCAGCCGATGAGGAGGCTGTGATCGGTTCTGCGTCTGCAAAGGAATGCATCGTGAGCCGGCGGAAGCGGTTGAGCTAGACCAGTGTGCGCCCCACCACCCAGCGATATCGTCCCAGGCGCTCGCTGATATCCACGCCGCGGCGGGCAATTCTGGGCATGATGGAGCGCTGGCGGCATTCCGCACGGCAGGGGCGATGATCATAGGTTTTGTCGGCATGGAGTTTGTCCGGCCTGCGCCTCGGGCGGTCGCGTCCACAGTGCACCGTCCACAGTGCACCGGCAGCACGGCATCGAGAGTGGGTGCGAGCATCAGGCTGTCGTGCCGGTTAGCTCCACTCAGGCTGATCCCGAGCGGTGTGCCCGCCCTGTCGACCACAACATGGCGCTTCGTGCCTGATTTGCCGCGATCCGTCGGGTTCGGGCCGGTGGCAGCGCCCCCTTTTTTGCCGCAATGGCAGAGGAATCGAGCGAAGCCCGGCTCCAATCGAATTTGTCGGCATCCGCCAGACGCTCGAGCAGGATGCGATGCGGGCGTGTCCACACACTGGCAGCTTGCCAGTCCCGCAAGCGGCGCCAGCACGTCATGCCTGAGCAGCCGATCTCGGAAGGCAGCATCTCCCACGGGATGCCCGAGCGCAGGACAAAGAGGAGCCCGCAAGAGCGGTTCCGTCATCGACCCGCGGTTCCACCTCTGGGCTTGGCCGGTTCCTGCGGCAAGAGCGGTTCAACTGCCGCCCAGAGAGCATTGGAAACAAGAAGTTTAGCCATTAGCCATGTCAAGCCAACGCGCTCACCCCGGTTTTGTCAGGCGCTCTTAGTCAAGGTTCGAGTCCTTGTCCCCCAACCATTAACAAAATCGAATACGTATAAGGTCCTGCGAAGTCTCGAAATTTCAGCGTCAGACAACTATTTTCCGGCGGGTTACACAGATCTGTTCCCGGATTGGCTTTCCCCGTAGACGGCAATACGGAGGCTCAAGGGCCCGCGCGATCGAAATATGGCCGTGCTTTAGCCGCCCCCGCAGAGATGCCGCCTTTATGCGGCCGGAGGAACAGCAGCCCAGACGTTATCGCGGCGGCGGGCTCAGCCCTCCTGGCTGGCTGAACAGCGTCTTTGACCGAGTGCAGCGCCCGCTCGAAGCGCCAGGAGTGACCACGTCGTCGCCGAGGCGTTTGGCGCGCAGCGGCCCCGCAACTGCGCCACATCAGGGTTCGAGGATGTTGCAGCCCGGCAATTCCACCCTGACCTTCTTCGATGCCGCAAAGGCAATGAAAAGATCCTTGTTCTTGCCGTATTCGCCCAACGCATCGTAACAATAGAGAACGGCTCCGAGCTTGGTGCGTTGAAAGAACTCGTCGGGCGCCTTGAGGATGCGTGAGATCTGTTGACGAGGCAGGAAGCCTGGAACGCTCAGGGATCGACGCTCCGCATAAAAGGGAATGGTCGAGTCCCAGGATTGACCGATCACAAGAACCCCTTCGCCTTCAGGAACGTTGTTCCTGATCGCCTCGGAGATGATGAGCTTGCCGTCGACGCTCGGATCGAAGTGGGCGACTTTGTAAAAATCCTTGTAATAGCCGCCGACCTGGAGAACGGCCACGAGCCCGAGAAATGCCGCGCCGGCTGCGACGCCCCAGACTTTCACCAGGACGGCCAGCGACATGCCGACCGCGGCGATAAGAAAGATTGCGTTCGCGTACTGATAGTAATTGTGGACGGTGTGAAGGTTGGTAAAAAGAAGAAATGCCGCGAGATAGCCGACCACCAAGACGCTCCAGGCCGGACCATACCGTCGGCTCACAACTGCCAGCCCCAGGAGCGGAATGGTCAGCGGGAACGCAAGTCCAAGTGTCTCCGGGATCGATCTGAGGAGGATGACATCTCTCCACAACTTAGAACCAAATCTCTGTTGCAGCGTGCCCCAGTTCCAGGCTCCAAGCGCATCGGAAGTCAGAAATGCTCCAATGATGTTCTTTGATTTCAGAGCGTCTGTGAACGAGATCCAATAGGACGCAACGGCAACAACCGTCGCCGCGAGCACAAAGCCAAATCCTATCAGACTAGCGGCGCTTCGGCCGTCGCGTTGCTTTACGGCGGTCGCAAGGGCGGGCAGAAACATCAGGCCGCCGACGGCAAGGAAAGCCGCGAAGGTCGTGACTTTGACGAGCGACGCCACGCTTCCAAAGCCTGCTGCGAGAAACAGATTCACCAAGCCTCTTTGTTGGATGAGGCAGAGAATATAGTAAATTCCCCAAACCGAGAAAAACAACGCACAGGACTCAATCATCAGAGTCCTGCTCCAGAACAGGTAAAATGGAGAGGTCAGGAACAGAACCGAGACGATTGAAGATGAATGTGGCGGCAATCCAGAGATCTGAGCGATTTTTCGGAATGCCGGCACGCATCCGAGAAAGAAGCCAAATGAAACCAGGCGCCCGGCAACCTCGATCGGCAGCCCCACCTTCGTGACCCCGGCTACCAGAAGTTGATAAAGGGGAAATTCAAAGGGGATCGACCACGGACTGCCGAGCACCGGGGTTTCGTAAGCCAGCCATGGACCTCCCTTCGCGATCCAGAAGACCGAGAGAGCAGTCTGAGTCTGTCGAAAGCCGAACCAATCGGTGATCGGTTGCGTGATGCCTGACAGAAGAACGAATAGCGCGTGCAAGACAGCGAGCCAGACAAGCGCCTTTAGCAGGACCTCCCCGGGTTCCATCCTGACATGGCTGAAGGAGAATGATTTGCTGGCGGAAATCTGATGGCGCTTCAAAGGCACAACTCGTTCTGTCAGAGGGCAACCTTCGGCGTCAAACCTGCGGTCCCATCAAATCCAAACTGCTTTATTACAAATCGGCATCCCGTCAAGCTGACGGTAGGTCATTCCGGGCGAAAGCACAGCTTTAGACGCGCATAGGTCGTTCTAGCGTAGAAAGCTGGTGAATCGACCGGTTGCACCACCCGTTGGGCCTCTTCGCGACCCGGATACGGCTTTCCCGGCAACGTGTGGCATGGAATTCCGCCGACGAGAACCAAGTCATCCGGCAGGAATCTTATCTATACCTTTACATTGTAAATCTCATTTATACCTGTACATTGTACGCACTTTATGCCATGCGATGAAAAACTCATCTGTCTGTGTTTCCGCTCTCTGGCAGCTTTCCAGTCCACGTCATGTTCAACTCTGCGCCCAGTCCTCATACCGTCGGACAAGAGTCGAGCGCACTGCCGCTCGCCGTCGACCTCGACGGTACCCTGATTAAATCCGACACGCTGCACGAGGGCTTTATCGGTTGCGTCGCGGCCCGGCCGCTTGCTTCTCTTGATCTCCGCCACGCTCTGAAGAAGGGGAAGGCGGCATTCAAGCGGGAGGTGGCGTCGAAAATCCGGTTCGACGCCAGTCTGTTGCCCTACAACGCTGAAATGCTGGACTTCCTGCGGCGCGAGAAGCGATCGGGGCGTCGCATCGGGCTGTTTACGGCCGCGGATCAAGCAGTGGCCGACGCGGTGGCGGCGCATCTCGGAATCTTCGACGTTGTCCGCGGCTCGGACGGGACGACGAATCTCAGCGGCGCCATAAAGGCGCAGGCCATCCGGCAGGAATTCGGCGATCGTTTCAGTTACGCCGGCGATGGCGAGGTCGATCAGCAGATCTTCGCGCAGGCGGAGCGCGTCATCCTGGTCGGACCGGTCGAGCGACTGAAAGCCGGACTGTCCGACAAGGACGCGGTGGAGATGCTGTTCCCGGTGCCGCGCGCCGGGCTGCGGGTCTGGCTGAAAGCATTGCGCATTCAACACTGGGTCAAGAATGCTCTCATCTTTGTGGCTCCCGTTTTGAGCTTCGAGATCGCATCTCCGGCCATCGCCGGTCAGGCCGCTCTCCTGTTCGTGCTGATGGGAATGGTCGCCTCGGCAACTTACCTCATCAACGACATGATCGACCTGGCGGCGGACAGGCAGCATCCGGTCAAGCGTTCCCGCCCGTTTGCATCCGGCGCCATTCCGGTGCGGGATGGGTGTATTGCCGCGGCCACACTTCTCTGCCTTGCCTTCTTGGCAAGTCTCCTGCTCCCATGGATGGCCGGCGTTGCAGTGCTTGGGACCTATCTGGTCGTGACGCTGGCCTACAGCGTCTTTCTCAAAAAGCAGGCGATCATTGACGTTTTCATTCTGGCCGGTCTTTTCACTCTACGGGTCATTGCGGGAGCGTCGCTCGGACCGGTGAAGGCATCACCGTGGCTTCTGACCTTTTCGATGTTGTTTTTCCTGGGTCTCGCCGTCGTAAAGCGATACGCGGAACTCGAGCGCGTGTTGCGCACCGGCGGCACGGGCGTAGCTTCTCGCGGATATACATCCAAGGATCTGCCGCTGTTGCTGTCGACGGGCGTCGCCGCTGGATTCGGCGCCGTCATGGTCTTTACAAGCTATCTCATCAACGAGCATTACCCGCTCGGCGTCTACACCAATCCCGGCCTGCTCTGGGGGATGATGCCGATCATCCTGATCTGGACGCTGCGGGTCTGGCATTTGACCGTCCATGGCCACATGAACGAAGACCCTGTTGTATTTGCCCTCAGGGACAGGTTCTCCCTTGCACTCGGTGCGATCGCCGGTGTGATCCTGCTGGCGGCGTGGTGACGACTGTGACGCGTCGGGATTATCTTTCCTGGGGGCGAAGAGTCGTGGCCACGCACCTCCTGACGCGTCCGGATGATCGAGACGCGGCTGCGCAGGAGCTTGCGCAAACCCAACCTCATACACTGCCCTACGGGTGTGGACGCTCCTACGGCGATATCGCCCTCAATCCGGGCGGAAGCCTGATCGATTGCCGGTCGCTTGACCGTTTTCTCGCCTTCGATCGCCAGACCGGTGTGCTGCAATGTGAGGCGGGAGTTCGCCTGGCCGATATTCTGGCCGTCCTCTGCCGGCCGGAAGCCGACGGAAGCGGCTGGTTCCTGCCAGTCACGCCGGGGACGCGGTTCGTGACGGTTGGCGGCGCCATCGCCAATGACGTGCATGGGAAGAACCATCACCAGTTCGGAACATTCGGTCGCCATGTCCTCGCGCTGGAACTCGCGCGAAGTGATGGATCCCGCATCGTCTGCTCGCCCGACCGGAGCCAGGAACTGTTTGCGGCCACCATAGGTGGCCTGGGTCTGACAGGGATCATCCTGAGTGCGACGCTTCAGCTTCGCCGGGTCGATGGACTTGCCATGGAAGTGGAGGACATCCGCTTCGAATCGCTTTCGGACTTCTTCGAGCTCGCTCAGGCATCGGAGCAGAGCTGGGAATACACCGCAGCATGGGTGGATTGTCTGGCATCCGGCGACGCTCTCGGCCGCGGGGTCTACACCAGAGCCCGCCACTCTCCGGGGCACGGTGTCGCACCCCCCGGGCGCGAGCCGAGGATCGTCCTTCCGGTCACCCCTCCCTTCTCGGCCGCCAACAACCTCTCCGTCCGGGCCTTCAATGCCCTCTACTGGCGCAAACTTGGACGGACCGGCAGGGCTCGCCGGGTTGGTCGCTACGAACCGGTTCTCTACCCTCTGGATGCCATCGGCTCGTGGAACAGACTCTATGGGCGCAAGGGTTTCTATCAGTTTCAGTGCGTGGTACCCCACGGGCAGGCCCGTCACGCCATAGCCGACATGCTCCAACTGGTGGCCAGATCCGGGCAGGGGTCGATGCTCGCGGTCCTGAAAAACTTTGGGGACCTGCCCTCTCCCGGACTTCTCTCCTTCCCCCAGTCAGGCACCACCCTTGCGCTCGATTTCCCGGACAAGGGCCCACGGACGCAGGAACTCCTGCGAAAACTTGAAGAATTGGCCGTTGCAGCTTATGGGCGGATCTACCCCGCGAAAGACAGCGTGATGACCCAGGACAGTTTTCGGCTCGGCTATCCCAACCTCGAGTTCTTCAGAACCATGATCGACCCAAAACTCTCATCGGCGTTTGCGCGCCGGGTCGGCCTAACCTCAAGCGAAGCCCTGTCATGAAACAGCCGTTGTCCCACGCTGTCCGACTGGTCGTCTTTGGCGCGACGTCGGGAATCGCCTCGGCTGTCGCGCGCCGCTACGCCGAAACGGGGGCGCGCATTCTCCTCGTCGGTCGCAGCAAAGAGGGTCTGGCGGCGGCAGCCGCGGACCTGAGGGTCAGAGGCGCCGCCGAGGTGGCGACGGAGGAAGCGGATTTCGCCGTCACCGCGCAGCTGCCTGCGCTCGCCGAAGCATCCTGGGAGAGGTTCGGCGGCTTGGATGTGGCTTTGGTCGCCTATGGTAGCCTCCCTGATCAGAAGTCAGTCGAAAGGGATCCTGCCAAGGCCGAGCAGGGGCTTGTTCTCAACTTTCTGAGCCCTGCCCTCCTCTGCGGCGAGCTCGCCCGTAGGTTCGAAGAGCAAAAGGCCGGAACGCTTGCGGTGATCTCGTCGGTGGCGGGAGATCGCGGGCGGAAGAGCAATTATCTCTACGGGGCCGCAAAGGGCGGCCTGCAGCGGTATCTTGAAGGCCTACAGCATAGACTCTTCGCCGCCAGGGTCCAGGTTCTCGACATCCGTCCCGGCTTCGTGGCGACCAGGATGACGGCTCATCTTCCGCAGGGAGGGCCGCTCTGGGCCAATCCCGATCAGGTGGCCGCCGACATCGTCGGAGCGATCCAGAAGCGGCGATCGATCCTCTACACCCCCTGGTTCTGGCGATGGGTGATGCTGGGCGTGCGCAATATTCCCGCGCCCCTCTTTCATCGCAGCTCCCTTTGAGATCGCCGGACCATGAGAATCGCCATCACCGGGGCTGCTGGCCTGTTGGGCCAGAATCTGATCGCCCGTCTGAAACGTCGGGGCGGATACGACATCGTCGCTTTCGACAAACATCGCGCGAACACAAAGGTGCTGCGAGAACTGCACCCGGACATCACTGTCGTCGAGGCTGATCTCGCCGAGCCTGGCGTCTGGACGGCAGCCCTCGACGGGGTCGAGTCGGTTATCGTCGGACACGCGCAAATCGGCGGTCTTGTCGAGCAGGAGTTCACGCGCAACAATCTGCTTGCAACCGAGCGCCTCCTGGAAGCGGTCTCCCGAAGGGGCGGCTGTCACGTCCTTCACATCTCGTCGTCGGTTGTGAACTCGGCTGCGGTGGATTGGTACACGGAAAGCAAGAAGGCGCAGGAGGCCTTGGTCCGCGCGTCCGGAAATCCTTGCCTCGTGCTGCGTCCGACCCTGATGTTCGGCTGGTTCGACCGCAAGCACCTGGGTTGGCTCGCGCGTTTCATGCAAAAGGCGCCGGTTTTTCCGGTCCCGGGGAATGGCCGGTATCTTCGCCAGCCGCTCTACGTCGGCGACTTCTGCGAGATCATCATGGCTTGCCTCGATCGCAAGACATCAGGAGCGCAATACAACATCAGCGGACAGGAGCGGATCGATTATATCGACCTCATCCGCCTCGTCCGGGACGCCAGCCGCGCGAAGGCGCCGATCCTCAACGTGCCCTACTCGGCCTTCTGGCTGATGCTGAAGGCCTACGGAATGTTCGACAAGGACCCGCCCTTCACGACCACGCAACTTCAAGCGCTGGTGACGCCCGACGTCTTCGAAGTCATCGACTGGCCGCAGATTTTTGGCGTGCGGTCGACCCCGCTGCGCGAAGCCATGGAAGAGACCTTCCAGGATCCTCGCTACTCATCAATCGTTCTGGAGTTCTGAGACATGGCGCGCATCGTCGTTCTGGGCGCGGGCGTTATGGGGCTCGCTGCCGCCTACCGGGCACTCACGCTCGGCCACGAGGTTACGGTCCTCGAGGCTGCGCCCGAACCCGGCGGCATGGCGGCCCATTTCGATCTCGGCGGTCTGTCGATCGAGCGCTACTACCATTTCGTGTGCAAGGCGGATCAGCCGACCTTCGACCTAATGCAGGAGCTTGGGATCGGGGACCGGATGCGATGGCGTCCGACCTCGATGGGATATTTCACCGAAGGCGCCCTCCACTCCTGGGGGGACCCCGTATCGCTGCTACGGTTCCCGCACCTGACCCTCGCCGAAAAAATTCGCTACGGGCTGTTGATGTTCATCTCCACCAGGCGAAATGCCTGGCCGGCCCTGGAACATGTGTCGGCGAAGGACTGGATCGAACGCTGGTGCGGCCGGAGCGTCTATCAAAAGCTCTGGAAGCCTCTGTTCGACCTTAAGTTCTACGAATACGCCGATAACGTCTCGGCCTCCTGGATCTGGACCCGGATCCGTCGCCTCGGGCGCTCCCGGCGATCCTTGATGCAGGAGGAACTGGGCTACATCGAGGGTGGCTCGGAGACGCTCGTAAAGGCGCTCACCGATGCAATCGGAAAACGCGGCGGGACCATCCGCCTGAACGAGCCCGGCCGGCGAATCCTGACGGAGGGCGGACGCGTAACCGGCGTCGAGACAAATCGTGGACGGCATGAAGCCGAAGCGGTGATTTCAACGGTCCCCACTCCACACGTGAGCACTCTCGCGCCAGATCTACCAGAAGCTTCTCGAACTGCTTACGAAAGCATCGAGAATATCGGCGTCACATGCATCGTTCTCAAGCTGAAGCGCTCGGTGACGCCCCATTTCTGGGTGAATGTGGTCGACGCCGACATGCCGATTCCGGGCATCATCGAGTTCTCGAATCTCCGACCGACAGGGACCGGCCACACGGTCGTGTACGTGCCCTATTACATGCCAGTCACGAACCCGTTATGGGCGCGTTCCGACGACGTGTTCGTTCGGGAAGCTCTTGCCTGTGTCGGACGGATCAACCCCGATATCCGCGAGGACGATCTCGTGACGTCCTACG
This sequence comes from Pseudomonadota bacterium, assembly GCA_023386155.1. Classification (GTDB taxonomy): domain Bacteria; phylum Pseudomonadota; class Alphaproteobacteria; order Rhizobiales; family Beijerinckiaceae; genus Microvirga. The sequence goes on from JAEWKH010000132.1 coordinate 21,366, forward strand.
TCGGTCGGTTGAAACACGCACAACCGATCTGCCCGCCCGGATTTCAGGCGCAAATTCCGCCCGTGCAAACTGCCATCGAAGGACTGCAGATTGCGGACACCAGCTTCTACTACCCCGAAGATCGCGGCATAGCGGAAAGCATCCGCCTCGGTGACAGGATGGCGCGATCGGTCTTGAATCGCGCCGCAGGATAAATGCATGTCGAACCTGTCAACCATGCACCAAAACCGTTTCAGCAATGCGGGCATCAGCAAACGGAAGGACATCTGGAAGACCCTCTCTGAGGTATTCTTCTTAAAGCTGGTGCCGCCAGATGTCGCCATCCTGGATCTGGCGTGCGGGTATGGCGAATTCATCAACAACATTTCCGCAGGGCGAAAGTTTGCTGTCGACCTGAACCCCGACTCCCCGAAGCACCTTGCGCCCGACGCCGCATTCCACTCGCCGCCTGGCAGAGTCGTTTCACGAAAGAGCGGTTAAGTGCGCAGGTTTCTTGTTTTCTCCGCAATCGGCGGAGTGGCGGCAAGCGTCAACATTCTGGCGCGGATCGCATTCAATCAGCTTACCAGTTTCGAAACGGCGATCGTGCTTGCCTTTCCGGTCGCGCTGACGACCGCCTTCGTGCTTAACAAGCAATTCGTTTTTCACAATGCGACCGGCCCTGTGCACGGGCAATACCTGCGGTTTACACTGGTCAATCTTGTTGCCCTGGCTCAGGTCTGGCTCGTCAGCGTCGCTCTTGCGCGCTGGTTCTTTCCAGCCATCGCTTTCGACTGGCATGCCGACACACTTGCACATGCGATCGGCGTAGCAAGCCCCATCTTTTCCAGCTACTTCGCCCATAAGCATTTCTCGTTCCGGGGTTGACGCTCTCCAGCGCGGCTTGCGCTGCGGCAGGGGGATCTGCTCTGGCCTATGGTTCGGTTTCCGCTTCCATCTCGGCTTGAGCTTCTTCGTCAGTCATGAGGTGGCCCTGGGCTTGACTGCGTCCGCAAGATGTCCCACCGGAGAGTTCCCGGGAGGATTGAATGCGCGACGAGAAACGTATTGAGGGGAGTTTTGACGCGCTGCGCCTGATCGCAGCGCTGACCGTCTTCCATAGCCATCAGATCGTACTTTCCGGCGGCACGGACCCCCGGCCGACCTGGTTCACTACGTACAGCGCGGCTGCGGTCTGCGCATTCTTCGGAATCAGCGGGTATCTGATCACCCGAAGCGCCCTCTTCCGGGACCTTCCGACTTTCTTCGCATTCCGTGCTTTGCGGCTCCTGCCGGCCTTGATCGCGTGCGTTTTCCTAACGATCATAGCGATGGGCTATTTTTCGGCGCTGACCTACTGGGACTACATCAGCCGTCCCGACACTTGGTCTTACCTGCGCAACATCGCAGTGTTCTTCACGCCCGGACAGCGCGGCCTTCCTGGCGTCTTCGAGGGGACGTTTGACCCCGTCGTCAACGGTCCCTTGTGGACGCTTCCCTATGAGGTCCTGTGCTATATCCTGATTGGCGTGGTGGTGGCCATCGGGCGCCGGACTGCCCTCGTGGTCTCGCTTATCATTTGCGCTGCTTGCGCTGCGGCATTCAAAATCTCCCCTGCCTATCCAATCCTGATGCTTTTGGACGGGTTTAGCACAGCCTGGCTTTCCCTGTTCGCCCTCGCATTCTTTGCGAGCGCAGCAGTGGCGCTCCTCGGTTCTCAGTCTCTGCGCTGGGCTCTCCTTCTCGTGACGGCGCTGATGGTTGCATTTTGGTCTGTCCCGAGTTGGGCCTTCTTGATCTCCGCACCATTCATCGGACTTTGGGTGGTGTGGCTCGGACGGACTATCCACCTTGATCGATATCTCCGTCGCGTGGGCGATCTGTCCTATGGGGTCTACATCTACGGCTTCCCCATTCAGCGCATCACAATTGGAGCGTTTGAGGGACATCCTTCTGCCTTCGCCTTGTCATACGCCGTAGCGCTGGCCGGCACGGTAGCATTGGCCTTCATCTCCTGGCGGCTCATCGAGCGCCCGGCGCTGTCGGCAAAGAAGCTGTTCGGGCGGAGGGATGCGGCTGCGGTTGCGCAGGCTGCGGGCTAAGCTCCAGGGAGTGAGAGGGTAGACCACCGGCCTCAGCGAAGAAAGCCCATCGAGCATTCATCGCCCGGGCTCTAGCTGCCCTGTCACGGGCACGTTGACTCTGGCCTCTGTTGCCATTGCACTTTCCTGAGGAGCCGCTTGCGGCGACGGAAGGCACCGCATCCTCTTACCCATGATTGCTCTCACTACTGGAGGGGTGGGAGCGGCTGCGATCATGCCCTTGTATCCCTGCTCGAACAGGGTTTGCGGACTACGATTGGCCCAACTCATGCCCGATCCTGCGCCGGTTGCGTCCACGGCAGCATTGAGCATGTCCCGCGTCGGCTCTTTCGGCACCAGCACATAGCCCTCCCACTGGCAGCTAGCTGAATGATCTTTCCCGGATTGGTGTTCGCACTCCTCTCCGTTTAAGGGTTGGTTGCCTATCCTGAGACTTGCGTGGATCGGTGTTGGCTGTCAGATAAGGTCCGCAATTAAGGCAACGGAATCCTGAGGGTCTTCTGATGAGCAAGCTTCGCGAGAGCGTGACGAAGATAAGAAGCCTATTCCCTTCGGGTGAGGCTCAAAAGGCAGCCGCTAGCGAAGCGGCCGCGGGAGCCCCGCAGGGCAAAGAGGAAAAGTTTTTTGCCACGGTCACCCAAGGGATGCACGTCCCCCTGCGGCCGACAACGCCCCCTCTAGGCCCTCCCGCTCTTATGCGTATCCTTCCTTGGATCACAGACGGGGCGATCGAGTACATCGATACGTTCCTTGGCGAGAAGCGGCTCCTCGGGGAGCCTGTGAGCGCAATCGAGTGTGGATCCGGGTCCTCGACCGGCTATCTCGCCCAGCGGGTCGCCCAACTTGTTTCATTTGAAACTGATGCCGACTGGCATGCCGCCGTGAGGACGGCCATGGGCTCGATAGGCGTGTCCAATGTTATTTGGCGCACCATGGAGCCGCCATATTCCCGGGCCTTCAAGGAATACCAGGATGAGGCCTTCGATATCCTCTTGGTAGACGGAGGAGACCGGAACCTCTGCGTGGAGCATGGGCGCCGTTTGGTAAAGCCTGGTGGAATCCTGGTGGTTGACAATACGGAACGGATTTCCGGCGTAGACGGCCAAGGTCCTTATTACGATATCCTCGGGATGTTGGAGGATTGGCACGCCGTTCACTTCGAGCAAGTAGCGAAGGACCGTGCAGGGTGGGTGCCTCCCCATCGGTGGATAACGTCCGTTTGGTGCAAACCTATTCCCGGTGTGAAGAGGAGTTTCACCACGCTTGGCCTCCCGCTCTGAGACGCCGTTTCCGGCAGGCAAGCGATTGGGTTTTTGCCCGATAGGTCGATGCCTACCACCGAAATAGCTGACGCTTACTAAAGATAGGACCCGAATTGCTTTGTGACCTCGAATCTTTCTGGTGCGGAAAAGAGCTACCCTTCGTTCCTCGGCAGGTCCCTATACGGTCCCTGCAGCGAGTTCGATGAACTGTCGTATCCGGCTAAGCGATTGAAAATGATGGCGCACCCGACACGATTCGAACGTGTGACCTTTGCCTTCGGAGGGCAACGCTCTATCCAGCTGAGCTACGGGTGCTTGAGGCGGTGGGCCTGATCCATTCCCTACCCGATTACGGACTTGAGGGCAACCTCTGCCGGCACAGGAGGCGCGGCTGCCCCAATGGGAGGATTGCCCAGCCTTTGGCCCTCACCCTGCCCCGGGCGGCGCAGGAGGGTGAGGTCCGGGAGGGGCTGGCCTGAAGGGCTTCAGGCCCGGTCGGTCTCGACCCGTTGCCGGGAGATGTAACCGACAGCGAGGACCAGGACGGCTCCGACGATGGCCGTGGGGATTTCCGCCTTGTGGCCGAGTTCCTGGCCAAGCTGCCCGACCAGCCAGGGATCGGAGATCAGCATCTCTCCGGCAACCCAGCCCAGCAGGGCAGCACCGGCCCAGACGAGAAGAGGCAGCCGGTCGAGAAGCGCCATGATGAGGGCCGCACCGGCCACGATCAGCGGAATGGAGATCGCGAGGCCGATGGCGAGCAAAACCGTGGAATCCTGTGCTACCGCGGCGATCGCCAGAACGTTGTCCAGGCTCATAACCGCATCGGCGACCACGACCGTCCAGACCGCATGCCAGAGACGGTCGGTTTCCTTCACGCCGCCCCCTTCATCGTCGCCGCTGAGAAGCTTCACGGCGATCCAGAGCAGGAGAAGGCCGCCGACGATTTTCAGGAACGGCGTTGTGAGAAGCGCCGCGACGAGGATCGTGAAGACGATCCGCAGGCCGACCGCGACACCCGCACCGAGGATCATGCCGAGGCGGCGCTTGTCGTCCGGCAGCCCTCGGCAGGCGAGCGCGATGACGACCGCGTTGTCTCCGGACAGGATGACGTTGATCCAGATGATGCCGAGGAGTTTGAGAGCTTGAGGGAGAAGTGCTTCCATGATGGGAACTTGACTGGCGATCGAGACGGACAGCGACCGGATGCGCCGAGGGCCGGCCACGGCCGGGTGCAAGGGCGAAGGCAAGGTCCAATGTCGTTCTCGAAGAAGAGAGGGGCGCCGCTTCCGGCGCGCGGCAAATCCGCCGGAAGCATCCGTGTGTCGCTTCCGGTCAGGCGAGATCGAGCCTAGCGCCGGGAGGCCCCGTCGCGCGCAGGGCTCCCAAGGGGGCGAAACCGATCGGGCACTGGAGACCGAAGCCACCTCCCTGCCCCCGTCCATGCCCTGTCGAACGACAGACGATGATCGAAGGGGCAAGAGCGTCGGGGCTGTCCTCGCCATCGCTCCACCCGTCCGGACGGGCTTCCAGGTCCGCTCCCCCGCTGTCGGGCGCTACCGCCGGCAGAAGAGCCTGTTCGAGCTGAACGAGAAAGGACGCGCCGGCATTCGCATGATCGACGGCCGGGGGCCAAGCCAGGAAGATCAGCCCGAGCAAGGCCTGCACGATCGGACGTGAGATGCGGGATCGGGCCAATGCTTTGTCCCTCCGGGCGAAAGCCGCTCCAGGGCGAAACCTCGCCCTACCTAACCCGCCCGGAGGCCTCGGGGCAACCTGAGCAGAAGCATACGAGACCCGCTCAAAGCGCTGGATCTTAATAGACATTGTGCGACTGGCAGCTCCTGCCGCACCATTCCAACCGGGCGACTCGCTCAAGCTTGCCTTTCATGGGAGAGTTCAATGGCAGCCCAGAACGATCCTGTTTCCATTCTCCGCGAAGCCTATGCCCAATGGGTTAATGCCAAGGGCAGCGATTGCGAATGCTGGATGAACATCATCGCGGATGACGTCAGTCTCGGCTCGCTGGCCGAAGGTTCGCCGGAAGTGCCCTTCACGGCCCGCCGGAGCAGCAGATCCGGCGTTCGCGCCTATCTCGAGGATCTCATGCGCGACTGGGAGATGGTCTCGCACACCATGAACGACTTCATCGCCCAGGACGATCGCGTGGCCGTGGTCGGCCGTGCCGTCTGGCGCCATAAGGGAACAGGAAAGGTAGCAGATACCAGGAAGGTCGATATCTGGCGCTTCCGGAACGGCAAGGCGGTCGATTTCGAGGAATATTACGACACCGCCGGGCTCATCGCCGCCGCGACGCCGTAACCGTCGCGCCCTCGGGCCGCCGGTTCGGCTCACGCCGCCCCCTGAACGGACGGCAGGACGAGGGCGAGGTCGGCTTCGCCGAGCAAGCGGCACTGTCCCGGCGGCAGATCCTCCGGCAGGGCCAGGCCGCCGATCCGGTCGCGATGCAGGACCGTGACGTGGTTGCCGAGTGCGGCGAACATGCGCCGGACCTGGTGGTAGCGGCCCTCCGTCAGGGTCAGGTAGGCGCTGTTGCTGGAGATCACCTCCATCTGCGCCGGCAGGAGGGGCTTGTCCTCGTTCTCGAGCATCAGCGTCCCGGCCGCGAAGATCTCCGCCTCGTCGCCCCGCAGGGGGCGGTCGAGGGTCACGTGGTAGCGCTTGGGAATGTTCGCCCGGGGCGAGATGATCCGGTGCAGCAGGCTGCCGTCATCGGTCATGAGCAGCAGCCCCGAGGTCTCCTTGTCGAGCCGCCCGATCGTCGAGATGGCCGGGTCGCGCCGGCGCCAGCGCTCCGGCAACAGGCTATAGACCAGGGGCCCCGCCTCCTTGTGCGAGCATGTGACGCCCAGCGGCTTGTGCAGCATCAACGCGAGGCCCGGGGGAGGATCGAGCGGCCTGCCCTGAACGCGCATCCGCTCCGGAAGATCGCGGGTCACCGCGATGCGCCGGTCGGCATCCTCGATCTCGGCCCCATCCAGCGTGACGAGACCCGCGTCGACCAGGGACTGGACCTCGCGGCGCGAGCCGTAGCCCATATTGGCGAGAAGCCGGTCGAGGCGGAGCGTCGGGACCTTGCTCATCGGATGGCCTCGTAAATCTTGTAGCCGTTCGCTTCGACCTTCGGCGTGACCCGCTTGAACAGGGTCTTCAGCACGGCCTCGTAGGGCAGGTGACGGTTGGCGACGAGCCAGAGAACGCCGCCGGGCCTGAGGGCCTCGGCCGCCCGGCGGATGAAGGCCTGGCCGAGGCTCTGGTCCTCGGCGCCGCCATCGTGGAATGGCGGGTTCATCACCACGAAATCGAGCCCCGTCAATCCGACTCCGCTGCGGATGTCGGCCCATTTGACCTCGACCCGCGCATCCTCGATGTTGCGCCCTGCCATGCCGACGGCGCGGCGGTCGATATCGATCAGGGTCAGGTGCCCGACCTTGGGCGAGGCCAGAATCGCCCGGGCGAGAATGCCGATGCCGCAGCCGAAATCGGCGCCACGGCCGCCCAGGGGAGGCAGGTTCTGCTCCAGCAGGGCGCTGCCGGGATCGAGGCGGTTCCAGCTGAACACGCCGGGCCAGGTCCAGAGGCCCAGGGTTTCGTCGAAGCGGGGGCTGCCCTCGGCCAGCGCCACGTCGAGGCCCTCCGGCAGAACGGGCCGCTTGGCGCTGCAGATCCGGTGATGGCGGCGGGATGTTTCAGCGACGTCGCAACCGAAACCCTTGAGGTCCTTGGCGATCCGCGAGCCGCCCTTGTCCTTGGGCGCCAGTACCGTCAGGGATCCGCCGGGATCGAGCGCCCTCAGGGCCAGGGCGATGGTGTAGCGCCGCTCCACCGTTCCCGGCGGGGCCAGCACGACCATCTCGCCGAGGCTCCCCTCCTCCTGCGGCTCCAATTGCCCGGAACCGGGGATCAAGGGGGAAAACTGAATGGCCCCGACGGGGATCTCGGCCAGTTCGACCGGTGGCGTCCCGTAGACGCCGCTTGGTTTCGTATCTTGCAAGGTAACAGAGCCCACGCTGAATGCGGGCGTTCTTAATATGCCGCGGCCTGGAACGTAAGCCTCAATGGCTCCGAACGGCCTGCTTCGCATTCACGGCGCGGATTTCCGATTCTCCGACCGCACGCTGGGCGCCGCTTGCCGTGTCCCGGATCCTGTAGCCCGGCTCGCCGCTGCTGTTCTCCGGCATCAGGCGGACGACCTCGTAGGTCCCGCTCGTGCGATCGGCGAAATGGGTGGCTGCGGCATGGACCAGCTGGCCCATGGTGTATTTGTGGCTCATGAGAACCTCCTTCTAGCGCATCGTGCGAAAAAGTGGACCCGGTTTTCCGCGCCCAACGATGCGCTCTTTATAGAGTGGAGCATCGGATTCGATCCCAAAAGTGGGTCCACTTTTGGGTCCGATGCTCTAGAGAAAGCAAAAAGCCGCTCCGTTGGAGCGGCTTCGCGAGACGGCATGAAATGCCGAGCCCGTTTCAAGGGATGTTACGCCGTCTGGATGTTGTTGACGGCGACCTTGCCGCTGCGGCGGTCCTCGGCGGTGTCGAAGGAGACCTTCTGGCCCTCGCGGAGGCCGCGGATGCCGGCGCGCTCGAGAGCGGTGGCGTGGACGAACACGTCCTTGGAGCCATCGTCCGGCTGGATGAAGCCGAAGCCCTTTTGATCGTTGTAGAATTTAACGGTGCCCGTAATCATGGGAATGTCCTTGGTTAGGCTAGATGTGCACGTGAGCAAAGGGCGTGCGACCGCACGACCTCGCGCTCGGGTTCGTCGATGTTTGGGAAGAGCGTCTGAACGTGCGCCTGGAAGGCCAAGGCGTAACGGCCCGATTGTCCGGCCAAATGTCGATAGCATTCATCTAGTCCCCACTTACGGCGAATACAAGGCAGCCCTCCGAAAAAGCAGGAAGGCCTTCCTCGGCTCAGCGTGCGGGGAAGGCCTGCGGCAGGCCCGGCCTCAGTATTTCAGCCTGAGGGCCTGAACGCTCCGGCCGCCATCCGCGCAGATGATCCGCGCGCGCGGGCAATAGGAGGCATAGGCGGGCGTCGGGCAATAGGTCTGCATGAAGCTCTCGTCGATGGCGCAGGTCACGTGCACGCGGTAGAAGTCCCGCGGACCGGCCGGCGCGTCGTGCAGCACGGAATAGCCGAGCCCCTGGTCGGTGAGCCGGGCGACCGCACGGCCGGCTTCGATCCGGCCGGTCTCGAACCGGGTGACCCTCGTCACATCCGCCGCCTGGGCAACCGGTCCCGCCAGACCCGCCGCCAGCACGATCCCCACCAACAGCCTCATGACGCGCCTCCCTCGAGTTTGCGAAAGGCAGGCTGTGCCGGGTCCGTTCCGCCGGGACGGCAGGGCCTGCCGGGGGTTAATGCAAAGCTGCCCTCCGGGATCCATCGCGGCGTCTCCACCAAAGGTTAACCACGCTCTCGTCCGGCGGGCGCCGCCGCCCGGACTTTAAGCAACCGGTAGGATCTTGTGCCCGATAAACGCGGCCTGTCGTGATGCGTGAACTGACTAGGATCCCATGAACCACATTCATCTCGCTGAGGGTATGCGGCTTCGTTTTCCGGCGCGGAGCGCCGATTTCGACCAGGGCGTCGAGATCGGCATCGTCGCAGCGCTGATGAGCCAGGATCTGACGGAATTCACCCGCAGGATCTCCAACGACAATCTGGGCCAGATGCGCGCCCTGGTGGAGCAGTTCGGCTACCGCCTCGTCGAAGGCCCGGCGGACGGGGAATTCGTGGAGCTCAACTTCTACAGCCGCACGGCACGCCCGCGCCTGCGCGTCGTGCATTCGGGGACCTGATCCCCTCAGGCCGTGAACTTCCTCTCCAGGGTGCGGGCCCGCTCGCGATAGGCCGTGTACAAGCCGCTCGCGGCGATCAGGCAGGCTCCGGCGACCGTCCAGGAATCCGGCAGCGATCCGAAGACCAGATAGCCGAGGGTGCCGGCCCAGATGAGCTGGACATAGGAAAACGGGGCGAGCAGCGAGGCATTGCCCTGCCGGTAGGCCAGGACCACGAACCAGTGGCCGATCGCGAACAGGACACCCATGCAGAGGCCAAGCGCGATCTCGGTCGCGTTCGGCGTCACCCAGCTGAAGGGCATGAGCACGCTCAGCACGATACTCCCGACCAAGGCCGAATAGGCGAGTGTCGTAAGGGCATGGTCGCCCGTGATCTTGCGGGTCACCACGGCGCCGACGGCCCAGCTCGACGCGCTAAGGATGGGCAGGAACGCCGCCGGCTGAAAAGCCCCGGAACCGGGGCGCACGACGATCATTACGCCGATCAGGCCGACGGCCGCCGCGGACCAGCGCCGCCAGCCCACCGTCTCCCCCAGGAAGAGCACCGAAAGCGCCATGATCAGGATCGGCGAGACGAAGAAGATCGCGGTCGCATCGGCCACGGGCAGGAAGGGAAGGCTCTCGATGAACATGATGGAGGACCCCACCATGCCCAATCCCCTGACCACCTGCAGGCCCGGACGCCGGGAGCGCAGCAGCGCGGGGCCACCCCTGATCAGCACGACCGGGATGATGACCAGCGCGAAGGTGGCATAGCGCATCCAGGCCACTTCCGCGGGCGGCAGGCTGGAGGCGAGCTGCTTGGTGATGACATCCGCCACGGAGAACACGACCGTGGAGGCGACGAGGAACAGGATGCCCCGCAGCGGAGAGGCCGGCGCGCTGGAAGGCACCACGGGAGCCGTGCTCTTCCCGGCAACGGGAGCGGAGGTCATGAAGATCTCAAAAAATGAGGCTCGCGCAGCGATGCAACGAGCCTGAGGGTCTCAAGTCTGGAGGATATGGCTGCATAAAATACCGTTCTCCTGCGCGGAGAAGTGCAAAGACGGCACATAGTCCATGTCTCCAGTGAATAGGTAGGCTCGTCGACTGCTCGATACTTGCATCTTAAGCATAGAAACCTCGAAACCTGTACCGTCGGCAGGCCCGCGGAAGGAAGCCATGCAGGACCGCGCATCGGAAACGCCAAGCCGTCTGGTGAGCGGGACGCCCGCCTTCCGCCGGTTGAACCTTGCCCTGTTCGCCGCCGGCTTCTCAACCTTCGCCATTCTCTACTGCGTCCAGCCCCTGCTGCCGGAATTCTCGCGGGAGTTCCATGTCAGCGCCGCCGTCAGCAGCCTGTCCCTGTCGCTCTCGACGGGCCTTCTCGCGGTGGCCATGCTGGTGGCCGGTTCGTTGTCGGAAGTCCTGGGACGCAAGCCCGTGATGGTGGCCTCGCTCTTCGCTTCGGCGCTGCTGACCCTTCTGTCGGCAGCGGCCCCGAGCTGGACCGGCCTGCTCCTCGCCCGCATGCTGATCGGCATCACCCTGAGCGGCCTTCCCGCCGTCGCCATGGCCTATGTGAGCGAGGAAGTGGACCCGAAGTCCATCGGCCTTGCCATGGGGCTCTTCATCGGCGGCAATGCGGTCGGCGGCATGGCGGGGCGGATCATCAGCGGGGTGCTGACGGATCTTGGCTCCTGGCGGCTCGCCATCGGGCTGATCGGGGCCGTGGGGCTGGCCTCCGCCATCGCGGCCTGGTGGAGCCTGCCGGCCTCGGCCCATTTCCGCCCGCGCCCGGCCCGTCCGGTAGAGCTTCTGCGCTCCTTCGGCGAGCACCTGCGGGATCCGGGCCTGCGGGCCCTGTTCGCGGAAGCCTTCCTGCTCATGGGCGGGTTCGTGACGATCTACAACTATCTCGGCTATCGCCTGACGGAAGCGCCCTATGCCCTGAGCCAGACCGCCATCGGGGCGATCTTTTCCGCCTATCTGATCGGGACGCTGAGCTCGGCCTGGATCGGCGCGCTGGCCGGGCGGCTGGGCCGCAGGCGGGTCCTATGGGCGATGATCGCGATCATGCTCGCCGGCGTGGCGCTCACGCTCCTGAGCCCCCTCGCGCTGATTCTGGCAGGGATCGTCGCCGTCACCTTCGGGTTCTTCGGGGCCCATTCCATCGCCAGCAGCTGGGTGGGAAGCAGGGCCCGCACGGGAAAGGCGCAGGCCTCGGCCCTTTACCTGTTCTGCTACTACCTCGGCTCCAGCGCAGTCGGCACCCTGGGCGGCGTGTTCTGGTCCCATGGGGGATGGCCCGGCGTCGCGGCTCTCGTGACCCTCCTGCTGACGGTCGCGCTCGGCCTCGCCCTTCGCCTGATGATACTTCCGCAACGGAATGTCGAGCAGTGAAAGAGCGATGCCGACCAAGCAATCGGGCGGAAGCTTATTTGAGCTTAGTCGAGTTCAATTTGGTTAAAATTTAGTTTAATATAGAATAACTTAAATTTAATTGGTTATAGTCAGCCGATACTGAGGCTATACCCGCCGATCAACGTCCGATTATATCGTCTTAATGTTGCCCCATTAGCCTTCATTTTGCACACCAGCGAAAACAAGCAAGGGAATGCATTGTGAATCAACGCAAGGCGGCGCTCGCGCTCGCAAGCCTATTCATTTCTGGTTCGACGATCTTCTTGTCTCCTGCCGTGCATGCGGAGCCCAACAAGTCTTCCGGCAAGGTCATCCAGACCGGCCGCGCCTCCTGGTACGGACCGGGCTTTCACGGACGTCGGACGGCGAGCGGCGAAACCTTCAACACCAACGATCTGACCGCCGCCCACCGGACCCTGCCCTTCGGCACCAAGGTCCGCGTCGTGAACAAGAAGACCGGCAAGTCGGTTGTCGTGCGCATCAACGACCGCGGCCCCTATGCCCATGGCCGGGTCATCGACCTGTCGAAGGCCTCGGCGCAGGCCATCGGGATCTCAGGCGTCGGCTCCGTCGACGTGGCCCAGTTTTAAGATCGGCTTTCGAGCCACTGCCCTTTTCATTACCAATTCATAGTGAAGTCTAACCTTTGCGATCCGCCCTGGCGGGGCCTTCCCGCCAGGGCGGATCATGGAACCGGGAAGCCTTTTACCTGCTTTCCCCCGGTCACCTTTTCTGAGGAAGAAGGCAAAGGAAACGCATGCAGATCGGCCGGTCGCTGATACCGAAAACGATCCTCCTGACGCTGCTGACCGCCGCGGCTCCCATGACGGCGGCGCAGACGGGGCGGACCTGGGTCGATCCCCCGGCCGAAGGCTCAGCGGCACCGTCGCAGGCCCCCGCGCCCCAGAAGCCGGAGCCTCCCGGTCCGTCGCCGCAGGCCGCGACACCGCCTCCCGAACCGGCGCCGACACAATCGGCGCAGCCCCGGGCACCCGCCGTCGAGCCTGACGCTTCACCGTCCCGCCAGGCCGAGCAGCCACCCGCGGCCGCCCCGTCCGCTCCTGCCGTCACGGCTCAGCCGCTGAAGGATCCCGATGCCGGGAAGCGCAAAGCCCGGGCAGACACGGCAAAGGACTTTGCCATCGACTATCTCGAATCCTGGTCGGCCTCTAACGACGTCGCCCTGGAAGCCACGGCCGCCTTCTATGCGCCGCGCATCCTCTTTCACGGCCGCGAGGTGACCATGCAGCGGCTCTTCAACGAGAAGCGGCGTTTCGTGCGGCGCTGGCCCGAGCGCGATTACCGCCCGCGCGAGGACGCGATGGGCGTCGCCTGCAACCCGCCGGGCGAAGTCTGCACGGTGCATGCGGTGTTCGACTTCACTGCCGCCCATCCCAAGCGGCGGCGCGTCTCGCAGGGGACCGGAGCCCTGCAGCTCATCGTTCACTTCATCGGCGACAAGCCGGTCATTGTCGCGGAGCACAGCACGCTGCTCGGTCAGGAGCGAAAGCGGAATCTTGCCCTGGAGGGTGCCACGCATGATTGACGATTCCCTCACCCACGACCCGAAGAGGGATCCACGCCGCAACTGGAACCGGATGCGCGACAGGATGCGCGAGGTCATCCACGCGGAGCTCGACCGGATTCATCCCACGGACGACGCCCGCCGCGCGCTCGAGCTGATCATCGAATCCTCCGTGCGGCCCTCCGAGGTGGACGGGGCGCTGAAGCTCACCGTCATCGATCACGACGGCAGGCCGCGCGTGATCGAGCGGGACGGGCAGACCGCCGAGTTCACGCTTCACGACCTTCTGGACGAGCTGCGCGTGAAGTATCCGGTGCTGTTCAGGCCGGCGAAGCCCGATGCGGACCCGCTCGATGAAACGGGCGCGCCGGCCCGGCCGCGCGCAGCGAAGCGCGACTGGCTGAACCTCGACGCCGGAGGCCCCCAGCCAGAAGCGGAGCTTCCTCGTCCCCCGGAGAAGCCCGCTGCCGTGCGCGATGAACAGGGAGCGCGGCTGCCGAGGGCGGAATGGCCGCGCAAGACCCTGGAGACGATCAAGGCCTCCGTCACGCCCGACTACGGCTCCGGGGACCAGGCCGAGGATCGGGTCACGCCTGTTCTGGACGAGCACGAGCGGAACGTCTTCGGCGACATGCGCAGGCGCTCCTGGGCGCGGCCGGCGCTTGCGCTCGGCGCGGTCGCCGTTCTCGCGCTCCTGGGCGTCGGCGCCTTCCTGTTCCAGGGCGATGACGCCCAGCCTCCCCAGGCCAGCGCTGCGGCGCCGGCCGCGCCGGCCGCACCCGGGCCGATCCGGGAGCCGGAGCCGGTGGTGACGGGCTCGACGGGCTCCGCGGCGACGCTGCGCGGCGTGCCGGAGGTGATCGACACGGCGACCCTGTCCCTGAACGGCGAGGTGGTGCGGCTGTTCGGCGTCGAATGGGCGCCCGGCGCCGGCAAGCCCGAGGACCTGACCCAGTACCTCAACGGCCGCGAGGTGGCCTGCGATCCCGCAGGCTCGAACGACGTGTACCGGTGCCAGGTCGGCGGCCAGGACCTGTCCCGGGTCGTGCTGTTCAACGGCGGCGGACGGCCCACGGACGAGGCGACGCCGGAGCTCAAGGCTGCGGCCGAGAAGGCACGCGAGGCGAAGATCGGCGTCTGGGCGACCAATTAGTGCATCGTGCGAGCATCGGACCCAAAAAGTGGAATGCACTTTTGGGTCCGATGCTCCAGCCATAGTAAAGCGGCCCCTGCTGCATCGGCAGGAGCCGCTCATTCCCCGCAAACTCGCATCTCAGGCGCGCGCTTCGGCCGGCCCGGGAATCTCGACCTCGATCTCGAGGGTCGAGATGTCCGAATCGCGGTTCATCTTCACCTGGACGTTGTCGTGCTCCACCATGACGTGGCGGCGGACGACGGCCAGGATCTCCTCCCGCAGCTGCGCGACGAGGTCGGGCTTGCCCCCGACGATGCCGCGTTCGTGCGCCAGCAGGATCTGCAGGCGCTCTCGCGCGACGGGCGCGGATGTGCGCCGGTTGAAGAAACTCAAGAGGTTCATGCAGCTCTCCGTCCGAACAATTTGCCGAACAGGCCCTTCTTGTCGGTGGGGATGGTGAGTTCGACGGTTTCGCCCTTGAGCCGGCGCACGGCGTCGAAATAGGCCCGGCCCGGTGCGCTGGCAGGATTGTTCAGCGTGACCGGCGAGCCGACATTCGAGGCGCGCAGCACCTCTTCGCTCTCGGGAATGATGCCGATCAGCGGGATGGAGAGGATCTCCAGCACGTCCTCGACCTTCAGCATCTCGCCGCGCTCGGCGCGGGCGGGATCGTAGCGGGTGAGCAGCAGGTGCTTCTCGATGCGCTCGCCCTTCTCGGCCCGTTCCGTCTTGGAATCGAGGAGGCCGATGATGCGGTCGGAGTCACGGACCGAGGACACTTCCGGGTTCGTCACGACGACCGCGACATCCGCGTGCCGCATGGCCATCGTGGCGCCCCGTTCGATGCCGGCCGGGCTGTCGCAGATGATCCAGTCGAATTTCTGACGCAGCTCGTCGAGAACGCGAGCCACGCCCTCCTCCGTCAACGCATCCTTGTCGCGGGTCTGCGAGGCGGGAAGCAGCGAGAGGTTCTCCAGCCGCTTGTCGCGGATGAGAGCCTGATTGAGCTTGGCATCGCCCTGCACCACGTTGATGAGATCGAACACCACGCGGCGCTCGGCTCCCATCACGAGGTCCAGGTTGCGCAGGCCGACATCGAAATCGATGACGACGACCTTTTCGCCGCCATGCGCCAGCGCCGCGCCCAGAGCCGCCGAAGACGTTGTCTTGCCAACGCCACCCTTGCCGGAAGTTACGACCAAGACTTTGGCCATTGTCGTCTCTCTTTCTCTCAGTCCAATGTTTTCAGGATGATCGAGTCGCCATCCAGGTTCACTTGCACGGGCTGACCGAGGAACTTGCCCCCGAGATCGTCAGCGGTCTTGTAGAGCCCATCGATCGCAATCAATTCGGCTTCGAACTTGCGGCAGAAGATGCGGGCCTTGCCGTTGCCCGTGCAGCCGGCGATGGCTCGGCCGCGCAAGGAGCCGTAGACATGGATCGAGCCGCCCGCGACGATCTCCGATCCCGAGGCGACGGAGCCCAGGACCGTCACGTCGCCTTCCGGGTGGAGGATCGACTGCCCGGACCGCACCGAGCCTTCGATGAGGAGCGACTTCTCCGGCACGGGCGCGTCGCCGAAGGGGGATCCCGCCGCGGCCACGGCCGCATTGGCCGCATCCGGAACGTCGATCTCGCCCGTCGGCTTTCCGCCGGCGATCTGCGGCGGCATGTCGGCATCGACGTTCTCGGGCGCCGCGCCCTCGAGGCCGATGATGCGGATGTTGCGCATCTTGAAGGCCGCGAGGAGAAACTTCAGCTCGGACTTGGAAGGCTTCAACGATGAAACATCGGCAATGATGGGCCGCCCTGTAAAGAAACCGGGCGAACGTTCTGAAACGGCATCGAGGTCTTCGAGCCAGTCCCTCAGCGGCACTTCGGGCGCGAGGACCAGGGCCATGAAGGACCTGCCACGGAAGCGAAGAGAGGGACGGTTGCGAACGGCAATGGTCACGGGGGTTCAGATTCCTTTAATTCCCCATGATTTCGACCGCTTATGGTTAACGGACCGTTAAAGGATGTGCCGGGCGCTAACAATTTTCCGGGCACGGGAAGGACGACACCGGGGAGGCCCCGAGGCGCCGGTCGGATCAGGCCCTGGAACCCGGATGAGAAATTCAACTTTTTCAAGGAATATAAAGATAAAACATATCTCTTTTTGGTTATTGGATAGCACTTATTGAGTATTACTCCGTCCTCAAAGCTCAATTGACCGATCCTGCGAGGGGCATACGATGATCTTTCATTCGTTTTGTTTCATCGTTACTTAGTTCATTCTTCAATCATTATGGACGAGGGCAGAACGAACGAATCGACAAGCAGCCATACGGCTCCTCCAGGGAGGATGAAGAATGTCGGGTCGGGTCAGTCCTTTCTCTTCCATCAGCAGAGTGTTCGGCCTCTTCTCGCGCCGCGCTGCCGTTGCCGCCGCGATGCTCGTTTCAGGCACGGTCTTGGCCGCGGCCCAGACGGCGCCCGCCTTCAACCCGACCCGCGCCAATGCGGGCACCCTGGGGGTGATCTCCGGCGGGGCGGACGGCACCTACATCCGCATCGCGGCCGACCTCGCCAACGTACTCGACAGCGAGAACCTGCGGGTGCTGCCGATGATCGGCCGGGGCTCCCTGCAGAACCTGCGCGACATCATGTTCCTGCGCGGCGTCGATATCGGCATCGTGCAGATGGACGCGCGCGAGCAGCTGAAAGCGGAAAACCTCCAGAACGATGCGGTGCGGCGCCTGCGCTTCATCACCCGCCTCTACAACGAGGAGGTCCATATCATCGCCAGCCGTGAGATCGCCGACATCCGGCAGCTCGAGGGCAAGAAGGTCAATATCGACAAGGCCGGCAGCGGCACCAACCTGACCTCCCGGCTGATCTTCGACAAGCTCGGCATCAAGCCCGAGATGACCACCTTCGACCAGGCCTCGTCCTACGCGAAGCTCAAGTCGGGAGAGATCCAGGCGGCCGTCTATGTAGCCGGGCGCCCGGTTCGCGCCATCGCCGAATTCCAGACCGACGGGCGCTTCCATCTTCTCCCGATCCCGTTCGAGGGAGAGATCTCGGAAAGCTATTTCCCCGCCCGCTTCGCCAATGCGGACTACCCGCAGCTGGTCGACCAGGACAAGCCCGTCGAGACCCTGGCGGTCGGCAGCCTGCTCGCCGTGTTCAACTGGCCCCAGAACTCCGATCGCTACAACCGCGTCAGGCGCTTCGTGGATGCGTTCTTCTCCCGGTTCGACGAGTTCCTGCAGCCGGGCCGGCACCCGAAATGGAAGGAGGTCAACCTCGCGGCCGACGTTCCCGGCTGGGAACGCGTGAAACCCGCGCAGGACTGGCTCGACCGCACCGCGGAAGCCAGCAAGCCTTCGCCCCAGGGCAGAAGCTTCGAGAGCTTCATCAAGAGCAGGGGCATCGAGGTTTCAGATGAGCAGCGCGAGGCTCTGTTCCGGGAATTCCTCGCCTGGCAGAGCGACCGGCAAAGGGCCGCCCGGCGGGACACCCGGCAAGATTAAGAAACCAAGACAGGACCGAAGCCAAGGGCTCACGCGAAGCCTTTGGCGACCACCGAAGGAGGTCCGACATGATTGGGCACAATGACTTTAGATTGAAATCTTTGACGACGGAATTGCTGACCACCACATTGATCGGCATCGCGCTTCTCGGACCCGCAGCCGCACAGGACCCGCCAGGTGACCGCGCCCCCATGAGCGACGACGCCACCGTCAAAGCGGCCGAAACGGGCAACCTGTCCACTCTCCTTCCGCTTCTCCTCACCTCGCCGGACAGGCGGCGGCTTGCGGCGGACATCGAAGCATTCATCAGGACGGGCGATCTGCAAAAGGCGGAGAGCAGCCTCAACGCGGCCATCGAGGTCGGCACCCTCGCGATCGTTCTCGTCGACCACCTGAGGAATCCGGACTTGGCGGACACCCTGCAGGGTCTCGGCATTCGGGACGATGCCGCTGCTGCGTCGGAGCCCGCCAGCGCCGGCAGGACGGCGGTCGGAGCCTGCCCGGCCCCTCCTGTGCCGGCCGCGGCCAATCTGGCCGAGATGCAGCAGGCCCTGGAGCAGGAGCGATCCTATAGCAGCACGCTCTCGCGGAACCTGGCGAGCCTCGTGCAGGAACGCAACGCCCTTCAAGCGGACCTGAAGAAGGAGACGGAGGCGCAGACACTCCTGGAGTCCGAGGTGCAGCAGGCCGTGCAGCGGGAACAGGACCAAGGCAAGGCAACCAGGGAGGAGCTGGCAAGGCTCCAGGATGAATACCGCGCCCTGCAGGCCACCAGGGACAAGGACAGGGCTTCCGCCGCCTCCAATGCGTCCGAGCTGGACATGCGCCTGCGCCAGGAGCGCGAGCGGGGCGACAATGCCGAGCGCCAGCTCGCCGGCGCCGAGAGGAGGCTGCGCGACCTACAGGCCGTCAAGGACGAGCGGGCAGCATCCGAGTCGGCCCGCGTGGCCGAGCTGGAGAAGGCCTTGGCGGAGGCGCGGAGGCGCAGCGACGCGCTGAGCCAGGAGCTTGCCGACGCCACCGGCGAACTGCGCGCGCTTCAGGAGCCGCATCGCCCGAGCGCCACGCCGGTGGTGTTCCGTCTTGCGGCCGCAGGCGCGGAGCTGCCGCTGGCAGCGACGCAGCAGGAGACGCCTCCCCAGGCAACGACATCTCCCTCGGCAGCCGAGGAGAAGCCGTCGGTGGCGGCTCCTGGAAGGGCATCGCCGGAGGCGACCTCCGCACTGCCGAAGGAACCCGCTCCCGTCGTGATCGCAGCCCTGCCGGACGGGGTTCAGCCGTTGCCTCTCGGCACGAGGACCATGGTCCCGACGAAGGTCGAGCCGCCGCCCGGGGCAGACCCCAAGGCGAGCGCGCCGATGGACGCGCCCAAGGCCGACGACCGGCTGACGAACCGGGCGGAGGAGCTCTTCCACAAGGGCGACGTGAGCGGCGCCCGCCTTCTTCTCGAACGGGCTCTGGGCACCGGCAATGCGCGCGCGGCGTTCCTGCTGGCCGAGACCTTCGATCCGAACGTTCTGTCGCGGATGGGTGTCCTGGGGATCCGGGGCGATGCCGCGAAGGCACGGGAATTCTACGCGCAGGCACGCGCCATGGGCATCGCTCAGGCGGGGGAACGGATGGAAGCGCTGAAGTGACCGCGGGGGGCCATCGCAAAGTTTTTTAGAGCAGTTTCCACTGACGTGGAATCATCTCTATTCTTTGGTATGCCGCATTTTTGACGGCGAACCGGATCCACTTCGCCGAAAAATGCTCTAAAACGGCACCCACTCGCCGCCTTCGGTGAGGGAATCGACGGCGCGCTCGAGGGCGGTGCCGGCATCGAGCAGCTGCTGGGCCGTCTGCTGGATCTGCAGGGCCGGTCCCGGCAGGCCGGCCACGTGCTCGGTCAGTTCCCTCACACGCTCGATCAGCTCGATCAGGTCGGCGGCGAGCGCAGCCCTCTCCTCTGCCTCGGCGGCAGGGGGGCGTCCTTGCTTGAGGCGCGGAGCGAGAGGGATCACGTTCGACATGCTCTGAAAATCTTCTTTTGTTCCGCCGAGGGCAATGGACCCTTCCGGTGCGATCCACAGCAAACCGCAGCCTTAAGGCCTGCCAAGCTTCATGGCGAGCCTCTTTGTGGCACCCCGTTGGAAGCAGGCGTGTCTCCCCGACGGTTGACTCCATTATATTGGATAAATATTCTATCTTCATGGATAGCGTGTCGGCCATCAATCGTCACCTGGCAACCCGGCTCCGCGACCTGAGGGCCGAGAGCGGTCTGACGCTCGAGGGCCTGGCGGAGCGCACGGGCGTGAGCCGCTCCATGATCTCGCTGATCGAACGGGGCGAGAGCAGCCCGACGGCGGCGGTGCTCGACAGGCTGGCCGCGGGACTGGGCGTGACGCTTGCGTCACTCTTCGCCGAAAAGGACAGCCAAGGCGCCTCTCCGCTCGCTCGCCGCGCCGATCAGCGTGTCTGGCGCGATCCGGACAGCGGCTACATGCGCCGCAACCTCTCGGCTCCCGGATTTCCGTCCCCCATCGAGCTCGTCGAGGTGGTTCTCCCGCCCGGCGCGCGCGTGGCCTACGACACGGGCCATCGCGCCTCGGCGGTCCATCAGCAGATCTGGATCGTCGAGGGCGAGATCGACCTGACCCTGGGTGACGAGACCTATCGTCTGGCCACCGGTGACTGCCTCTCGATGCGCCTCGATCAGCCGACCGTTTTCCGCAATCTCGCCGAACGGCCCGCCCGCTACGTGGTGGCTCTCGCCACCGACGCGCGCGCCGGGTCCGGTGCCCAGCGTTGAGGATCCCATGACCGAGTCGATCACCATCCGCCATCTCTCGCCCCAGGAATCCAGTGAGCAGGTCGGCGCCCTGTCGGCCGTGCTGATCGACTGCGTCGAGGGCGGCGCCTCGGTCAGCTTCATGTTGCCCCTGACCCGGGAGAGGGCCGATACCTTCTGGCAGGGTGTTGCCGACGGGGTCGCGGCCGGCGAGCGCATCCTGCTCGTCGCCCAGGATGACTCGAGCGGACGGATCCTGGGCACCGTGCAGATCGTGCTCAAGCAGCCGGAGAACCAGCCGCATCGGGCTGACATCGCCAAGATGCTGGTCCATCGCGACGCCCGGAAGCGCGGCATCGGCGCAGCCCTGATGCGGGCCGCCGAGGAAGCCGCCCGCAGGGCCGGAAAAACCGTCCTCGTGCTCGACACGGTCACGGGAAGCGATGCCGAGCGTCTCTACGAACGCGTCGGCTGGACCAGGTCCGGCGTGATCCCAAACTATGCCCTGTGGCCGAAGGGCGGCTTCTGCGACACGACCGTGTTCTACAAGCTGATCTCGCCAGGCTGATCGCGCGGAGAAAAGCCGCTCCACTTTTCACGCCCGATGCTCTAGACGATGGCCTAATGGGCTCAAGCGCGCGTGCCATGCTATGGCCGGGCGCATCGACCCTTCCGTCTCGTATTCCCCATCAGATAGAGAATCATGGAACTATCCACTGCGGCGCTTCTCGCCGCCTCGGGCCTTGCGGCCGGCCTCGTCAACGCGATTGCGGGCGGCGGCACCTTCTTCACCTTCTCGGCCCTCGTAGCCTCAGGCCTCCCGCCCGTCGTCGCCAATGCCACGAGCGCCGTGGCGGTGACGCCCGCCAACCTGTCGAGCGCCTGGGCCTACCGCAAGGAGCTTCTCGCCAATGCCAGGCGCTTTGCGGCCCTGGGAATCGTGAGCCTCGTCGGCGGCGTGATCGGCGCCTACATCCTCACCGTCACCAACAACGACGCCTTCCGGCTGCTCGTGCCGTGGCTCCTGCTGTTCGCCACCGTGCTCTTTGCCGCGAGCCCCAAGATCGTGGCCCTCGCCCGCGCCATCGGCAGGGCTGAAGGGCATCACCCGTCGACGAAGGCGTGGGCCGGAGGCCTCGCGTTCCAGACGGGCGTTGCGATCTATGGCGGATTCTTCGGGGCGGGCATGGGCATCGTCATGCTGGCGGCGCTCGCGATCACCGAAGGCGACGACTTTCACCTGATCAATTCCGCCAAGCATCTGTGCTCGACTCTGATTCAGCTCGTCGCCGTCGTGCTGTTCATCGCAGCCGGTCTCGTGAGCTGGCCCGAAACCATCATCGTCGGCGCGGCCTCCGTGATCGGCGGCTATCTCGGGGTCGTCTTCGGACGCCGGCTGCCGGCTAGCGTCATCCGCTGGCTGGTCATCGCGGTCGGAGCAGCGCTGACACTCTATTTCTTTATCCGCTGAATTCGATAACCATACTCGAAATAGCATGAGATCGGGCGGCACTTTTGCAGGCTGCTGCCCGATTGACGCCACAACCATGCTCCTTCCTGCGACGTCCCGATTCTCAAAGCTCGCGAAAAGGAAATGCCAGTGGCCGAATCCCAGAACCTGTCCGGACTCGACGGAACGCAATCGGTAAGCGCTCTCGGCCTGCGATGGGCTGCCCTGCGCGGCATGCTGAACTCGCCGCTGATCATGGCCGACGAGCAGCGCGCGCTGCGTGACGAGCTCGTGCGCGAGCTTGCTGCCATCGAACGGGATTTCAGCGACCTGCCGTCGCGCACCACGATGGAGATCTCGGCCAAACTCGACATCGCCAAGTCGGCGCTCCGCGAGCGCATTCAGAGCGGAGAGACGTGGCTGGTCGACCTGATCGAGAGCATCCAGTCCGACCTCCACACCGTCAATGCGAAGCCGAACGCGTCGCCGCAGGCCACCGCCGGCCGCTCGCCGGCCAATCTCAGCCGCCCGCAGCCGCAGCGCCCCGAGGACAGCAGCAGCAGCAGCTCTTCGGCCTCCTCGAGCTCATCGGCCTCGACGGGTTCGGAAACGCCCACCTCGTCGGCAGCCTGATTCGCGAGAACGCCGCGCTCGAACCCGTCGAGCGCGGCGCCTGCACGTCGTGTTGTCCGCTACACAAGTCCGGGATCGATCGTGCTCTTTCTTTCGAGCCATTCTGGCACGGGCAGGTTCTTCGAGCGCAGGAAGTCCGGGTTGAAGAGCTTGGACTGGTAGCGCGTGCCGTAATCGCACAGGACGGTCACGATGGTGTGCCCCGGCCCGAGCTGCCGGGCGAGCCGGATCGCACCCGCGACGTTGATGCCGGACGAGCCGCCCAGGCACAGCCCCTCATGCTCGAGCAGGTCGAAGATCAGCGGCACCGCCTCCTCGTCCGGGATCTGGAACGCGGCATCGGGCACGAACCCTTCCAGGTTTCTGGTGATCCGGCCCTGCCCGATCCCCTCCGTGATCGACGAGCCCGCAGCCTTCAGCTCGCCGGTCGTGTAGTAGCTGTAGAGCGCCGCGCCCATCGGGTCGGCAAGCCCGATGGCGACCTTCGGGTTGCGCTCCTTCAGCGCCATGCCGACACCCGCCAGCGTGCCGCCCGTGCCGACCGCGCAGATGAACCCGTCGACCCCGCCATCCGTCTGCTCCCAGATCTCCGGTCCCGTCGTCTCGACGTGCGCCTGACGGTTCGCCACGTTGTCGAACTGGTTGGCCCAGATCGCCCCGTTCGGCTCGGACGCCGCGAGGCGCTCCGCCAGCCGGCCCGAGACCTTCACGTAGTTGTTGGGATTGGCGTAAGGAACGGCCGGAACCTCGACGAGCTCGGCGCCGGCGAGCCGCAGCATGTCCTTCTTCTCCTGGCTCTGGGTGTCCGGGATCACGATCACCGTGCGGAAGCCGAGCGCGTTGGCAACCAGCGCCAGGCCGATGCCGGTGTTGCCCGCCGTGCCTTCGACGATCACGCCGCCCGGGCGCAGAAGGCCGCGCTTGATCGCGTCCTGGATGATGAAAAGGGCGGCCCTGTCCTTCACCGACTGGCCGGGGTTCATGAACTCGGCCTTGCCGAGAATGGTGCAGCCCGTCAGCTCGGAGGCGCGTCGAAGCTTGATCAGAGGCGTGTGGCCGATGGCGGCGGGAAGGTCGGGCTGGATGATCATGGCACCTGACTGCTGCTGGAAGGGTGATCGGCAGATGAGAGAACCGTTGTAAGCCAATCGACGTGAGGGATCACGGCCGATATTAACGCCGATATTATGTAATTAAAAATTTAAATACAATCCTTGACGTTCTTTATAACGAACCACATTGTCTGGTTCGCGAGGATTCCAGTTCCTGGCAGCTCACGATCATGTCCACGAAAGCTCAGGAGCGATCATGTCCAGCTCTGCCGTGGCTTCGCCTCTTTCCGCCGGAAACCGTGCAAGCCTGACCATCAACGCCCCGGCCTCCCTGGCCGCAGCCGCCGGCATTCTCGGCGGCGCGGCGCTGCTGGGCGCCATCATCAACCCGCGCCAGGCCGCGCTCTACGTGCTCGGCGCGGCGCTGGGGCTCGTGCTCTATCACGCGGCCTTCGGCTTCACCTCGGCCTGGCGCGTCTTCATCGCGGATCGGCGCGGCGAGGGCCTGAGGGCGCAGATGGTGATGCTGGCCATCGCGTCCATTCTGTTCTTCCCCGTCCTGGCCTCCGGGTCCCTCTTCGGCCAGCCGGTCGCCGGCAACGTGTCGCCCGCAGGAATCGGGGTCGTCTTCGGCGCCTTCCTGTTCGGCATCGGCATGCAGATGGGCGGCGGCTGCGCCTCGGGCACGCTCTATACGGTCGGCGGCGGCTCCACCCGCATGCTGATCACGCTCGCCGCCTTCATTGCGGGCTCCGCCATCGGGGCGGCGCATCTGCACTGGTGGGTCGCGCTCCCGAGCCTTCCGGCGATCTCGATCATCAAGAGCTGGGGACCCTGGACGGCGCTGGCCGTCCAGCTCGTCGTCTTCGCCCTCATCGCGGCCGCGACAATCGTGTTCGAGAAGCGCCGGCACGGCCGCCTCATCACGGCCGATCCGTCTCCGCGCCAAGGCCTGTCGCGCTTCCTACGCGGGCCGTGGCCGCTGGTGGCCGGCGCGATCGCCCTGGCCCTGCTGAACTTCGTGACCCTTTATCTCGCCGGCCGTCCCTGGGGCGTGACCTCGGCCTTCGCCCTCTGGGGCTCGAAGATCGCAGCCGCCATCGGGTTCGACGTGGCGAGCTGGCCCTATTGGTCGAGCCCTGCCAACCAGGCGGCCCTCAACGGCAGCATCTTCAACGACATCACGACGGTGATGGATTTCGGCATCATCCTCGGGGCGCTTCTCGCCGCCTCCCTGGCCGGCCGCTTCGCCCCCGTCTGGAAGGTCCCGATGCGCTCCGCCGTCGCGGCCGTCGTCGGCGGCCTGTTTCTCGGCTACGGCGCACGGCTCGCCTATGGCTGCAACATCGGGGCCTATTTCTCGGGCATCGCGTCGGGCAGCCTGCACGGCTGGGTCTGGCTCGTCGCGGCCTTCGCCGGCAACGTTGTCGGAACCCGCCTGCGCCCCCTCTTCGGCCTCGAGGTGGAGCGGGTGAAGCTCACCGGCTGCTGATCAGGACGGGGCTGAGCGGGTCTCAGCCCCTTCCGCAGCATCGGGAGCAGCCGGTTCTCCCTCGTCCCGATCGGTCCGCTTGAGCGATTGGATCAGATGGCCCAGGGCCATGAAATCGCTCTTCCGGGTCGACGTGCGTCGCCAGGCCAGCCCGACCGTGCGCATGGGCGCATCCTCGGGAAATTCGATAAGCGCGACCCGCTGCCGGTCAACCTCCGCCTGGGCGCAGAGTTCGGGGAGCAGGGTGATGCCGTGCCCGGCCGCCACCATCTGCATGATGGTGGTGAGCGACGCGGCACCCAGCGCCTTCCGGGCCTGCATGTTGGCGATGTGGCAGAACTGCAGGGCCTGATCCCTGAGGCAGTGGCCTTCTTCCAGAAGGAGCAGCCGCTCCTGCCCGATGCGGGTGCGCAGATCGCCGCTGGCCCAGCTCTGGGCCGCCTGGCTCTGAACCGCAATGAGGAAGCGGTCGTCGAACAGTGCCATGGTTTCCACCTGGGGCTGCTGGATCGGCAGCGCCAGGAGGGCGGCGTCGAGGTCGCCCCGGACCAGCTCCTCGACCAGCGCTCCGGTCTGCGTCTCCCGGATCTGGAGATCGAGGGACGGATATTGCTTCGCCATCTCGGACAGGATCGCCGGCAGCAGGTAGGGCGCGACCGACGGGATGATCCCGAGGCGCAGCGGACCGGTGAGAACGCCCTGGTGCTGGCGGGCATAGTCGGAGAGCTCACGCACCTGGTTCAGAATCGACTCGGCCCGGGCGGCGATCTCCCGCCCCGCGTCGGTGACCGCGATGGTGTTGCCCCGGCGCTCGACGAGTTCCACGCCGAGCTCCCGTTCCAGCTCCTTGATCTGCATGGAGAGAGCCGGCTGCGTGACCGCGCATTGATCGGCCGCCATGCCGAAATGCCTCGTCCGGGCAAGGGTTTCGAAGTAACGTAACTGACGGAGGGTGACCATACGATAAGTTATTCTTATCGTGCTTTGCAATCAATCCAATTGGACCTTATCGCCCCTCATCGGCATCTTGCGCGGCGCTCAATGGGGACGACCATGACGAAAACAACGACCATGACCACGACGGCCGGCGCGCCGATTGCCGACAACCAGAACAGCCTTTCGGCCGGAGCCCGCGGCCCGCTGCTGCTTCAGGACTACCAGCTGATCGAGAAGCTCGCGCACCAGAATCGCGAGCGCATTCCGGAGCGCGTGGTCCATGCCAAGGGCTCCGCCGC
Source organism: Pseudomonadota bacterium (assembly GCA_023386155.1). GTDB lineage: Bacteria > Pseudomonadota > Alphaproteobacteria > Rhizobiales > Beijerinckiaceae > Microvirga. Next base: position 47,744 of record JAEWKH010000132.1, read on the forward strand.
CTATGGCACCCTGACGATCACCAACGACATCACGAAATACTCCAAGGCGAAAGTCTTCTCGGAAATCGGGAAGCAGACCGAAGCCTTCCTGCGCTTCTCCACCGTCGCGGGCGAGCGCGGCGCGGCCGATGCGGAACGCGACGTGCGCGGCTTCGCGCTGAAGTTCTACACCGAAGAGGGCAACTGGGACATCGTCGGCAACAACACGCCGGTGTTCTTCGTGCGCGATCCGGTCAAGTTCCCCGACTTCATCCGGACGCAGAAGCGTCATCCTGCGACGAACCTGCGCTCGACGACCGCCATGTGGGATTTCTGGTCGCTCAGCCCCGAATCCCTGCACCAGGTCACCATCCTGTTCTCGGACCGCGGCCTGCCCCAGGGCTACCGCTTCATGCACGGCTTCGGCTCGCACACCTACTCGTTCATCAACGAGGCGAATGAGCGCTTCTGGGTGAAGTTCCACTTCAAGTCCATGCAGGGCATCAAGACGTGGACGAACCGCGAGGCCGAGGCCGTGGTGGCCAAGGATCGCGAGAGCGCCCAGCGCGATCTCTACGAGGCCATCGAAGGCGGCGACTTCCCGCGTTGGAAGTTCTGCGTCCAGATCATGCCCGAGACGGATGCGGAGAAGACCTCCTACAACCCGTTCGACGTCACCAAGGTGTGGCCGCATGCCGAGTATCCGCTGATCGAGGTCGGCATCCTCGAGCTCAACCGGAATGCCCAGCATTACTTCGCCGAAGTCGAGCAATCCTCGTTCTCGCCGTCGAACATCGTGCCCGGCATCGGCTTCTCGCCCGACAAGATGCTGCAGGGCCGCATCTTCGCCTATGCGGATGCGCACCGCTACCGCGTCGGCACGCATTACGAGGCGCTGCCGGTGAACCGTCCGCGCTGCCCGGTTCATCACTACCATGCGGACGGCTCGATGCTGTTCGACCTGCCCAACCGCGGCAATGCCTATTACGAGCCTAACTCCTTCAACGGCCCGGTGCAGACGCAGCGCGCCGCGGAGCCGCCGCTGAAGATCTCGGGCGATGCGGACCGCTACGATCACCGCGCCGGCAACGACGACTACAAGCAGCCGGGCGACCTGTTCCGCCTCATGGCGCCGGACGAGCAGAGCCGGCTCATGGACAACATCGCGGAAGCGATGCAGGGCGTGCCGCAGGAGATCGTGAAGCGCCAGATCGTGCACTTCTATCTCGCCGACAAGGCCTACGGCCTCGGCGTGGCGGATCGCATGGGACTCAAGGGCGCCGTGATGATCCAGGCCGCGGAATAAGCGACAAGCCGTAGGGGCAAATGAGAGCGGCCCGGGAGCGATCCCGGGCCGTTTTGTTTTCAGCCTGTCCATGTCATTCCCGGCCGGAGCGTCAGCGGAGGGGAAGGGAATCCATAGGCAACGCCTGATCGTGGATCCCCTTTCCTCGCTTCGCTCGCCGGGGATGACACAGCTGGTTTGCTATTTCAAAGCAGCCCCTCGCCCTGAAGGAACGGATTCGTCTGCCGCTCCTGGCCGATGGTGCTCATGGGACCGTGGCCGCAGATGAAGGCGATGTCGTCGCCGAGCGGCAGCAGCTTGTCCTTGATCGAGGCGATCAGCGCCTTGCCGTCTCCGCCGGGAAGATCGACACGACCGACGGAGCCTTGGAACAGCACGTCGCCCACGAGGGCGAAGCGCTGGGTCGGCGACACGAGCACGACGCTGCCTGGCGAGTGGCCGGGGCAATGCAGCACGTCGAGGGAAAGATCGCCGATGGTGACCGTATCGCCCTCTTTCAGCCAGCGATCCGGCGTGACCGCGCGGGCCGGGAACCCATAGGCCTGACCCTGCTCCGCAAGCCGCTCCAGCAGGAAGCGATCCGCCTCGTGCGGGCCTTCGACGGGAACGCCGAGTTCCTCGCGCAGCTCGGCCGCACCACCGGCATGATCGATATGGCCGTGCGTGAGGATGATCTTTTCCACGCTCACGCCGCTCTGCGCGATGGCCTGGCGGATATGGTCGAGATCGCCGCCGGGATCGACCACGGCGGCCTTCTTCGTTTTCTCGCACCACAGCAGCGTGCAGTTCTGCTGGAAGGGCGTCACGGGAATGATGGTTGCGCGGACATCGGGCACGAGGCGTTCCTTCATGTGTTCGGAGCATGACATATGCCTTGAGGCCGCGTCTGGAAAGCCTCGGTCGGGCGGTCGTTTCTATTGACCTTCCATCGCGCGGGTTCACATAGTCCGGAACCGAATCATGAAGGAGGATGCGAGCATGGAGACGCGGGCAGCGGTGGCGTGGGAGGCAGGCAAGCCGCTCAGCATCGAGACCATCCGCCTCGAGGGGCCCAAGGCCGGCGAGGTGCTGGTGGAGGTGATGGCCACGGGCGTGTGCCACACCGACGCCTACACCCTCTCGGGGCTCGATTCCGAGGGCAAGTTCCCGGCCATCCTCGGCCAT
>JAEWKH010000087.1 GCA_023386155.1 Pseudomonadota bacterium
AAAAGTGGTGTGGATGGCAATCCAGCCGCGTCACAGAAATGGACAATGCCGTTGAGGGACTGTCGAATGGCAATGAACTGCTTTATTATCGAGTTTGGTGACTGCCTTGACGGTCACTTTTAAGAAAAGGTATTTACACAGAGTGGTAAACAGGTTTTCTAACGATAAAATGTAGAAGTTTATCTCTCTTGTAGGTAAGTATACATACTTCCCCATTGATACCAATCCCCATTTTTACAAAGCTCGTTCATAAAATACCGCTATTTTTGCAGGCTACGATGATAGACTTCATTTAGCCATGGAGAATGCTTTCCCTTTTCGTAAACCAAATGCAATTCTTTCCGGGGGCGAGTTACACCAACATAAAACAATCTTCTGGCTTCTCGCATTGCGCTGACTGATGCAGAATCACGCTTATTGGGGAAATCATATTTGTTTACGCCATATAAAATGGCCACTTCAAATTCACGGCCCTTTGCACTGTGAAGAGTACTCAGTGTTACACGACCAGCATCATTTACTTTCCCGGAAAAGACAGCCAGTGCCATGTCGCATCCCAGAGCGGGATCTGTCCGTTTAATTAACTCTGAACAAATATCCCATTCTTGGAAACTGCTCTGAGAAAGTAGCTTCCATTGAGAGATGAGCTCTGTGTTTAGTCGCATAAGCCACTGATGAGCCGATTCATCGTGCTCAATACTGCTGCGCAAAAACGTGATTAGTTGAATTGTCAAAGCAAGCTCTTCATTCTGGCTTACGCGACGCCCGTAAACTATAGAAAGGGCCTGAGCCAAGAGCTGATTAAAAGGGGGAGTGGCTTCTTTCCATCCGCCTGTAATCCATTGGCTACAAGACTCAATAAAGCGTGCAAGACGGGAACCGCGTTTTATCAAAGCATTATTATCGGTACGAACCAGCGCGATATTCTTTGCTTTGAGTGCATCAGCAACTTTATTTCCCATCCAGGCTGCACGATAAAGCACACCTATCCGCTCAAGCTGAAAACCCTGCTTAGTCAACGAAGGCAACAATTTTTCTGCAATATAACGGGCCTGTACTTCGTAATCACCATTTACCCCATGAAAACGAAGTTCGCCCTCAACCGCTCCGTCGGGGCCTCGGTAATCTCTATCTTCACCAAGAGCACCCATTGACGCCCTGATAATTTTCTCGCCTGAACGGTAGTTGAAACGAAGCCGGAATACGTTTACATCTTTTCGCGAGATAAGCTTTTCAAGCAGGCGAGGGTTTGCGCCATTAAAGCCATAGATTGACTGATCAGCATCACCAACTGCAAATAACCTTATCCCGCCTTCAAAGCAGAGAAGTAGTACCAGCTCATGCAGGGCATGACCAAGATCCTGATATTCGTCAACAAACAATACGGGATAACGGGACTTAATAGCGTTGCGTATCCAGCTATGTTCGTTAATCATTCGAAATGCGATAAGAGGCATATCATCAAAGTCAATCAAGTCAGAACGCCTAAGTTCTGCTTCATATGCTTCAATGAATTTTGCCAGCTCAGGATTTTTATCTAGCCAGCTAGGTAAAAGGCGATTCACGTCCCGACGCCGTTTCTCTTCAGCAAAACGCCATCGAACATGAGGATCACAGTTATCGCTGAATATTGACTCGTAAGCGATCTCAACAGCTAAACGGCACTCATCTTTCGTTGCTATTCGGAAATTATTCGGCAGTAAACCCGGTATGCATCGGGAATATGGAATAATGACCTGGTTTAAAGCAAAGCTGTGTACTGTACCAATGAAGCTTCTGTCACTACTTATAACGCCAAACTTGGACAGACGATCTTCAAGCTCAGTTGCACATTCATTGTTGTAGGTAATGCATGCTACCCCACGAGGATCTATGACATCATCCATTAGAGTTCGAGCCATAGCTGTAGTCAGCGTTTTTGTTTTTCCACTTCCTGGTCCAGCAATGACGACACAATGGCCAGTTTCAATGGCAGCATTATACTGCTCTTTATTCGGTAAGAGCTCATTAAGCGCTTCTGATAGCGCATATCGGTTAAACATTTGATACGACATATTTAATTGCCGCTGTAATATATTCAGGAGGAATCAGTCCGGGTACTTTTTTCCTGAGCTTGGCTGCCAACCGCCCCTTACCAACATCAGAAATCATCGCAAGAAGCTGTGAGGGATCTATTTGTTGACCTGAACGCCATGATTTAATCTTGGATGAGCGTAATTTTCCGAATCCCTGCTCATCAAGTATATCAAGCAGTGCCTCCTTGAGGCCCGGGGTATCAGCCACTGCAACCTCAAAAGTTTGTGCATTCAGGAAGACTCCAATCTTTTCCAAAACAGGTTTGCAATCTTCATAGGAGCTGTTATTGAACCAGGTGATATTTTCAGTGGTTAATTTAGGAATATCAGTTGATACGGCACTATACGCTTGCCAGATATTGATTGAACGTTTTTTCCCCAGAGGTTGTTTAGTTCCGTCCAGCGGATCCCAGTCGGTAATAACCGCAAAGGGCATTCCCAGACTGGCAGAAAGCTTCACGTAAGGTTCAAAATTGACACCAGCAACGTTACAAATCGTAATGCCCAACTGGTTCAGATTGAATCCCAGGGCTTCAGCAAATCCTGGAAGCAAAACTTCTTCGGCATCGCCTTCAACAAAAATTACACCTTTTGCAAAGAGTAATTCAGAACGGGTTGCGGTTAGATACCGTTCAATATCGTCAAGTTCTTCACTAGTCACTGGCAGATTAGCGAGGGAAAATGCACGTGAGTCACCATCTCTCCCCCGGCAAAGGCGAACAACTGAGCGAAGAGGGGCGATAGTAGCAAGGGTAGGTGAATGACTGGTTACAATCAGAGCTTGGGTTTCTTCAGGAGTGTGAAAGAGTTTTTCGAATACAGCTCGCTGTAGCTGAGGATGTAGATGTGCTTCAGGCTCTTCAATACAGAGTAGTGAGAAATTTCTTTCATTTTTGGCGCGACGCCAGGAAAACTCAGCAAGTTTAAGTGAAATCAGCGCAACATTTGCTGAGCCAAGGCTTGCTTCAGTAATCCCTCTTTTTCCATCATCAATGAACATTGAAAGCGAGCGCATCAATCTGAGGGGGTCAGCAGGAGCAAAACGGAGGCGCGTATTGAGATCATGAGCGGTACCGGCGAGGTCAATGATGCCGCTACGAAGTGAGTCTTCAAGAGATTTAACTGAAGGGAACGTTTCCATGGTCTGCGTGGCTGATTCGAGAGTTGTTGCGACCATTTCAAGATCGTCGCGGCTCAGTGAAGCAAATGCATCTTCAAGTAAAGGGCGTAAAGGAGAATTTCTCCACGAAGCAAGCTGGGCTTCTGCATCTCTTAAGGCATCCAGCATATCAATGGCTATCCTGCGTCGGACGCGGCTGGCAATGGAACACGACTCCTGGCCTCCGCCATAAACAAGAAATTCACAATCCTCACTCGACTTAGGTTTTCCAGCTATTCCATCTTTCTTACGAAAAACGTAGCTGAGTCTTGCCACTGAGGGATTTTCGGCGATACGGAAATCAGTTAGTAGTGCTGAAAGCAACGGATCGCTATCGAAATCTGCAAAGTCCAGATGAACTTCGATCTGGGGATTTGTGGTTAGATCACAGCCGTCCCAGAAGTCAGACAGTTTAAGTTGTCTCATTGAGTCTGGTAGCGTGGGATCAATAACCAGTCGTATAGCAAACAGAAGATTACTTTTACCGACGCGGTTTTCACCCAGCAAAACTATGTTACCAGCTAAGGGAATATCAACGTCCTGGAAATTTCGAAAATTTCGTATTCCTAATTTTGCTAAATACATTAAATTCCCTATTTATCAGTATATTAATCTTCACTTGTTACTTGAGATTGCGTGCAGCAAGGTCCGATACAGTCAGCTGAGAGACTCAACTAGGTTGCTAACAGGGTTCGGATTATTCTGTAGACAGAACATATTATTTAAAATCTGTTTTGTAAACACTTCTGGAGTGTAGTAAATACGAAACCTTCAATTCGTAGTAACGCTAACCTTATTTCAGTTGTTCCATAAGCATTCTGACCGTACGTACGCGAAACTCGGGGGAATAATGATTAGTAAATTTTGATGTCATATTGGATCTCCTTTCACTGAGTGTTTAGTCTCTAGGATTTCTGGAACGGTTCATGTTGTAGCGTACTAAGATCAAATGCCAGTGGAGCGAATTCTGTTTCCCTTTTGCTCTCAACCCCTGCTGCAGTCGCCTTTTAAATAAAAATATTGAAAATAATTCCCAGGCTAATTGCCCGGGAATTATTACTATTTTAATGGATTGTTAATCTTTGCATATTCAAAGGGACTGATGTGCTCTTCTCGATTTGCATCCAGAAAATCTGCCCACCACTGTAGCATCAGTCGCCGTTCTTCCAGATGTTCTGCTTTATGGATATACGCAGCACGTACACCATTACGCTCCTGATGGCTCATCTGGCGTTCCACAGCATCGCGGGACCACAAACCTGATTCTATTAATGCACTACATGCCATCGCCCGGAATCCATGAC
>JAEWKH010000126.1 GCA_023386155.1 Pseudomonadota bacterium
CGCGCGAGAAGGCCGTGGTGCAACTGATTGCCGAGGGCAAGACCAACAAGCAGATCGCCGACATCCTCAGCCTCAGCACCAAGACGGTCGAGACCCACCGAGCGTTGTCCCTGCGCAAGCTCAACCTCGACACCACCGCGGCCCTGATCCGCTATGCGATCAAGAACAAGCTCGTGGAGGGCTGATCATGCCTCGCGATCGTGCGGACCTGAACATCCGAAAGGGAAGGCTGCGGCCGGGTGGATCGTGCTCCGGCTCAATGCCCATCACCGACCCGAGGCCATGCAGCATGGGCGGCTCCGCAGCGCCTCATGCCCATTGCATGGATCGCTATCTGCGGAAAGGAGGCTTCCATGAGAGGTTCCTTCATGCTTGTCAGTGGAGTGCTGATGACATTCGCCGGGATCACGTCCTCACAGGCGCAGCCCAATCCCCTTCAGGGCACGCCTGACTCGCTCTTCCCCTATGCTGCGCCGAACGAGGTTCAGATCATCGGCGGCGTGCCGTGCCGGACTGTGCTGGTCGGGGGCAGCAACATGCGGGTACCTGTGGAGTGCAAGGGGCGTGTCGCGACAGGCACCTTCGAGCCGAGCGCCACAGGGAGCATCCGGGTCGAGGAGGGAAGCGGACGCGAATTTGCGGGCCGGCCGATTTCAGGCACGCCCAACGCGATCTTCCCTTATGCGGCTCCTAATGAGGTTCAGATCATCAACGGGGTGCCCTGCCGCACGATCCTCGTCGACGGCACGACCCGGGTGCCCGTGGAATGTGCCCGATGATGGATGGCTGATGGTTGGCTCCCACCATTACCAGCGCAGTGTTCCAATCCATCGGTGTCGACGGGGGCTGAAATCGGGACCGGTTGGATGATGTGACGACCTGGGGGCGCTGGATGACGCAGCCACAGCGCCCTCAGCATGGCACCCCTCTCCTGTGGGATGCTTTTTGCCGAGCTAACGGGCCATGCGCAGTCAACGCGCCAAGCTGCGAGAGGCGACGAAATCGATTGGTCCGAAAAGATGGCGCGGTCCGACAAAGAGGCCATCGGTCGTTCGTGGAGGGCCGATCATGCTTTTGACCGCGCCACCTTCTGAGATCCTGGCGGGGCATATCCGTTTCGAGGAGGAGTAGGCATGCATTGCACATCTGCTTTCGTTGCCTTCGCGGCTCTCGCATCCATGATGATTCCCGCGGATGCTGATGCGCAACCCCGTGGTCAACAGGTGAGGCAGAGCGGTCCGCTTGTCCTGAGAGTGAGACCGAGGGGCTTCCCTGGTCGCATCCCGGCCTATCTCGTCGGGTCAACCTACGAGCCGAGGAATGCCTTCGATCCGATCGAGCTTGCTCCTCCGCTCGGTCCTTCAGCCGACAACATCATCATAGCCCTGCCGGTATCGTCGGCGCGGTGTCGGATCACGCGAATAAGCGACACCTTGTTCGCCAGTCCCGGCTGCCTGGGACAATGAGGCTGCGCAGGCCGTCACGACTGCAAGACGCTGTCGAGGCAGGTCGATCTCGCGTGTCGCGCCGATACGTTCAAAATCTTGCGCTGATGCCGAGGACGGGTCCGTGCTGGAGCATGTCGAACTCGTAGCGCTGGCGGCCCTCGCCCTGGGCATAGTCGACATACAGCGCCCGGTAGCCGACCATGCCCGAGAAGGTGATGCCCTGGTAGGTGCCGAGCTCGAGGCCGTAGGCGCCGATGGCCTGCCAGGAGAAGTCGCTGCCGACCCCGAACCCGCCGATGTCACCACGCAGCAGCAACTCATGCCCTGGCGCAACCGTGTAGCGGATACGCCCACCGATCAGCGGGTCGAGCCACTCGACGGAACCGGAGCGGGCAAAGGCTCGGGCACCGGCCACCTCAAGGTCGCCAACCCGACCCGCGGCCGTTGCATCGAGCGAAAGATCGGCCTCCTGGTACCAGTACCTTGCGCCGCCGAGGATGTCGAAGGCGAGCGGTCCTGTGCGGAAGACCTCGTAGGCGAAGCCGACCTCCGCGATCGCCATCTCGATGTCGAGGTTGAGCGCAGTGCCGAGCGTGCCGGTCACGCCAGGTGCCAGTGAGCGGCTGCGGATGTTATTCCGCTCGACGCCGATCTTGCTCCAGACGACGTTGGCCAACAGGGCGAAGGGGCCGTTGCGAGCCTCGAAATCACCCATCAGGGCCACGAGTGTGTCGCTCTCCTCGACGATGTCGGCGAAGCTGGCGTCCACCTTCACGGAGCGACCGCGCACGGTCTGAGTGCCGTCCAATGCGGTTAGCCAGCCATAAGGCGTGAAACGGTAGGTCCAGCCGGGCGGAGCGGTGGCCTCGATCGCAGGAGCCGGAGGAACCCCCAAGTCTGCGGCACGCACGGGGTATGGTCCGCTGAGAAGGCTGAACACCACCAGAACGCCACCTGTCAGCCAGCGCGGAAGGTAACGCATCACTTCCCCTTGGATTGCCATTTCGTGTGTCTCCAAGCCGCCCCATAGCAGCCGAGGCCCTTCCCACCGTCAAGGCAGGAATTAGCAACGGCGGGACCAGACAGAAGGTTTTCCGGTCAGTGTTGCTTCGCGAGCATGGTGACTGTGGCAGGCCCCGCAGGGCCCGAGATCATCGCCCCTCCGTCTGGGTGATCGGGCTGCCGTCGTTTGAATCGGCACCTTGGTTTGCGCCAGGGGATATCCTCACCTCGTGAGCGGATGGCTCACCCGGTCGATCATTCTTGGTGGGATTGCACGTCAAAGGGCTTGGGCCACGAGGCTGGCCAACGTCACCCGTCCGTCCGACGTGTAGTGATTGACGTGCTCCGTGCCGAGACATTGCCCGGCTTGATACACCTTCACGTCTGCGATGAGCCCGATATCCTCCAGTTCGGCGATGATAAAGTCGCGCTCGACATTCGTGTCCGGGTCCGTGGCGTGTGTGATCTGAAATGTGAGGTGGGTCAGGGACAAGCCCGTATCTCTCGTGCCTGCCCCGATCCAGAGGACATGCTCGTCGTCCGGTGGGCGATCGGCATTGAGCCAGAAGCCTGCCGATCCCTCGGCCCACGTGCTCTCGGCCCGCACGATGCTCAGGGACCAGAACCGGATGTGGTGGCGCCTGCGGGGGCTGCCGCCGATGGCCTGCTGAAACCCGACATCCTGACTGCGTCCGAACAGATAGAGAGTGCTGAACGGAGCTGACGGATAGGGCGAGTTGAACACGAATGCTCGGATCATGCCCCAGGAGCTGGCCAAACCCAACCGGTCGGCCTCCGACCAGCCCAGCGCCGCAAACGCCGCCCGGAGCTGTGCGAGAGTTCCCACGAGCGCCACGTTGACCGGGTCGCCGGGCAGTCCGTCACCGGTGGTCGTGAAGCTGGGCACCCGTTTGCGATGGAGGAGCTTCAGGCCCATGCGGATGATCCAAGGGAGAATTAAGTAGGCGGCGATTGCATATGTGAAGCCCACGGCCAGGATCCAGGGCAGCCTCCGGTCCGCCGTTTCGAAGACCACGAAGACAATCAGCCAGACGGAGAAGACACCCAACCCGAGGATGATCAGGCGTTGCAGGATGCGGTTCAGCAATCTCATGTTTCCAGCTCTGTCACGATCGATGCCGCCGTGATCAGCAGTCGGTGCAGATGCCCTTCTTGACCTCTTGATCGATGCGCTTGGCCCTTTGGTCCATCTGTTGGATGGCTTTGGCATCATTGGACGAGAATTCCTTGTCCGGCGAGGGCACAGTATCGCTGTCGAGCATCCGATCTATCGCTGCGCCGGACGGGACCTGGATCTCTCCCGAAGGGGTCAATGGTCGATTGCTGCCCTGCGCCAGAGCTGGAGCTGTGGAGATCAGCGCTGCAAGTGTGACGAGATAAAGATGACGGCGCATCGATGTGCCTCCTGTATGACGGTCAGCACTGTCCCGGACTCCCTCCGGTTCGGTGAGGCCAGCCCCTCATGCAGGATAGACCTTCTGGCTGCTGGATCCACCTGGGTAAAACCCTGAAACTGCGGGGGCAGACCCTGAAGTGTCAGCAGAAATCATGTCATTAGCCTTGAGCGCACGACGTCACCCAGCCATTCTCAACATCTGGCCGGCAACCGGGAGCGCAATGCTCGTAAGGGCGGACGTGACCTCCAGACAATTCTTGATCCGCCTGTCGAGACCGACTTGCTCCAGGCGAGAAGGCAGTTGCGACAATAAGCTGAGCCGTTCGGGGAGAGTGTCTAGTCCACGAGAACGGAAAAGTCCGGAAAGGGTCAAAGAGTAACGAACAGCAGATGAAATGAAGGTCCGCTCATCCTACCGATCCAGAAATCCGGATAAGGTCAGCCCCGTGCCATTAGCGGTCCTTTAGACATATTGGGTTCCCAACCCATCAAAGTGATGTACCCGTGCAAGGTCCTTCATAGTCCCGACGAACTTGAGTTCACCTTTGGCAATCAGTTCACGTGTCCGAACCTGACTGAGTGCGCATGTTCTGTATCAGGGAGCCCTCGTTGTGAGCCTTGAACTCCTCAAAGGCATCATCGGAGTTCATTGAGGCGATCCAGGCCTGGCAGGAACCAAAGGTTGGGCACTACGCGTTGAAGCTATGCCATTCCATGCGAGGGAGGTTCCCATGATCCGCTTCGTGTTCGCTGTCGTGGCGTTTGCATTCAGCGTGGTGTTCACGGTCTCCGCGCAGGCTCAGCCTGCCGTATCCCTTGGCCGGGAGCCGGCAGGCTTCTTCGAGCGTCTTTTCGAAGGGTCAATCGCCCCGACCGCGCGGCGGCTGGTCGCTTGGTCCGGCACCCAGCGGCCCGGCACGATCGTCATCTCCACCAGTCAGCGTCGGCTCTACTTCGTGCTCGGCAACGGGCAGGCCATCCAGTACGGCGTCGGAGTCGGGCGGCCCGGCTTCACTTGGACGGGGACCAAGACGGTCAGCCTGAAGCGAGAATGGCCCGGCTGGAGCCCGCCGGCTGCGATGTTGCGGCGACGCCCCGATCTGCCGCATTACATGCCGGGCGGTTTGGGCAACCCAATGGGTGCCCGGGCGCTGTACCTTGGCTCCTCCATGTACCGGATTCATGGCTCCAATGAGCCGGAGACCATCGGGTATGCCGTCTCGTCCGGGTGCATCCGGATGACCAATGCCGATGTCGTCGATCTCTACAATCGCACGCGGATCGGCACCAAGGTCGTGGTGCTGCGCTGACATGCTCTGGGACTTCGCGCGATGAGCCGTGTGGGATTGCCTTGACGCTCCGAAGTGGTGTGGGAAGCAAAGATAGCCGGCCTTATGCAACCCATTTGAATACACGAGGCCTCCTGATGAGCGACCGCCTACTCAGGCCCTCCGACGTCATCGGGCAGATCCGGCATAGCGACCATCGATCCGCGCGGGATCGGGTTGTCGGTGAGCTCAGCCTCGATGTAGTTGGGCGGTTGGCGGCCTGACGTGCCGGACACGCAACCGGCGACAAGGATCGACAAGATCAGGCAGAATGGCAGTCTGACGAGCATCGACTTCTCCTTTTGCGGATTCTGGGCGGAAGGTGTGACGGCGTGCCAAGGCGATCGATGCGGGGAAGCGCGGGCCGGACGAAGTCAGCCATGAATGCCACCACTTTCCGCCCCGATCCTTGCCCCTGTGGCAGATCCCACATCGGACGCCGCATCTGCCGAGTTCGGGCAGCGCAGGGGCGCCGTCCCGCGACGGATATCATCGGTGGAGAGCCCGCGGAACGGAAGTAACTTACTGTAGGTGTAGGCAGGAACAGCCACGCGGGGACGTATTCCGGACAGCCTCGATCCAGGCGCTTACCGCGATCACCACTCCGTAAACTACACGATACTACAGGCAGGTCACCGCGCTCACCTGCTAAGGTCCTCCCGCTCGGATCCGCACCCGTCCCAAGCCACCGGTGGCCTGCGGCAGTCCCCGATCCGAATGTCCTTGGGCCGCAATGGGACGAGTAGCCCCGCAGCCCGCGCGCAGGAGCGATCACCATGAAGAGAGTATTATCAACAGCCATTCGTGTCTCCACCATCCTGCCCCTCCTGTGCGCCGGCGCGCAGGCCCAGGACGCCATCCGGCAGCCGGGTCAGAAGCAGATCGGCAAGGTGAAGCCGGAGGTCGAGCCAGCCCTGATCGTCATGAATTCCGCGGGGGCCAGGCTCGAGGGAAACAGGCTCGTGCTCACGGGCATCGCTCTCAACTCCATCATCTTCGCCGACCGTCCCGTGCGCGCGGCGGGCCACGCCCTGACCGCGCACCTCCTGGAGGAGTGGGCGGTCGGCTCCGACAGCTTCGCCAAGGACCCGCCGAACGCGACCGTGTCGGTGTTCGACAAGGCCGGATCCTCGGTGAAGGATGCGGTCGTCACCCTGAAGAACCCAAAGCTGGAAGGCAGCCAGCTCACCTTTGACGTAGCGGTGCTGGAAGGCGACCTGGGCAATGCCGACGGACCCGCGTCGGTGTTCATCGACATCATCGGCATGCCATTCACGCCGCTGTCGTTCGCCGGCATGGCGCGCCGAACCGCGTATCGGGGGGCGTTCTACGCCGGAGCGGCAGCCGCCGCGGCCGGAGCGTACGGCTACTACCATCCATACGCACCCTACCCGTACCGCCCCTATTAAGGGCGGCAAGGTGCCGGCCGATGACCTTCAGACGGGCGAATGCCCGCCTTTTGTCCACCTCGGCAGCCGTCCCGTCCGGTGCCTACAGCCCTGCTTAGACCCAAGGGGCTTTGTCTGGGATAAGGACTGCCTATCGGTTACGATCCAGCTCGGCCTCGATCTCGGCCGCGAGGTCTCGCACCAGCCCGCGGTACTCGGCGCAGCGCGCCTCCCGTACGGATGAGGACGATCGTTCCCAGTGCACGAGGGCGGCCTGCGCCGCGGCGAAATCCTCGCACAGCGAGTGGAAGCCTTCGTCCGCCCCGGCGAGCTCCCTGATGGCATGCCCCCGGTCGGGGAAGCGGGCTATGGCGGCTTGGACCGCGTGATGCATGACGTAACTCTGTTGCCGGGTTCGGACGGCGCAGGTGCGCCATCGCACGGTTGCCAGCATCGCCCCATACCGCACCGGTGGGGAGTATGTTACGGTAAGTTACGGAAGAGGCGTCTCGTGCGCCCGCGGACAACGGACCGATCCATGCTCGGCGGAAGCGACGGCACTGTCGGTGCCTCGCCGCAGGCGCAGTCGCCGCCTCCGGCGGAGGACGTGCGCGCCCAGCTCGATGTCCTCCTCGCCAGCCCTGGGCTCGACGCGCCTGCGCGGGCGCGCCGGTTCCTGCGCTATGTCGTCGAGGAGACGCTCGCCGGCCGTGCCGACCGTATCAAGGCCTATGCCATCGGCACCGAGGTGTTCGAGCGCAGCTCGGACTTCGACGCCCAAGGCGATCCGGTTGTGCGCATCGAGGCCGGACGGCTGCGCCGGGCGCTGGAACGCTACTATCTCTCCGATGGCCTGTCCGACCCGGTGGTCATCACCATCCCCAAGGGGGGCTATGTCCCGCACTTCGCCCGGCGCACGCCGCCGGCCGCAGACACTTCCGCTCCCGTTGCCCCGCCAGCCCCCAGTCCTGTCGCGGCACCGGCCCGGCGGCGCTGGGCACGGATGCTCACTGCGGCCGTGGTCGCCGCCTCGGCCGGACTCATGCTCTGGGTCATGTCGCGCAGCAATCCCCCCGCCACGCCGCAGGCATCGGCTCCCTTGCCGCCCGGCGGGCCGACCCTCGTCGTGCTGCCGTTTGCGCCATTGGGCGAGCCTTCTGCGGCCAGGACCTACGCTGACGGCCTGACCGAGGAGGTCCTGAGCCAGTTCGCCCGCTTCAAGGAGATCACGGTTCTCGGGCGGGAGACGTCGCGCAGCATCCCGCCGGGAACCGATACGACCCGCATCCGCCGTGATCTCGGCGTCCGCTACGTGCTCGAGGGCAGCGTTCGGGCTGCGGCGCAGCGCCTGCGCATAACGGGCCGTCTCCTTGATGCACAAAGCGGCGCCGTCCTGTGGTCGCAGACCTACGACGAGGACTTGCAGGTCCGGGACCTCTTCACGATCCAGGACGACGTCGCGCGCAGAGTCGCGACCGCTGTCGCGCAGCCCTACGGCATCATCCAGCGGGCCGACCAGACCCGGGCTGGGACCCATCCACCCGACGATCTGGAAGCCTATGCGTGCACGCTGCGGTTCTACGATTACCGGGCTGCCCTGACAGAGGAGAGCCATGCCGCAAACCGCGCTTGCCTGGAACGGGCCGTAGCGCTTCATCCCGATTACGCGACCGCCTGGGCGATGCTCTCCATCCTGTATCTCGACGAGGACCGGTTCGGGTTCAATCCGAGGGCGGAGTCCAACACCCCGATCGAACGCTCGCTGGATGCCGCCCGACGGGCGATCCGCCTCGATCCAGAGAACGTGCGGGCGCTCCAGGCCCTGATGATGGCCCTGTTCTTCGCCCAGCAGCCTGCCGAGGCGCTGGAGGTGGGCGAGCGGGCGGTGGCGCTGAACCCGAACGACACCGAGCTGCTCGGCGCGTTCGGGAGCTGTCTCAGCCAAGCCGGCGCATGGCAGCGCGGCGCCGAGCTGATCGAGCAGGCGCTCGCCCGCAACCCGGGCCATTCCGGCTACTACAGCGGGGTCCTGGCGGTCTACGCCTACATGCAGCGCGACTACGCCCGTGCCGAAGGCCTGATCCGGCAGGCGGCGCTGGAGAAGTTCCCGCTCTACCATTTCGTTGCCGCCGTCATCTACGCCCAGCTCGGCAAGGCGTCGCAAGCCGCCGAGGCACGCGATACGTTCCTGCGCATGCGTCCGACGATTTTCGAGCATTGGGACGACGAGATGGCCAAGCGGAACTACCGGCCGCAGGACGCGGCCCATTATGCCGAAGGGGCGCGCAAGGCCGGCTTCCCGGTGCCGGCCCGGACGGCCGCGGAAGCGGCCCTCAAGGCGTCGGCATCCCCGCACTGACCGTCGCAGCCACCACGTAAACTACAGGATGCTACAGGCACGAATCCTCCGCCGTTGCTAGCTTCTGCCCATGGCGGCCCGATGGACACCCCGCAGGGCACATCGGGCGAGTACCCGCAGGTCGGAATATCCACCATCTCGGGTCAGCCGAGTGCCGCACAGTCCTTGGGATCCGAACGCAACGGAGATTTGTCATGATGATGAAGCTGACCCGCCGCCAGGCGGCCATCGGTGCCTTGAGCCTGCTTGCCGGAACGACGATGAGCACCGTCAGCGAGGCCCATCTGGGCGAGCTCTTGGGCCTCGACGAAGGCCTCGAGGACTTCTGGCTGGCGACCGATGCCTACATCTACGGCTACCCGCTGGTCACCATGGAGATGACCCGGCGCGTCATCACCAACGTGGCTGCCCCCGAGGGCACCCGGGCCCCGATGGGCCAGGTCATCAAGCTGCGGCAGTATCCGGACGCCACGTTCCGTGACGTGACCGCGCCCAACGCCGACACGCTCTACACGACCGCGTTCTTCGACGTCGGCCAGGAGCCCTGGGTTCTCAGCCTGCCGGACATGAAGGACCGCTACTACCTCATGCCGATGCTCGACGGCTGGACGACCGTGTTCCAGGTTCCCGGCAAGCGCACCACCGGCACCGGCGCCCAGACCTATGCCATCACCGGACCCGGCTGGAGCGGCACGCTGCCCGCAGGCGTCAAGCAGTACAAGTCGCCGACCAACATCGTCTGGCTGCTCGGCCGCATCTACTGCACCGGCACGCCGGAGGACTACGCCGAGGTGCACGCGCTCCAGGATCAGGTCAAGCTGGTGCCGCTCAGCGCCTACGGCAAGCCGTACACGCCGCCGGCCGGCAAGGTCGATCCCTCGATCGACATGAAGACGGCGGTGCGCGACCAGGTGAACCGCATGGACGCGGTGGCCTATTTCAGCCTGCTGGCGGAGCTGATGAAGACGAACCCGCCGTCGGCGGCCGATGCCCCCGCACTTGCGAAGTTCGCCAGGATCGGGCTCGTGCCCGGCCAGGACTTCGACGCGAGCAAGCTGCGGGCCGACTTCGCCAAGCGCATCCCGGAGATTGCCAACGACCGGATCATGATCCAGTTCAAGATCAACAAGGACGTCCATGACATCGACGGCTGGGGCTTCACGACGAAGACCGGGATCTACGGCACCGACTACCTGATGCGCGCCCTCGTCACGGCGATCGGTCTCGGCGCCAACCGCCCGCAGGATGCGGTCTATCCGACCTCGCAGAAGGACGGCGAGGGCCGGGCCTATGACGGCGCCAACAAGTACGTGATGCGCTTTGCCAAGGGCCAGTTGCCGCCGGTCGAGGGCTTCTGGTCACTGACGATGTACGACGGCAGCTACTTCTTCGTGCCCAACCCGATCAACCGCTACTCCATCAGCGCGCGTCAGGACCTGAAGGCCAATCCGGACGGCTCGGTCGACCTCTACATCCAGAAGGACTCGCCGGGAGCGGACAAGGAGTCGAACTGGCTGCCGGCTCCGGCCGGCAAGTTCATCCTGATGCTGCGCATGTACTGGCCGAACGAGAGCAACCCCTCGATCATCGACGGCACCTGGACGATACCGCCGGTGAAGAAGGTCGCCGATCGGGCATAGCTGGGAACGGGACCCACGCGTCAAACCCAGAGGAGGAATCGATGAGATATCTGCTCACATTGTCCGTGCTCGCATTCACGGCAGCAGCGGCGGTCGCACAGGTCGGGCCACCGACCTCCCAGCGGACCTGCGGGGCCAACCGCCAGCTTGTCATGAAGGAGGGTGCGGTGGTGCTCGACACCAGTCCCTCCACCTACGCCCGCTTCGTTCGGAGCGGCGCGGAATGCCTCGTCGACCAGTTCCCCGAGCCGGCCTGGGTTCCGAGTTCCAACAACCCGCAATGCTTCATCGGGTACCGGTGCAAGGACGGATCCGACGATTTCTGATGGCATCGGTTCGATGCGGCTGCGAACCATCCCCGGCCAGCAGCCCGTATCGCGGCGCGAACACGTGACAGGCGGCCCGAGCGGGATCCGCTCGGACCCGGCACCCGCCGTTCAACGGCCTACAAAAAGACCTGTGCAGGGGCGAACCTCGACCGGGTGTCGGGGATCATCGAGAGGAGATCATCATGAAGACGTCATTTTCGATCGCAGTGCTCCCGTTGGCCTTCCTGTTTGCCAACCCGGCGCTGGCCCAGAGCATGTGCAACATCGCGGGCAATCGGGCCATCATGGGGGCGAACATGGAAGGCGCCTTCGAGGTCCAGGCCGGTCAGGGATGCATGTCCGACATCAGCCCGCAAGGCACGCTCACCAGTTCCGAGATCAGCCAGCGGCCGCAGCATGGCACTCTGACGATGGTCGACAAGGATACGTGGACCTACACGCCCGCCCCGGGCTACAGCGGCCCCGATGCCTTCGCGATCATGGCAAAAGGACAGAGCATCGACGAGAAGCCCGGCACCTCCGTGCTCAGCTACAGGGTCACCGTAAAGTAGCAGCAAACGGTACGTGAGCCGCTCCGCGGATCAGACAAGGGATGGCGGGCCCAGGCTCCCTGCGCCCGCCGTCGCATCACAGGGTTTCATCCACGCCAACGGTTCGGTGTGTCGGAAGCTGAAGAAAGGGAGTTCTCGCCATGTTCAGCAAGCACTTCGCCTGTCTTGTCCTGGTAACCGGTGGCCTCTGCACGATGACGATCAGCGTCCAAGCTCAGGACGCGAGCGGCAGACAGCAGACGCCGCTCGCGAAGACCATCGGTCGGGTCACGCCCACGGGCCCGGTCCCTTCGCTCGCGGTGCTCAACGCCGCTGGCGCGAAGCTCGAGGGTAATAAGCTGACCTTGACCGGCGTATCGCCGAATTCGATCGTATTCGCCGATCGCCCGGTGCGGGCGGCCGGTCACGTCATGACCCAGCAGTTCATCATGCAATGGGACGAAGGCAAGGACAGCTTCGCCAAGGATCCCCCCAACGCCACCGTATCCGTCCTGGGCGGTGACGGCTCGAAGGTGAGCGACGCCGTCGTGACGCTGAAATCGCCGAAGCTCGAGGGCGGCAATCTCACCTTCGACGTCGCGGTGCTGGAAGGCAATCTCGCCGGAGCGAGCGGCCCAGCGGCGCTGTTCATCGATTGGTTCGCCGGAGAGTATGGGCGAGCCCGTAGCGCCTACTGGCATGCTCCTGTCTATCATGGCGCCTGGTACGGGCGATCGGGCGTCTCCAATTACAGTGCCGCCTATGCGGCCGAGAATTCGGCCGTGATCCCGAATGTCTGCGGCTACTACCCGTACTCGCCCTGCGGCAACGAGTAAGGGTCCTTTCACCGGTGCAGGATCCGGCAAGGCCGGGGAGCTTGGCTCGGCATACCGGTCCGCCCTCGTTCAACGGCGTCCTCCGGCACGCCGACGGCCATCACGGAACGGGCTCACACTCGCCGATGCGGGACACGCCGCAACAGCCCGATGGCATGGTGGGCGCGGCTGGACAGCGGAATGGGAGTAGGCTCAGATGGCCGCCGCGCCTGCTCCACTTGGGAGACAATGGAGGATGACCTGATGCGGAGACTGATTCACCGAGTGTCCAGGGGCCTCCTGGCGTCGCTTCTCTTCGCCGGAACGGGTGCTGCGGCCCTTTCCGCCGATCTGGCGCCCGTCGTCGTGACGCAGGCTCCGATACCGCCGACATGGACCTACCGTGTCACGCCCTATGGCTGGCTGACGGCGTTGAACGGCACCCAGACGGTGCGCGGGCGCTCCGTGAAGGTGAATGCGAGCTTCGCCGACATCGTCGAGGAGAGCGATACGCTCGTGGGCCTGATGGGCGATGTCGAGGCCCGCAACGGCCCGTTCGCCCTGATGGCCAACGTGGTCTGGACCAGCATCGACTTCGAACGCAATGACATCAGGACCCGCACGCCTACGCCGGGCGTCACGACAACCGTCGGCCGCGCCCTCGGCCTGGACATCCAGATGGCCATCGCGGAGGTCGGGGCCGCCTACGAGGTCGCCCGCTCCGGCGCGCTGGCGTTCGATATCCTCGGCGGCGCCCGCTACTGGTATCAGGAGGCGGACCTCTCGTTCGAGGTCGATCGTACCGTAAGGATTGCCGACCTGGAACTGGTGGGCGGCCGCGCCTTCGCCCGCTCGGGCTCCGTCGACTGGCTCGATCCAGTCATCGGCGCACGGGTGCGTTATGCTGTGGCGCCGGGGCACGAGCTCTGGCTGCGTGGTGACATCGGCGGCTTCGGCGTCGGCAGCGACTTCTCCTGGCAGGCCATCGGCGCCTATGGCTTCGAGCTCGGCACGTACCAGGGCATCACCTTCTCAGGTGTGATCGGCTACCGCGCGCTCTATGTCGACTATGTTCAGGGCGAGGGCCGGCAGCGCTACGAGTTCGACATGCTCCAGCACGGCCCGGTACTCGGCGTCAGTGCCAAGTTCTGAATGGCCGCCGCTCCTGCCATGAGCGGCACACCAGGAGTTCGGTCCCATGGAATTCTCACGATTGACGACGCTTGCCGCCATCCTCCTGGCAACCACCCTCGTGCCTATCTCGGCACACGCCGGGCCATGTGCGGCCGACATAGACCTGGTTCAGGCCCAGGCCGATGCTTCGATCGATGCCACGGCGGGCCGTGGTGGCATGGGAACGGAGAGCACGGCGGCGATGGACCATCGCGAGCCGACACCGGAGTCGATTGCCCGCGCCGAGCAGCGCCTGGATGGTGCCACAGCAGGCCAGACCGCCCTGGCGGCGCTTGCCCAAGCCCGGCAGGCCGACGCTGCGGGCGACGTGCCCGCCTGTGAGAAGGCGCTAGACGCCGCCCGCAAGGCGCTGGGCCACTGATGCAGGTGCCTCTTGATCGCCCTCGTCGCCCTGAAGGAGGGCACCCCATGCTACTGCCCCCATTTTGCAACGATGGGGAGAGAGTCTGCCCTGGTTATGGGTGGCAGGAGGCTGAGCCTGGCCATGCTTCAATTGCGGAATGGTCCGCAATGGGTCAGGAAGTTGAGTTCGCCTGCCGTCAGGGGCGTCTGGTGTTCCTGGCTCAAGAGGACCTTTGGCCTACTCCCGCCTAGTGCCAAAAGCTGCCATCATCTTTGAATATCACCACTAGCGGTGGTGCAAGGTTGTTAACGTTTCATCCGAGCAGGTTCTTGTAGATCGTTCCGTCCTTGACGATGGCGACCAAGGTCCGATCAGGTTCCTCGAACAAGCGGATGTCGGTGATCGGATCGCCATCGACCAGCAATAGGTCTGCCAAGGCGCCTTCCTCCATGACACCGAGCTTGCCGGGATAGGGCGTGCGAGGACCGGACAGTCCGAGCAGGGCGGCATTGTCCGCCGTTGCCATCTTCAGCACCTCGGCCGGACTGTACCAGCGAACCATCTTCGCCAGATGAAAACCCCTGAGAGCGGCAGCCTCAGGATCGAACAGCGTGTCGGTTCCCCAGGCCGTCTTGACCCTGTGCTTCTTGGCCAGCTCATAGGCGTTGTCGGTCCCGCGATACATCTCGAGTTGCTTGAGCCGGTTGGGCGAGCCCTCCGCAAAGGCCGAGGGACGGTCGTCGAGAAACGGTTGCAGGCTCCACCAGATGTCCTTCTCCGCCAGGAGCGCGACCGTCGGCTCGTCGAGGAGCTGGCCATGCTCGATGCATCGGACTCCGGCCTCCACCGCCTGCCTGACCGCTTTCGGCGTATAGGCATGCACGGTGGCATATGTGCCCCAGTTCTCCGCCGCCTCGACGCCGGCCCGCAATTCAGGAACGGTGTACTGCGTGACGTCGAGCGGGTCGAAGCTCGAGGACACGCCGCCGCCGGCCATCAGCTTGATTTGCGAGGCCCCAAGGGCAAGCTGCTCCCTGACGCGCTGGCGAACCATATCGGGACTGTCGGCGATGGCGGCCGCGCCGATGCGCTCGCTGTAGCCGAAGTCTCCGGGCCGGGCAGGCAGGTCGCTGGGCAGCCGGAAATCGCCATGCCCACCGGTTTGGGATACGAAGGCTCCGGCCGGCCAGATGCGCGGGCCGGGGACGAGGCCCTGGTCGATGCCCCGCTTGAGCCCGAAGACGGGACCACCGAGATCGCGCACGCTGGTGAAGCCGCGCATCAGCGCGTCGTTTGCAGCCTTCGCGGCCGCGATGGTTACGAAACCGATATCGGCGGTCAGGATGGCGGCCTGAGGCAAGGTCTCGAACATGAGATGCGTGTGGGCATCGATCAGGCCCGGCATAAGTGTCCGGCCGCCGCCACGGATCCGAGTCATCGAAATCCCGGCGGGATCAGGGATTGTCGCGGCCGAGATCGTCCTGATCAGGTTGCCGGCGACCAGGACATTCATGGGAGGACTGAGACTGTCGGTCCCATCGAAGATGCGCACATCCTCGAACAGGATGCCTGCGGATGAAGAGCGGGAAGTCTGAGCCTCCGCCGTTGGCGCGGGCAGTCCCAGGCTGGCGGCCGCGGCCGCGATCCCGGCTAGGAACCCTCGGCGCGACAGCTCCGCATTCAGCCTCAGGGTTGCATCGTGCAATCCCCGATCACAGCAGCGGCACGATTGGCTCCCGATCAAGTGCTGGTACTTGCGTCCGACCCGAACCGTCATGTCAGCCTCTCCGGTGAACTGTGAGTGGCAAAGGATTTCTCTGATTATTGTGGCCGAAGGACAGGATGTCCCTGAAGGCATGCCCATTTCGGCGAACCGAAAGGGATTTCAGCCAGGGCGGAGCGAGAAATGGTCTCCGCCCTCGCAGGGCAGTCCCCGGATTCCCTTTCCCGAAAGCTCTGTGCATGATGTGCCGCTAACCGCGGTTTGCTCACACACCATGGAGCCATCAGCGTGTTGGGTCATCACAGTTCCGATGGGAAACGGCCGTTCACCACGTGATCCTCACACCGAGGTTGCCGCTGAGCGATTCCTGACGGTTGGCGTCGAGATCCATGGTGTAGCTTCCCGTCGCATAGAGCGCCACCGAGGACGAAATCCTCGCGACAAGTCCGCCGCCCAGTTCCAGCGCCGTCGCACCGACCTCGTTTTCGAAAGAGGTCGTGTTGAAATACACTTTGTCCTCCGTGTCGAAGGTGTGCCACAGGTTTGCCTTCAGGTACGGCTCAACCTGTGCGCCGCCGATGGTTGCCTCCCCATAAAGCCGAACCCCGAGGCGAACGGTCAGCGTGTTCCCATCGTCGAAACGGACCGTTGCGAAGGGATCGTGGACGGTGCCGAGGCTGAGATGCTGCCACGCGAGCTGCGCCTGCGGCTCGATCCTGAAGGTACCACCGAGATCGAAGGGAACGCCGGTTTCGATGGACGCGGTCAGAGCATTGCCGCTCGAGCCCGCCGCCGTGCCACGGATGGAAACTGCATCTGCATCGATCCAACTGTGCATCAGCACAGCGTCCACGTACCAATCCGACGGTCCGATGTGGGTCCAGTAGGCGCCGAGACTGTGGGCGCTCATGTCCAGGGTGCCTGCGCGATTTTTCCGGATACCGAGGGCGAAGCCGCGGACATCACCGTCGGCATTGGAGTAACCGTAGAACACGCCGAACCGATCCCTGTGGCCGCTGGCATGATCGATTCCGTAAAGATCGACGCCGGCCTGCAAGCCCCAGATGGTTCCGTCGAAGGAAGGCGAGACCGTGCCCGACCAATCCTGCCGGTAGCGTTCGCCGAAGAAACGGCCCCATCCCGCCGGCGTGACGCCGCTGCCGCTGAGGAGCTTCTGCTCGCCCTGGCGCTCGTGGAATGTGCCAAGCGTCGTCAGGGCGAGATGACGCGCCACTGCCGGCGCGACGGCCGCGATCGACACGTCCGGGCGGTAGAACGGGATCAGGGGAACGGACGCGTTACCGCCCGAACCTCCGTCGGTTCCTCCGCCGTCCTCATCCGGATCGGGCGTGGGAAGATCGCCGGGATCGGTGGTGCTTCCCCCCCCGTCTCCATCGCCGTCTCCGTCTCCATCACCTGGATCGGGATCCGGGTCAGGATCGATGCCGGAGCGCAGATACCAGCTCTGTTCGTTGCCATCTTCGGTCACCGCACCGCGGACCAGGAGGTACTCGTAGGCCCCCGCGATTACCGGGGCCGCGAGCGTGAAGTTTCCAGGCGAGGTCACGGAGCCGTTGCGGGCTTCCACCACCTCGATGCCGTCGCCGGTCGTAAGAGCCCCTGGACCGCCCGCATTGGTGACGCTGACTCGTGTCGTGCCCGTGGTGAAACCGCGGTCGACGATGAGCTTGTCCGTCGGGGAATTGTCGCTGCCGAGATAGGTCTGGATCGCGAGGCGGCCGTTGTTGCCGCGATAACCGCCTAGGATCCGCAGCGTATCGCCCGCTTCCGTGAGATTGCTTCCCAGTTGGATCACCCCGGCATTGATCACCTGAGCGAGTTCGCCGCGCCGCGCGCCGATGGCAAAGGGCACGATTGCGTAATTGCCTGTCGCCGAGATCACTCGGCTGCGCTCGTCGATGGATACCGTTCCATAGCCGCTTCCGCTGTCGCCCATGATGAGCGTCCCGTCCACAGTCAACCGCGAGGCATTGTTGACGAAGATGCGCTCCCAGTTGTCGAAGCGAGATACGTCGTTGGCGACTGTGCGGTCCAGCGTCAGACGGTCCTCAGCGAGGCCACCGTCGATGAGCAGGCCGCGCGGGAGATTGGCGGAGGTGAGGCCCCGGAACGTTGCGAAGTCCGCGCCGGCACCCATCAGCACCCCGCCGTTGATCTGTCCCGCGGTCCAGAGGAGCTGATCGTTGCCGCTGCCGGTGTTGAGCGTACCACCGATGTAGTTCGAATTCGTGACAGTGTCCGGCCCGGCATCGAAAGTGACGCTCTGATTGATGCGCCCAAGATTGTTGAGGATATTGGCAGAGCCGCCGGTTGCGGCGATGCCCTGGATGGTGCCGCTCGCCCTGTTCAGAATGGTGTTGGATCCGTTTCCAATGAGCGTGATGTTGGTGTTGAAAGTGCCGGAGTTATCCGTGGACGAGCCACCGTTGAGCACATCGATCCGGTAGCTTCCGTTCACGAACGTGTTGGGGCTCACCGTAATCGTGCTGAAACTTGATGATCCGGAAATGCTGAGGCCCTGATTCAGCGAACCGCCATTGAGGACGATCTGATTGTTGACGTTGCCGGTGATCGCGAGCAGTCCGTTCACATTGCCATTGTTCTCAAGGCGGAAGGAGTTCCCTCCAATGACGGAAATCCCGCCGTTGATGTTGCTGAAGTTGCGCAGGGTGAACTGTGGAACGCCGATGTTCGTAAGGGAGCCGAGATTGAACCCACTGACAGTGTAGACGGAGGGGGAACCCGCGCCAGTGCAAGTCACTGCTGCGTTATCTGGCGGAGGATCGGGCACGCATTGCGCGAGGGCATCCCCGATCCCGATAGCCGTGGATGAGAGGAGCAAGGCCAGCATGACAGGGGCATGTCCTAGGTGGCGGGATGCGCCCCTCGGGCGATCAAATCGGACGCCTGACGCCTTCATAAGGAATGCTCCTGGGATGAAGAGGATGCCGAAAGATTGGGGCAATGTTTTCCTAGTTTGGCTTGAGCGTCAACCATGATTAACCTTGCTTGGAAAGCTATTCGACTACGGAAAGCACTCGACCAACGTGAATTTCTGCCCAGTCGGATGGCGAAGACAGGATGATGCCGAACGACCAGGAGAAGGTGACATGTCCGTCGTTCCTTCCTCGATGTCCCCGAACCAGCAGATGAAACTCTGGAACATAACCTTGTGACAAGGCCCAGTGTCTCACAGGTTTCATAACGACCCGCGCAGCTTGGAATCAGTTCTTTCGAACCTATACTGTCGTCTTGCCCTGTCAGCTCCGACTGCTGCCCCAAGCCATGCTTTAGGAGGAACGTTCTTAGAAGCCTGACCATCAGCCGTTATCGCGCGGCATCCCAGGAGCGAACGCTCCCGCTGGGAGCCGTTGGCGCGGAACAGCCAACATTCTGAAACGGAAAGGTGCCAACATGCTGTATCTCGACATTCCCTCCGCTCGCGATCTCGAGACCTTGAACCGGCTTCGTTCGGATGTCTGCGTCTCGATCTATCTGCCGACAACGCCCATCTCGCAGGACGTCCAGGCCTCCCGGATCACGTTCGGCAACCTTGCGAGGACCGCGATAGGGCAATTGCAAGATGCGGGGACCGACAAGCGGGTGATTGCTGCGGTGCAAGGACTCCTCGACGGCCTTCGCGAGGATCACGACTTCTGGCGCTTTCAGGCCCATAGCCTTGCCGTACTTGCCACGCCTGAGGCGGTTCGGACGTATCGTCTCGCCAACCAGTTGCGAGAGATCGTCGTGGTGTCGGACCGGTTTCATCTAAAACCGCTTCTGCGGGCTGTCACCTTCCCTCAGGCGGCTTACATCCTGGCGATTTCCGAGAACGCCGTCCGTCTTATCGAGGTTTCGGCCGATCTCCCGGCTGCAACGGTGATGGTGCCTGGCTTGCCGGCAGGGGCAGCCGACGCCGTCGGCAAGTCGTCCGTCAACGATCGCTCACCCAGCGGCCGCCTGCAAGGCTCCGAGGGACAGACGATTTTGCTGACCCAGTTCGTCCGGAAGGTGGATGCGGCCCTGCGCCCCCTCCTTGCAGCGGACGACACCCCGGTGATCCTCGCCGCAACCCAGCCGATCGTGTCCCTGTTCCGCGCAGTCAGCACCGTCCCGGTCTTGCCCGACGTGATCGCGGGGAGCCCCGACCGCATGGGCGAGGCCGATCTTGCGAGCGCGGCCCGCCCGATTCTCGATGCGTACCATGCGGCTAAGCTCGCGGAGTTTCGCGATCGCTTCGAGCGCATGGCCGGGCAGGGTCGTGTGACCACGGACATCGCCGACGCGGCGCGAGCGGCGACCTTCGGCAGCATCGAGAGCCTGCTGATCGACATGGACGACGTCCTGTACGGCACCGTCGAGGAGGAAACCGGGGCCATTCATCTCGACGGATCGGGTGCCGCGCACAACTATGGTGTCGTCGACGAGATTGCGGGACGCGCGCTCCGGACCGGTGCGCGCGTGCTCGCGGTCAGGCGCCCGGACATTCCCGGTGGCGGAGCGCTTGCTGCCATTCTGAGGCATCCGATCTGACGGGGAGATAGCAAGGGAGATGGAGGATGGCCAAGAAATCAACCGAACGCAGCGATGAGGAGCGTCGGCGGCTTGAGCAAGAGCTTGACGAGGAACTCGCGGCCAGTTTTCCGGCCAGCGATCCGCCGAAGGTCACCCGTGTTCCAAGGCGCGACCGCTTCACGGGCTCAGAACCGAAGGAAAGCACCCCACGCCCAACGACGGTAAAGAAGCCCGGTGCCGGTCAGTGACGGCACAAGGGTCTCATGTCGAAGCCGGGCTCGTTTCCGTGATGACTGGGACGAAATAACCGGCGCAAGCAACCCGTCATCCCTTACCACAGATCCTTGTGAGGATATTGAGGGAATCGGACCCAAAGGCAGTGTTCTCATTTGGGTTCCTGTCCGATGCTTCCTGTCCTGGCTGGCGCATCGTCGGACGCGAAAGATCGGATCCACTTTTCGCACGATGCGCTAGGAACGAACCGTTCTGATTACTCCAACCGCACAACCCCGGTTTCTCAGTGTCACATCTCGTCGAAGTGGCGGAGCATCCGCTCGGCGTTTGCTTCGAGCCCCGTGAATAGCCGGAATGCGCCAGCAGCTTGAAAGACGGCCATGCCGCCACCAGACATGGTGCGACATCCGCGCAATCGAGCTTGACGCAGCAGTTCCGTTTCCAGCGGAAAATACACAATATCCGCAATCCAAAGGTCCGGGTGCAGGAGATCCGCCGATACGGCCATGCCGGGATACTTCTCCATGCCGAGTGGCGTCGTGTTAACCATGCCGTCTGCAGCTGCCATTGCATCCGCGACGGAAGTGCCAAGCCGAGCGCGACGCTCGCCGAACCGCTCGCACAGCGCAGCAGCGAGGTCTCTGGCGCGAGCCTCGTCAGTGTCGATGAGCGTGATCTCACCGGCTCCGAGCGTCAGCAGCGCATGAGCCACAGCGGCACCTGCGCCGCCTGCACCGAACTGGACGACGCGCCCGATCCGGGCGCTGGCCAATTCGCGCCGGAAGCCCTCAGCAAAGCCCCACCAATCCGTGTTGTGCCCCACGCGGCGACCATCCTTCAGCACGACGGTGTTGACGGCCCCCAGCGCGGCAGCATCCGGCGACAGCTCGTCGAGCAGGGGGATCACGGCCTGCTTGCAGGGGTGAGTGATATTGAGTCCGGAGAAACCGAAGCGCTGCGCCGCAGTCAGGATCTCCGGGAGGGCGCCCGTATCAAGCCCGAGCGCTTCGAGATCGATCAGCCTGTAGATGTAGCGCAGTCCCTGTTCGGCACCTTCCCGCTCGTGGAGCCTCGGTGTGCGCGATGCCTGAATGCCATTTCCCACCAAGCCCACGAGAATGGAAGGAGCGGTTGATGCTCTCCCGGCTCCTTCGGTCGAAGATTCGGGCCTGTATGACAAGGTGCCTGCCATCGACTTAGGCTTTTGCAGAGGATGAGGCGATCATGCCGAGGATTGCCTCCACGGCGATAGGATAGCCTCTGGCGCCGAGACCCGCGATGACGGCGGTCGCAACCATGGAGACGTACGATCTGTGGTAGATCGGCTCGCGCTTGTGGATGTTCGATACATGCAGCTCGATCAGCGGCCCGGGGAACATCTTCAATGCGTCCATGATGGCCATGGAGGTGAAGGTGAAGGCCGCCGGGTTGATGATAATCCCGCTCCCCTCATCGATGGCTTCATGCACCCATTCGATGATTTCGTATTCCCGATTCGACTGACGGAAGACGATGGGGTGGCCCAGGGCGGCCTCTCGGCACATCGCCTCGACTTCAGCCAAGGTCGTATGGCCATAGATCTCCGGCTCGCGGGTGCCGAGGCGGTTCAGGTTGGGGCCATTGAGAATATATATCGGCTTGCTCATGGGCGTGGATCTCAAAAATGCAGGCTTACCCCTGGTAGCCGAAAAGGCGCGGCAGCCAGAGCACTGTTTCAGGAACGAAGGTCATGATCACCAAGGCAACCAGCATGACGAACAGGAAAGGCATCACGTCTTTCACGATGGCGCGCAGAGGCTGTTGAGAGATGTTCGCCATGATGAACAGGAGAAGCCCATAGGGTGGCGTGATCAGTCCGATCATGATGTTGACGACCACGACAACGCCGAAATGCACGAGATCGATGCCGAGCGCCTGAGCCGTCGGAACGAAGACGGGAACGACGATGAGCAGAATCGCCGTTCCTTCCAGCACGCAGCCCAGGAGCAGCAACAGGACGTTGACGAAGATCAGGAAGCCCGTCGGGGATAGGTCCCATCCCGCCAGCAGCGCTTTCACGCCTTCGGGAATGTTCTCGACCGTGACGACGTAATTGAACACCAGCGAGCCTGCAATCAGTATTCCGATGGATGTGGTGGTTCGTGCGCTGACCGCCAGCGAGCGGTAGAAATCGCACCAGCTCACGCTGCGGTAAAGTCCGGCTGAAATCAGGAGCGCATAGGCCGCCGCGACGGCCGCCGCCTCGGTCGGCGTCATGACGCCGCTGTAGATGCCGCCGAGCAGCACGACAGGCATCATGAGGGATGGAAAGGCATCCCAGGTGATCCGTGGCAGTTTGCGCAACGGGACCGGCTTTTCCACGGGGAAGTTCTTGCGGCGCGCTGTAATGGCCACGATGATCATCTGGCTCAGGGCCATCAGCAATCCCGGGATAACGCCTCCCAGGAAAAGGAATCCGATGGAGGCATCGGACACGAGGGCATAAAGCACCATCGGAATAGATGGGGGAATAATCGGCCCGATGACCGATGAAACAACAGTTGTGGCTGCGGCGTAGCTTGGCGTGTAGCGGCCGTCGCGGGTCATCATGGCCTGCATCATGCGCCCGGTGCCTGCCGCATCGGCGATGGCGGAGCCCGACATGCCAGCGAAGATGATGCTCTGCAGGATGTTGACCTGGGCGAGGCCTCCGCGGAAGCGGCCCACGAGCGCGTTGCAGAACGTCATGAGGCGATCGGTCATGCTGCCGATGTTCATGAATTCAGCGGCGAGAATGAACAGCGGCACCGAGAGGATAATGTAGTTGGAGTACATCCCGTTGAGCAGCTGTTCGGCGGCCGTCCCCATGTCCAGTCCCGCGAGAAACAGGTAGAGGATCGAGCCGGCGATCATCGAATGGCCGATGGGCAGCCCCAGAAGCGCGAGGGCCGTGATCGTGACGAGAGCGAGCGAGAAGGGGCTTGTCAGATTCATACGCCGGAACCCGCCTTTGTAGGATCGAACTCGTCCGGCGCTGTGCCCCGCAGCGCCTGCCAAGCCAGCCAGATGTAACGAATGATCGTGGCAGCCGCGAAGACGATGTAGATCGAGAATAGCCAGTCGAAACGGATCTTGAGATAACCGGTCCTCTCGACCTTCATGAAGGTGACGTAATCGAGAACCGCCGGGAACGAGATGGAATAAAGTGCGATCAATGCGGCCGCAGTGATCAGCATCATCACGCGACGAGGCCCGGGCCCTACGGCGCCATAAATGATGTCGAAGCGGATTTCCTCACGTTCGGTGATGACAAAGGCCGCGCCCCACAGGACAAGCCAGATCCAGAGGATCACGCTGATCTCATGTGTCCAGCCGATGGGGAGGTTAAAAAGATACCGAAAGGCGATCTGCAGGAGGAAGGCCGCAAACATCGCAGCCAGCATGGCGACGGCGATGTTCTCGGCACGCCGTGCAAGCCATGAGCCGATGGCCCGCAATGATGATGTCATATGACGCGTTCCTTCGCGGGAAAGCGGTGAGCGGTCGAAAATCGACTGGCCTGCCGGGCGAAGCGCTCCGGCAGGCCCGGGACAGGCGCCTTACATGGCGTTGATCTTGTCCAGCATGCCGGAGGGCCAGCTCTTTGCGAGGTCGGAGGATAGATACTTCTTCTGGGCGAACTCGCGGAATGCCTTGAGGTCGGGCGTGTAGATCTCGATCCACTACTAATAAAAAAAAAAAAAAAGCTGCGCCTCCTGCTTCAGGTGTTCCTGCGTGCTCCACTCGATGGCCTTTTCGGCAGCCGCTTGGAAGGCGGCCTGCTTCTCCGGCGACATGGCGTCCCAGACCTTGTTGGACACGGCCAGAAGGTCGAATCCGACGAGATGCGACGTGAGAGCGATCTGCGACATGACCTCATAGAACTTCATGTTCTGCACGTTCGGCAGAGGGTTGTCCTGGCCGTCGATGGCGCCCGTCTGGAGACCCGTATAGACCTCCGCATAGGCCATGGGCGTGGGGTTCGCCCCCAGGGACTGCCCAAGAAACTGCCAGGCGTCGCCGCCGGGCATGCGCAGCTTGATGCCAGCGAGATCCTCAGGCTTGTTGATCTTCTTGCTGGGCTTCAGGCCCACATGGCGGGCGCCGAAATAGGTGGGTCCGAGGATGTGGATGCCCAGCTTGTCCGAAGCCATTTTCTTCAGCTGTTGGCCCACATCGCTCGCGAGCACCTTCTTCAGGTGGTCGGCATCGCGAAACAGATAGGCCGAGGTGACGATCGACCATTCCGGAATCTGGTTCGAAATATCCTGCGGGGCGATATTGCCCATCTCCAGATTGCCGCGCTGCATGGCAACGAGCTCGGTGCCCTGCTTGAACAGGGTGCCGCCGTAATAGGGCTGGAGGTTGAAGCCCTGCTCCTTCACCGCCTCACCGAACTGCT
The DNA here is from genome assembly GCA_023386155.1 of Pseudomonadota bacterium. Taxonomy (GTDB): domain Bacteria; phylum Pseudomonadota; class Alphaproteobacteria; order Rhizobiales; family Beijerinckiaceae; genus Microvirga. The sequence goes on from JAEWKH010000126.1 coordinate 24,707, forward strand.
TCATCATACCGGCTCGGATGTCCTGCTCCGAGAAGACGGCCGAGAAGCGCAGGTTCGTTGGGGCCTGCGCCGATGCGGGGCCGGCCACGCCCCATGCCAGAAGGCCTGCAGCTGCAGCCATCAGGGCACGTCGATTGATATCAAATCCCATGGTTTCCTCTCCTTCATGTCGGCGCGCATTTTTTTGCGTCTTAGGGGGTACTATCCGCTCCGACATTCGAGGAATCAATATGCATTTCAAAAAATATCTGATATTTTGAGTTATGACATATGGTTATTCTCTATCGGGAGTGCAGTGGCCACTCTTGGGGAGCGCTCTCATGCTGGCTCGAGACAAGGCGAGGAATGGATGAGCATCGAGCTGGTCTCCGCATCCATCGCCGACCGCGCCTATGATCGTATCCGGGCCGACATCGTCTTCGGCCACCTTGCTCCGGGCCTGAGGTTGCGACTGGATCGGCTCGCGGAGAGTTATGGGGCAAGCGTCAGCACCCTTCGGGAAATCTTGAGCCGCCTGTCCTCGGAAGGACTCGTCATTGCCGAAGGGCAGCGGGGCTTTCGGGTCGCATCCATTTCCCCTGAGGGTTTTGAGGATGTCGCGGCGATGCGGTTGCTCCTTGAGACCTACGCGCTGCCCTTATCCCTTTCTGCCGGAGACCTGGAATGGGAAGGCCGCATTGTGGCCGCTCACCATAAACTCGCCTCCATGGAGCGCAGGATGCTGGCTGGGGAGCGCGACGGGATGGAGATGTGGAAGCACTATGACCGCGAATTCCACCAGTCTCTCATTGAGGCCTGCGGCTCCCAGACCCTGCTCGACCTTTATCGCGGCGTCTTCGACCAATACCTCCGCTACCAAATGGTGGCCGTCGTTTTTCGAGGGGAGATCGCGGCGGAGGAGCATCGGATACTGCTCGACTGCGCCTTGAGGCGCGACGCCGAAGAAGCCTGCAGGATACTGACCCGGCACGTGAACGAGTGCGTAGCCTACACGCTGAAAAGCGGAGCGCTGGCATGAGCGACGACGTGCAGGGACTTTCGCCTCCTCTCACGGTCGGGGAGAGCGCCTATCAGAAGATCCGGACCGACATTATTTTCGGGCGCCTGCTGCCTGGGAAGAGGCTGAAGCTCGAGGGTCTCAAGGGCGACTATGGCGTGAGCGTCAGCACGCTGCGCGAAATTCTGAACCGCCTGCACTCCGAGCGTCTCGTGGTCGCCGAGGGGCAAAAGGGCTTTCAGGTGGCGCCAGTCTCAATTGCAAACCTGAGAGAGATCGCCGCGCTACGGCAGCTTCTGGAATGTCGCGCCCTGGAACAGTCCTTCCGGAGCGGCGACATGGAATGGGAAGGCCGCGTTGTCGCCGCTCATCACCGTCTCGCCAGGATGGAGGAGCGGATGGCACAGGGCGACAGGTCCCGCACGGACGAATGGAAGCGCTACGACTGGCAGTTTCACCAGGCGCTCATCTCCGCGTGTGGATCCAGGATGCTGATCGACAATCACGCAGCGGTCTTCGACAAGTACCTGCGCTACCAGATGATCGCCCTGAGCTATCGCGGCGGCATTGCCGCCGATGAGCATGCCGAGCTTCTGGAATGCGCTCTGGAGCGGAATGCCGCGCGCGCCTGCGAGGTGCTGACGCGTCATGTGGCAGGTGGCGTTGAGCATGCTCTCGCTACAGGAACCATCGGCTAACGACGAAGGCGAGCTGTCCGGATCGGCACAAGCTCTCGACCACAATGGGGAAACGGACCGACGAGCATGCGCACAGCCATCGCCACTGTCTGCCTGAGCGGCACCCTCACCGAGAAAATCGAGGCCATCGCTGCGGCCCGGTTCAAAGGTGTGGAGATCTTCGAGAACGATCTTCTGTCATTCAATGGCACCCCGGCCGATGCCCGTCGCATGATTGAGGGATTCGGCCTCGAAACCGTGACCTTCCAACCGTTCCGGGATTTCGAGGGCATGCCCGAGCCGCAGCGATCGAAGGTCTTTGCCCGGGCAGAGCGCAAGTTCGACGTCATGCAGGAGCTCGGCTGCGACCTTCTGATGATCTGCAGCAATGTCTCCCCGGACTCGCTCGGCGGGATCGAGAGGGCCGCGGCCGATTTTCATGAGCTTGGCGAGCGTGCTGCCAGACGTGGCATGCGTGTCGCCTTCGAGGCGCTGTCCTGGGGTCGTCACATCCATGACTACCGTGATGCCTGGGAGGTTGTACGGCGTGCGAATCATCCTGCTGTCGGGCTGGTGCTCGATTCCTTTCATGCTCTGGCGCGCGAAACAGACTTGTCGGCAATCCGCTCCATCCCGTCGGACAAGATCTTCCTTGTGCAGATGGCGGATGCTCCGATGCTGGACATGGATTACCTGTCCTGGAGCCGACATTACCGCTGCTTCCCAGGGCAGGGAGATCTCCCGATCGATGCCTTCATGGATGCCCTGGGCGCGACAGGATTTGACGGACTTCTCTCTCTCGAGATCTTCAATGACCGCTTTCGGGCGGGCTCCGCCCGCAGCGTCGCCATCGACGGGCAGCGTTCCCTTGTCGTGATGCTTGACGAACTGCGCCGGCGGACGGGAATGGCTCTGCCAGACCATCCCGTTCTCCCGCCGAAAGCGATATGCTCAGGCGTCGAGTTCGTCGAGTTCGCTGTCGATGAGCGCAGTGTCACCGGTTTCGAGCAGGTTTTGACCGGTCTCGGGTTCCAGAAGGCAGGCCGCCATCGCTCGAAGGCCGTGACCCGCTGGCGGCAAGGCGATATCAACATCGTCATAAACGCGGAGAAGGAGGGCTTTGCCCATTCCTTCAACATCACCCATGGCACTTCCGTTTGTGCCCTGGCGCTAAGGGTCGATGATGCGCCGGGAACCGTGGATCGGGCCGTCACGCTCCTCGACCAGCCCTTTCAGCAACCGGTCGGACCCGGCGAGATGAATATTCCAGCCGTTCGGGGGCTCGGCGGCAGCCTCCTGTACTTCGTGGATCGCAAGACCGGCTTGGACCGACTGTGGGACGTGGATTTCGAACCTTCCGGGATCAGCGACTTCACCGGGGCGGGGCTCGTCTCCATCGATCACGTCTCGCAGTCCATGCATTACGAAGAGATGCTGACCTGGCTCTTATTTTACACCTCGCTTCTAGACGTGCGGACGACGCCGGTTCAAGCCGTCATCGATCCGGGCGGCGTGGTGCAGAGCCAAGCCATCGAGAATAGCGAGGGATCGCTTCGGCTGATCCTCAACGCGTCGCAAAGCCAGCGAACGTTGTCGTCCCGGTTCCTGAGCGAGCTCTTCGGGTCCGGAGTCCAGCACATAGCACTTGCGACGAGTGATATCATGGCAACGGCGCAGTACCTGAAGGCGAGCGGAATCGACCTCCTGCCCATTCCCGAAAACTACTATGATGACCTGGAGGTCAGGACAGATCTCACTGCCGAGGACGTGGCACGCCTGCGCGCCAGCAACATTCTTTACGATCGTGAGAGCGGGGCAGAGTATTTCCAGGTCTATACGAAGACTATGGAGGGAGGCTTCTTCTTCGAGGTCGTGGAGCGTCGCAGCTATCAAGGCTACGGAGCTGTAAATGCTGCCATTCGCCTCGCATCCCAGACGCACCTGGCCACTGAAACGGCACCGCCCGGATTTTGACAACCTAGCGCATCGGACGGAAAAGTGGATCCGGTTTTTCCGGACCATCCGATGCGCCAGCCAAGAGAAGAAGCATCGGATGAATCCCAAAAGTGCAAGTCCACTTTTGGGTCCGATGCTTTAGCGCATCGTGCGGAAAAGTGGACCCGGTTTTTCGCACTCAACGATGCGCTCTCTATAGAGCGGAGCATCGGACCCAAAAGTGGGTCCGATGCTCTAGCCGGAGACGCGGCCTTCGCGCCCGTAGACGAGCAGCATCGCGATGATCACGGAGCCGTAAATGATCTGTCGCCCAGCTTCGGGCATCTGCATGATCGAAAGCACCGAATTCAGAAGCACGATCAGGATGACGCCCGCAAGCGTGCCGAGATAGCGCCCGCGACCGCCGAGGATGTTGGTGCCGCCGATGACGACCGCAGCAATGGCCGGCAGGAGGTAGGCGTCGCCCATTCCCTGGTATGCTTTCGTGGAGTACCCGGCGAGGAGGACCCCGGCAAGGCCCGCCGCCGCGCCGGAGAGCGCGAAGGCAACGAGGATGACGCGGTTCGTGTTGATGCCCGAGAGATAGGCTGCGCGCTCGCGGTTGCCGATCGCATAGATGGCGCGACCGAGCGTCGTGCGCGTCAGGATCACAACGACGGCGACGGAGATGGCAAGCCAGACGAGCAGCGCCACCGGAACCACGCCCCCAATGCGGGCGACCGCCAGATACTGCATCAGATCGGTCGCAGCGGTCTGCGGGGCAAAACCGCCCGTGTGAGCCACCATGAGGCCGCGCATCACGGCGTTCATGCCGAGCGTGAAGATCATCGACGGCACCCGCAGATACGCGACGCCGAGACCATTGACGATGCCGACGAGGAGGCCGACGCCGATGCCTGCCGGGATAGCCCAGGGACCGCCAACGGCCGTGGCCATCATGGCGGCGGCCGTCAAGGTCCAGGGCACCGAGAGGTCGATATGGCCGAGCAGGATTACGAGCATCATTCCAGCAGCCACGATTCCGAGAAAGGATCCGACCTGGAGCTGCTGGAGGAGATATTGCGGCTGCAGGAGAGGAGCGCTGCCCTGCGTGAAGAGGGTGTAGCCTGTGCCGACGAGCAGGATGAGCACAACGAATCCTGAGGCGAAGACCACCGGCCTGTCATCAGGCCCGAGCTGGAAGCCGCGCGATGCGGAACCTGTGACGGCGGTTGTGCTCACCGGAACACCTCAAGCTTGTTGGTGAGGCGCAGCAGCTTCAGTCCGCCGAGGCTCACGGCTGCGAGAAGCACGAAGCCCTCGAAGAGGGGCTGGAGAAGCGGCGCCACATCGAAGATGCGAAAATTGAACGAGATGGTGCGCAGCACCAGCGCGCCGATCATGGATCCGATGGCACTGCCGGAACCGCCGAGGAGCGAGGTGCCGCCGATGACCACCGCCGCGATGGAATTCAGCGTATAGGTCCCCGCCTGCGGGATATCGGCATTGCCGGAAGATGTCTGGAGCGCAAGGAACAGGCCGCCGAGCCCGGCGAAAAGCCCGGCCAGCGTGAAGGCTGCGAGTTTGGCGCGGTTGATCGGCAGCCCCGACATGTAGGCGGCTCCCTCGGACGATCCGATCGCATAGACCGTTCGGCCCGTGACGGAACGGGTGAACGGCACCCAGACCGCCAGGATGATGAAAGCAAGCAGGATGAGCGGCACCGGGATCCAGGCGAAGGGCTGAAGCCAAGCCGCTTCGCCGTCGTCGAAAAGGCCGAAGGTTACTGCGAGTTCCCTCACATCGTTCGTCACGGCCCAGGAGAGATCCTCATGCACATTGCCCCCCGGGGTCGGACGAAGGATGAGGGCGAAGCCCATGTAGATCGCGCTCGTGGCAAGTGTCGCGATGATGGGCTGAATGCGCCCGTAGACAACGACACAGCCATTGGCGAACCCGCAGGCGGCACCCGCCGCGATGCACACTGCGATGCCCATGGCGATCTCGCCCGGGCTGCCATTGACGAGATGGCTTGCAATGCAGCCCACGAGCGTCATGACGGCGCCGACCGAGAGGTCCAGCCCTGCCATGAGAACGGGCACCGTCTGCGCCATGGCGACGAGCGCCAAGGCGAAGGCCTCGTTGGCATTCTGGATCAGGATCTGCCCGGTGAAGCCTCGGGGATGGTTCGCCTGGTAGAAAAGGTAGAGCAGGACGAAGAGCGCCAGCGCACCGAGAATGCCCGCGTGCCGCTGCAGGCGCAGCCGAACGACTCCTCGTGTGCGGCTCGTCGTCTCCACGGGCTCCACGTTGACGGGGGTGAGCACCGTGTCAGACATGTGTCTCCTCGCGCGGCTCGACGATATTGAGGGCGCTCGCGATCAGGTCGCGCTCGGTGATGGCCTCGCCATCGAGCTCGCGCACGATGCGGCCGTCATAAAGGACGGCAACGCGATCGCAGCAGCCGACCAGTTCCTCGTAATCCGTGGAGTAGAACAGAATGCACGCGCCGGCATCCGCGAGCTCGCGCATGAGGCGGTAGATCTCCTGCTTCGTGCCGACATCGATGCCGCGGGTCGGATCGTTGAGGAGGATCACCTCGGGGCTCGTGGCGAGCCACTTGGCGATCACCACCTTCTGTTGGTTGCCGCCGGACAATGTCGAGACCGGATCGTTCGCGTCGCCGACCTTGATCCGCAATTGCTCGATGGCCCGCTCGACAGCGGCCCGGATACGCTCCGCATCGAGGAAAGGTCCACGTGCGAGACGGTCGAGCGAAGCCATGGAGAGGTTGTCGGCTATCGACATCGAGAGAATCAGGCCCTCGCTCTTGCGATCCTCCGGCACCAGGGCCATGCGGGCTCGGCCGCCTTTTGCAGCCCTGGGCGAGGACACGGACATGGGCTGGCCCTCCACCATCACCGTGCCGCGCACGCCTCGCAGCACGCCGAACAAGGCGAGCAGCAGCTCCTTCTGGCCCTGCCCGTCGAGGCCGCCCAGCCCCACGATCTCACCGCGACCAGCCTCAAGGGTCACGCCGTTGAGGCGGCTTTCCCAGGCGAGGTCCCGGATCTGGATGAAGGGCTCTGGCCGCGGCCGTTTCGGCTTCGGCGGGAACTGTCCCTCGATCTCACGGCCGATCATGAGGCCGATGATCTCGTCGTGGCTCCGCGCGCCCTTGGCGAAGGTCTCGATATGTCGCCCATTGCGGAACACCGAGCACCGGTCCGCCAGCGCCTCGATCTCGTGCATCCGATGGGAGATGTAGAGAATGCTCAGGTTCTTCGCCTTCAGGTCGAAGAGCATGCGGTAAACCCGGTCGACATCGGCGGCGGTGAGCGCGGAGGTCGCCTCGTCGAGAATGAGCAGTTTCGGATCTCGCCCCAGGGCTTTTGCGATCTCCACCATCTGGCGTCTCGAGAGCGGCAGGTCCGCCACCCGGATCGATGGGTCGATATCCTCGCATCCGATCCGGGCGAGCAACTCCTCCGAGCGCCGCCGCTGCGCGCGGCCGTCGATGAGGCCGAAGCGGCGCGGGGGCGCCGACAGGGTAATGTTGTCCGCCACCGTGAGCTCCGGCATCAGCGAAAGCTCCTGGAAGATGCAGACGATGCCGGCTCGGTTCGCAGCCGCCGGGCTGGGGACCGTGATGGGTGCGCCATCGAGGGTCATGCGGCCTTCATCCGGCTGCACGACGCCTGCCATGATCTTCATGAGTGTCGACTTGCCGGCGCCATTCTCGCCCAGGACCGCATGGATCGACCCGCGGTCGCATGCGAAATCCACGTCCCGCAAGGCATGGACGCCACCGTAGCGCTTGGAGACGTTCTCAAGAGCGAAGAACGGAGCGGGTTCGGGCATGAAACTCCTTCGATCCTCGGAGGGAACGCTTCTCCCGGCGGGAGTCGGGAGAAGCTCGCAGGTGCGCTCGTTTCTTACTGCGTGTTCTTGGCGTCCTTCGCCATGATCTCCGGCGCCGTCACGTTCACGCCACAGGCCGGAAATTCGTTGGCCGCAAAGAAGTTGTCGGAGAGGTTCGACCAGAAGTTCACATTGTCCTTGAGCGTCGTGTGGTCGACCACCGGAATCGGCACCGAGATGAGCTGCGGCATCGGGTTACCTTCGAGAGCCGAGATCGCGGCCTTCATGGAAATCGACACGAGTCCGGGCGACTGGCTGTAGGAAAGACCCTTGAGTCCGTCGCTCGCATGCTTCGCGATGAGCTTGCGGTAACCGTTCTCGCCCTCGCCGGCCATCGGCACGAAGGGATGCTTCGCGTCCATCATGGCACGCACGGAGCCGGTCGAGCCGCCCTGGGTGAACACCGCCTCGAACTTGCCGTGCACGGCGACGGCATCGGCCGTGGCCTTCTGGGCCGTGCCGTCATCCCAGTTGCCGACGACCTCGACGATCTGGAACTTGCCCTCCTTCTCCATCACCTCGCGGAAACCGAGATGGCGGTCACGGTCGACGGAATTGCCCGGCAGGCCCCGCACCTCGAGAATCTTGCCGTCGCGCTTCTGGCCCAGTTCCTTCAGAAGGTGGCGCGCCGAGAGGCGTCCGATCTCCAGCTGGTCCTCGTTGACCTGCATCACCTTGTCGGTGTCGAGCACATTGTCGAAGGGCACGATCACCACGTTGTTACGGTCGGCCAGGCGTATCACGCGGTCGAACCCGTCGGGCGCCACCGCGATGGTGATAATGGCGTCGAAGCCCTGGTTGATGAAGTCCTCGATGGCCCCGAGCTGGGCGGCCACGTCGGTGCCGGTCGAAACGACCTTCAGTTCCTTGATCTTCTCCTTGATCCCGGCCTGCTCTGCATAGGCCTTGGCGGTCTGGATCATTTGGATGCGCCAGGTATTGCCGACGAAGCCGTTCACGACCGCGATCCGGTAGGGCCCGGTCTTCTTCTCCCATTGCAAGTACTTGGTCTGAGCGTTCCAGGGCTTGAAGCAATTCGGGTCCGGACCAGGACCCGAAACCACCTTCGGGGCGGCGAGGGCCGCAACGGACGAGAGCAGGAAGCCGGTGAAAGCGAGTGCAGAGAGGCGAGCGACACGTGTCATCTGTTCCTCCTAGGGCAGCGTTCTTCCCGATCCGGCTCGTCTGTCGCGAACCTGGACCGCCTAGCATGTTAGTTGCTGCCGCTGGGGAAAACAAGCAATCCCGCCGAACCCTGCCCCAGGCGCCGGTCGCGGGAAAAGGGTGCCGGCCGCTGGGTCGGAACGCCCGCTTGGGCAAACACGGCCAGGCGAAGGACATCCCGGCACCGAGCGCCCGAGCCATCGTCCGACCAGTCCCCGCCCTCCCCGGACCGTCACGGGCTATCTTGAACCGCGATCCGTTCGAGGCCGTGAAAAACGCTCATGGAGTCACGGCGGGCGATACCGATGAGGGTGATGTCGAGAAGCCGTGCCCGCTCCAAGGCCAGGGAGGTCGGCGCCGAGATCGCGATGAGGGTTCTTGCGCCGAAGGCCGCAACCTTCTCCACCAGTTCGAAGGAGCAGCGGCTTGTGACGAGGACGAAACCGCTGTCCCGCTCCGTGCCGGCCCGGCAGAGCGCGCCGATGAGCTTGTCGAGCGCATTGTGCCGCCCGACATCCTCGCGGACGCACCTTATCGTTCCATCGAGATCAGCCCAGGCAGCCGCATGCACGGCATGGGTCAACTTGTTGAGAGACTGATTTTGTTCAAGGGCGAGGAGAGCCGCGCGAATGGCCGACAGGGGGATGACCGGCGCACTTCCTTCCGGAGCGAGGGCTTGCCGCAGAGCGTCCAGATCGTCGATGCCGCACAATCCGCAGCCTGTTCGCCCCGACAAGGCGCGCTTTCGCGCGAGATGCTCGTGCAGTCGGTTCGGCGTCAGCTCGATCGCAAGCCGAAGCCCGTTCTCCTCGGGTTCCGTGCGAATTCCGCGGATGTCTGACGGCTCCCGGATGACGCCCTCGGTCAAGCTGAAGCCCACAGCGAAGTCTTCGAGATCCGACGGCGTCGTCATCATGACCGCAAATGGAATTCCGCCATAGACCAGGTTGACCGGAACTTCCGCGGGAATTGTCCTTGTCCCGTGGAGGGGATCGGGATGCTCGAAGGAGATCACGGCCATCGGGGCGTCCACCGCCGTGGGATTGTGCGGATCGTCAGAGGAAGCGCCCGGGAAGGACTGGCTTCGATCGCCGGGGCTCTGCCACCCGCTGCGATGCAGCCTGTCGACAAGATCCTCAGACCCCTTGTGATCACCCGGCATCGCAAACTCCTCTCCGGCCGATCCGCTTGAACACCTTCATGGCAATATGTCTTGCAGCTTCCGCATTAGGGGCATTTCAGCCATCGGAATGCAAGGCCTTGCCCCATGCGCCGGACGAACCGCGGGCAGAGGAACCGTCAAGCGGCTTTGCCCGGGGTTTGCATAATCCGCAAAGGTCTGGAACCATGCGCCCAGGTACGGAGGCTTCAGATGGACACGCAGAATGTTCGGCTCAGTCATTTGTCCCATGGCGGCGGGTGCGGCTGCAAACTGGCGCCGGCCGTTCTCCAGCAGCTTCTCTCCGAGCAGCCGACTGCCGGGCCGTTCCAGAGCCTCCTCGTCGGCACCGAGACGGCGGACGATGCGGCCGTCTGGCAGCTGAACGACGAGACCTGCATCATCGCGACGACCGATTTCTTCATGCCGATGGTCGACGATCCGTTCGATTTCGGACGCATCGCGGCAACCAATGCCATTTCCGACGTCTATGCGATGGGCGGGCGCCCGATCATGGCGCTGGCGATCCTCGGCATGCCCCTGGGCAAGATCGCACCTGCCACCGTCCGCGAGATCCTGAAAGGTGGTGCAGAAATCTGCGCCGCGGCCGGCATCCCGGTGGCAGGGGGCCATTCCATCGACTGTCCTGAACCGGTCTATGGGCTCGCCGTGATCGGCACGGCGAAGCCCGACGAAATCCGCCGCAACAGCGGCGCGCGGGCGGGCGATGCGCTGATCCTGACGAAGGCCCTCGGCGTCGGCATCTATTCGGCCGCGTTCAAGAAGGATGCGCTCTCCACCGATGCCTATGCGGAGATGATGGGCTCGGTCACTCTTCTGAACAGGATCGGCGCCGAGCTCGCCCAGGATTCCGACGTCCATGCCATGACGGATGTCACGGGCTTCGGCATTCTCGGCCATTCCCTCGAAATGGCCCGTGGATCAGGGCTGTCCTTGACCATCGACCGCGGCCGTCTTCCCCTGTTCCGGGACGCCGTGTCGCTTGCGCAGAACGCCTACGTTACAGGGGCCTCGACCCGCAACTGGGACAGCTACGGCGACAGCATCGTGCTGCCTGAAGGACTCGAGCTTTGGCAGAGGCAGCTTCTCACGGACCCGCAGACCTCGGGCGGCCTCCTCGTCGCCTGTGCGTCGGATCGGGCGGAGCAGATTCTCGGGCGCATCGTCGAGGCGGGTTATCCATCCGCCCGCATCGTGGGCCGTGCCGAGGCGGGTCCTTCCCAGGTCAGGGTGACCTGACAGTCTTCGGAACCCGCCGCGCCTCACAACGTTGCTCCAGAGCTTAGCTTAGAGGAGCCGGACGCCATGCGTGCCTCCACGATCGTTGCCGTCGCAGTCCTGGGCCTGTCGACGCCCTGCTGGGCGCAAACGGCAGCACAGCCCCCTTGCCCGGAGGAGCCGTCGACCACCGCTGCCACGTCTCCCGACCCGAACAGCCAGGCCTCCGGCACATCGCCGGGCACGGCCGGATCGTCCGGCTGGACGGGCGGGTTGGGCGGCTCCTTCATCGGCACGGCTCCGAAAGGGCCGACGCCGGAATCGCCATCGGATCATCCGGCGACAGCAAGCGGTCTCGATCCGATGAAAAGCGCAGCGGCGGCTCCGGCCGGCTCGGCCCGCGGGTGCGCGCCGTCACGGTGAGGGCAGTACGGACTGCTATCCTGGCCGTGGCGCCGGACCGGTCAGTGAAGATGGCGGAAGAGAGTGGGAGTCGAACCCACCTAGGACCGGCTCGCGGCCCCACCCGGATTTGAAGTCCGGACGCCCCACCGGGGACGCCTCTCCTCCATGAGCGTTTTCGAACGGCGGAATCGCTCGGAAGAGATCCAGCCGATGCGGATTGATGCGACGAAGATCGCCACGGCGCAAGGTGACGCCATGGCGATCGAAGAATTCGAGGATCTGGATCGCGACCTTGCGCCCGTTCTGAACGCAGTCACGGAATTGCGCGGCCGTGAACTGCCCGTCCAGGGCCTGCTGGCCAAGCCCCTGAACGATGCCGACCATCTCGGCGACGGTGTTGCGCAGGAAGAAGTGATCGTGCGCGACCTCGTCGAGCTGCCCGAGGCGGCTCAAGAGCTTGCAGAGGCCGCGGATCTCGTCCTCGCCAGCATCGAACAGGCCGGCGATGTCGCGCACACGCGGCGGGCGGAAACGCTCGGCCCCCTCCAGATGCGGTCGGATTGTCCGCCACAGCTGCTCCTCGTGCTCGCCGAGGCGCACCTCGTGCTCCGGCAGCCGCATCCATGAACCGTCGACCTTGATCCGGCCTCCTGCGACGAGGGACTGCACCGCAGCGCGGAACGCCGGCGCAGGCAGGCGCGGCTCGCATTGCAGGCGCAGGCGCTCGAAGCCCATGCCCTGGAGGTCCGGGTTCGCCCTGTGGAATGCGCCGAGGGTGTCGAGCAAGCCGCTCTCGAACGCCAGCCAGCGCTCCCTTTCGAGAGCAAGAAGGGTCGATCCCGAGGCGAGACGCACGAATCCCAGCCTGTCAGCGATGTCGGTCACGGCATCGAGAGGCATGGCCCTGTCCCGCGCGAATGCCGGGAGATCGAAGAAGTAGGGCGGCACCGAGGCGATGCTCCGCATGGCGAGAGCCGGATCGGCCTCGACCAGGGCGGAGATCTGCGCACGCCGCTCCTCGCCCCGCCTGTGACGGGCCGGGGCGCGCAGGTCTATGAAGAAGCCGCCGCCGATGGTCCGCTGGGCGGACGTGTCCCGCACGACGAAGGTGTCATGCGCCGCGGCGGCGATCGGGCGGTCGAGGACGAGCTGAACCACACTCGTCTCGCCCGGCTGGACAGGATCGTCCTGCAGCAGAACGACCCGAGCCCCGACCTCCACGGCGGCATGATGCAGGCGGACAGGAAACCATTGGCCGACGGACTTCCTCTCGCTCGGGAGAATGCGCACGCTCGCGTCGATCCGGTCGGTCGGCGCATGAAGCTCGGGGGTGAGCACCATGTCGCCTCGGGCGATGCTGTCTTTCGATATGCCCTCCCCTGCCAGATTGAGAGCGCAACGTTGCCCCGCGATCCCGCGCTCCGCGGCACGGTTCTGGGCATGGATCGAGCGCACGCGGGCGGGGCGCCCGGAGGGGCTGACGATCACCTGATCGCCGACGGAAACCGCACCGGACAGAACGGTTCCCGTCACCACGGTGCCTGCACCCGGCAGGATGAAGCTGCGGTCGACCGACAGGCGAAAGAGACCGGCGGCATCCCGCGCCCGCCGGACGGCGGCGGCCGTCCGCAAATGCTCCTTCAGGAGCTCGATCCCTTCTCCCGTGACCGCGGAAACGGGAATGATCGGACATTCCGCCAAAGTCGTTCCGGCGACAACATTGCGGATCTGCGCGGCTGCCTCGGTACGGCGGTCTTCGTCGGCAAGATCGGCCTTGCTGAGAACGACGACGCCCTGCCTGATCCCCAGAATGTCGATGATGGCCACATGTTCGAGCGTCTGCGGCTTCACGGCATCGTCGGCTGCAACCACGAGCATTACGAAGTCGACGCCGCTCGCGCCGGCCACCATGGTATGGACGAAGCGCTCGTGGCCGGGCACATCCACGAATCCGATCACATCGCCGTTGTCCTGCGGCCAATAGGCGAAGCCGAGATCGATGGTGATGCCGCGCGCCTTCTCCTCCTTGAGGCGATCCGCATCGATGCCGGTCAGCGCCTTGACCAGCGCCGTCTTGCCGTGATCGATGTGGCCCGCCGTGCCGACGATCATAGGGCAGCCTCGAAACGCAGGGACGAGAGGTTTTCTCGAAACAAGCTCTCGTCTTCCAGGCACCTGAAATCGAAATGAAGCGCGCCCTCGGCGACGCGGCCGATCACGGGCCAGGGCAGGTGCCGGAAAGCCGCGCTCAACGCCGCGACGGCGCCGCCTCCTCCCTCCGGCCTCAAGGAGAGCCCAAAGCTCGGGATCGTATCGAGCGGCAACGCGCCGGAGCCGATCTGGCTTGCGCATGGCGCGGCTTCGACGCCAACCTTGCATCCCAGAACGCCCGCCAGGGCGGGCGCAAGGCGAAGGGCCTGCTGTCGAATGTCCTCGACGGGGCGCGCCAGGAAGCGAACGGTTGGAAGCCTCTGCGCGAGCCGGTCAGGGTCCCGAAAGAGCTTCAACGTCGCCTCAATGGCCGCCAGCCGCACCTTGTCGACCCGCAGGGCGCGCTTCATGGGGTTGCGGTTGACGGCGTCGATCAGGTCCTTGCGTCCGACGATGAAGCCCGCCTGCGGCCCGCCGAGGAGCTTGTCTCCGGAGAACGTGACGAGATCCGCGCCCTCCTCCACCGCTTCGCGGACCGTCGGTTCCTTCCTGAGGCCGAGGCGGGAGAGATCGACGAGCGTTCCCGAACCGAGATCGTTGACGAGCGGCATCCCATGCTGCCCGGCAATCTTCGCAAGCTCACGGGCGCCAACCTCCGCCGTGAAACCCTCGATACGATAGTTCGATGTATGGACCTTCAGGATCAGTCCGGTTTCGGGTCCCAGGGCGCCCGCGTAATCGCGCGGATGGGTGCGGTTCGTGGTGCCGACCTCGCGCAGGCGTGCCCCTGCCCGTGCCATGATCTCGGGCATGCGGAACGCGCCGCCGATCTCGATCAACTCCCCGCGGGAGACGATGGCCTCCCTGTCCTGCGCGAAGGTATTGAGGACGAGGAGCACCGCAGCCGCGTTGTTGTTGACGAGGGTCGCGTCCTCCGCGCCCGTCAGTTCGCAGATGAGGGCGCGGACATGATCGTCACGCTCCCCTCTCTTGCCGCCATCGAGATCGAATTCGAGGGAAACGGCGTGGCGCATGGCGGCGGTCGCCGCCGCCACGGCCTCTTCCGCCAAGATCGCACGGCCGAGGTTGGTGTGCAGCACGGTGCCGGTGAGATTGAAGAGCGGCTTGAGCCTCTGACCGGCCCGCGCATCGAGACGAGAGAGCACGGAGGCGACGATCCCCTCCTCGTCGATCCTGGTTCCGGCCTGTGCCTCTTGGCGCAGGGCGGCAAGGGTTTCGCGGATGGCGTTCGTCGCTTCCGAGCGGCCGTGCTTCTCCACGAGAACCCCGATGTCGGGCCAGCGCAGCACCCGGTCGACCGAGGGAAGGCTGCGCAAGGGGGAAAGGGCCGCCTCGGCCATGGCTAGATCCCGAGCAGGAAGGGGTTGAAACTGCCGCGCCGGTAGATCCCGTCCCGCAGGAGAATGTCGAGCCCGAGACTGGCGATGTCGTCTGCAACCGGATCCAGGGCGGCGTCCTTCTGCTGGTACAGGATTTTGACATAGCTGCGACAATTGTCGCAGCATTCCGCCTTGATCGTTCCGGCCCCGCCTTCGATCTCCTGGTAGCCGATTCCCTTTCCTGAGCTGCACAGCACGCATTTCACGCGCACGACATTCCACAGCGTGCCACACAGGGAGCATGAGCAGTAGCGCGTTCCTTCCGCTTCCATCCATTCCACGACGAGGGATGAGACCGGCGGGCCTCCGCAGCATGGACAAGCGCCATCCCCGATCCGGACGATCCTGTTCTTATCGAGCTTCGCCGCGAGCCTTGCGAAATGAACCTGCAATCCTGCCGCCACATAAACATGCTCGGCGATGGCATCGGCCGGAACCGCATTCGCAAGAACATCGCGCACCATGCCGCGCCTCTGGTCCGGCGCGGCCCCCTTCACGCGTTCGAGGGCGGCATGCGCCTCATCCGGCTTGGCAAGAGGTACAACAGCATCGAAGAGGCGGCTCAGGGTTTCGCCAAGGACATCGCCAAGCTCGGTCTGGTTGCGGTCGAGCGGCGGCATGCGGAACTCGCGGGCGCGGTCGAGCGCATCGGGCGGAGGAAGCTCAGGCTCGGGCAGCCCATCCTGGATGGCGCCCTGGGCCGCAGCGATCCCGGCGACGAAACGCAGGTAGGGAGACAGATCGCTCGTCTGCGCCAGGAATTCGAGACGCGCTCTTCGTGCCTCGAACAATCTGCCGGGATCCGGCAAGCGGGCGAGCGGCGGAGCCGGGACCCGGCCGATGGAGGCAGGATTGGGCTCGACGGAACCGGAATGTGTCATGCAACCTCACGAACCGCACGGGCCACGTGTGATGACGGCGCCTATTCGGCGGGCGTCGCCGGCTTCTTGATTCTATGGCGCTCCGCCAGTTCCTTCAACCAGAGCCGATGGTGCCGCCACGCCCAGCCCCCCGTCACCGATCCGCGCGTCATGGCGCGCAGCGTGCCCCTGGCCCAGAACGCCGCGTAGACATGGAGGATCCAGATACAGATGAGCGCGACCGCCGCGAGGGAGTGGAGAAGGACCGCAACGCGTTTCTGCGGGATGGTGGTCCAGTCGTAGAAATACTGATCCCAGATCGCGGCGCCTGTGATGATCAAGGCAATGATCAGGAGCGACATGGCCCAGAAATTGAATTTCTGTATCGGATTGTAGCGCCCGGCTTCGGGAACTTTTTCCTCATCCCCCTTGATCATGTCGCCGGCATGCGCGAGCCATTGCCGGTCGGCCTTCTCCGGCAGGTTGGCCCGCCAGAAGCGGATGAAAAGCCCGGCGAAGCTGAAGAACAGAAGAACGCCGATCCAGGGATGGAAGGCGCGCGCCTCCTGTCCGCCCCCGAACAGGCCCGTGAGGAAGAACAGGGACGGATGGAAGAAGGCGAGGCCCGACAGCGCAAGAAGGATGAGCGACACCGCCGTGATCCAGTGGTTGATGCGCGCGCCCAGGTTATACCGGTCGACGACAACCGGCTTGCCTGGGTGAATGGCATCCTCCTTCTCGATGCTCGTCGTTGCCATCAGGTCTTCTCCTTCACGAGATCCTCGGCCTTCTCCTCATCCTCCCGGGTGACGCGATTGGGCCCGGTCAACGCCGAGTGAAGGACGCCGGCCGCCGCTGCGAGCCCCAGGGCCGCGAAGCCGACATACTTCGCCACGCCCTTCCAGGCATTGACGACAGGGCTGATCCTCGGATCCCGGGGCAGGTTCGAGTAGATCTCCGGCTGGTCGTTGTGATGCAGAACATACATCACGTGGGTTCCGCCGACGCCGGGCGGGTCGTAGAGCCCGGCTTGCTCGTAGCCGCGCGACTTGAGGTCCTCGATCCGGCTGTCGGCCAGCTTCTTCATGTCCTCCTTGGTGCCGAAGGTGATCGCGTGGGTCGGACAGGCCTTTGCGCAGGCCGGCCCCTGCCCCACTGCGACGCGGTCCGAGCAGAGCGTGCACTTGTAGGCCGTGTGATCCACCTTCGAGATGCGCGGGATGTTGAACGGGCACCCTTTGATGCAGTAGCCGCAGCCGATGCAGTTTTCGTGGATGAAGTCCACGATGCCGTTGGAATACTGCACGATGGCTCCGGGCGCCGGGCAGGCCTTCAGGCAGCCTGGATCCGCGCAATGCATGCAGCCATCCTTGCGGATCAGCCACTCGAGATTGCCCGTCTGCGGGTTATCCCACTCGGAGAAACGCATCAGGGTGAACATGTCGGGGGTCAGATCATGCGGGTTCTCGTAGATGCCCACATTGGTCTCGATCGCCGGCTTGGTGTCGTTCCATTCCACGCAGGCCGACTGGCAGGCCTTGCAGCCGATGCATTTCGACACGTCGATGAGCTTCGCCACGGGCTCCAGCTGTCTCGCGGGCGGCGGGACAGTGGAGGCGGAGCGGCGAATGAGGTCCCGCTCCCCCAGATTCGCAGCGGTGGGTGCGACCGGAGGATTGCTGGTCGCGGTATGGGGACTTGGTTCCATTCCACTTCTCCTCACACCGTCGCCGGCGCCGTGGTGGGCTCGATGTTGACCAGGAACGCCTTGTACTCAGGCGTCTCGATATTGGCGTCCCCCACGAAAGGCGTGAGGGAGTTCGGCCCCCAGCCCTTCCGGGCCTGGCCCGTGAAGCCCCAGTGCAGCGGAATGCCGATCACATGAACGGGCTTGCCGTCGCACATGAGGGGCTTGATGCGCTTCGTCACGACCGCCTTCGCCTTGACTTCGCCGCGCTTTGACCAGACGCGCACCCACGAGCCGGGCGTGATGCCCTTCTCGGCAGCGAGCTGTTCCGAGAGTTCCACGAAAAACTCCGGCTGGAGCGCCGCATTCACCGGATTGTGCTTCGTCCAGTAGTGGAAATGCTCCGTCAGGCGGTAGGAGGTCGCCGCATAGGGGAACTCCTCGGAGGTCGCGAACTGCGCCACGTCGCTCTGGAAGATCCGCGCGACCGGATTGCCCCGGATCTTCGGAGCGACCACGTTGGCGATCGGGGCCTCGAACGGCTCGTAATGCACCGGGAATGGCCCATCGCGCATGAGGCCGCGGGCGAAGAGGCGCGACACGCCCTCCTGGTTCATGATGAAGGGCCCCACCATATCGGGCGGAGCGTTCGGAGCGATGTCCGGCACATCGTAGCCGGACCATTTCGTCCCGTCCCAGGAGATCAGCCGGCGCGTCGGATCCCACGGGTTGCCCTGGAGGTCAGCCGAGGCGCGGTTGTACAGAATGCGCCGGTTGAGCGGCCATGAGAACGACCAGTTGGGATAGGCGCCCGTATCGTCCGGGTCCATGTTGTCCCGGCGCGCCATGTTGTTGCCGGCCTCGTTGAAGCAGCCGGAATAGATCCAGCAGCCGCACGCGGTCGTGCCATCGTCGCGCAGAACCGAGAAGTTGACGACCTGCTTGCCCTTCTCCAGCACCACCTTGGCCGGATCCGCCGGATCGTAGAGCGTCTCGACGGCATAGCCGTTGAGTTCCTTGGCGAGTTCCTCCGCCGTAGGCTCGTTCCGGTCCTGGTAGTTCCAGGTGAGGTTGAGGATCGGATCCGGGAAAGGCCCGCCCTCCTTCTCATATAGCGCGCGCAGACGAAGATAGATCTGCGCCATGATCCAGGTATCGTGCTTCGCCTCCCCCGGAGGGCTGCCGCCCGCCCAGTGCCATTGCAGCCAGCGGCCCGAGTTGACGAGCGCGCCGTCATCCTCCGCAAAGCAGGTGGAGGGAAGCTGAAACACCTCCGTCTGGACCGTGGCGGGATTCACGTTGTTGTACTCGCCGTGGTTCTCCCAGAAACGAGCCGTCTCCGTCTCGAGGGGATCCATGATGACGAGCCATTTCAGCTTTGCCAGCGCCTCCGTGATCTTCTGCCTGTTCGGGAAGGCGAGCAGCGGGTTGAAGCCCTGGCAGAAATAGCCGGTCACCTGGCCCTGGTGCATCATCTCGAAGTAGCGCAGCACGTCGTAGGCCGGCACGTCGAGCTTGGGCAGGTATTGATAGGCGAAATCGTTCCCCGCCGTCGCCGCATCGCCCCACATCACCTTCTGGAAACTGACGAAGAACTTCTTGTAGTTCTGCCAGTAGCTGGTCTGGTTCGGACGCAGCGGCTTGAATGTCCGGCTCGACATGTAGGTCGTGAAGTCGGCCTCCCGCTCCACCGGAATGTTCAGGTAGCCCGGAATGAGGTTCGACATCAGGCCGATATCGGTCAGGCCCTGAATGTTCGAATGACCGCGCAGGGCATTCATGCCGCCGCCACGCACGCCGATATTGCCGAGGATGAGCTGCAGCATCGCCATGGAGCGGATGTTCTGCGATCCCTTGGAATGCTGAGTCCAACCGAGCGCATACATGGACGTCATGGTCTTGGTGGGCGACGAGCATTCCGCGATCATCCCGGCCACCTTCAGGAACTTGTCCTTCGGCGTCCCGCAGATGCGCTCGACCATCTCCGGCGTATAGGTCGCGACGTGAGCCTTGAGCATATTCCAGACGCAGCGCGGATTCTGCAGCGTTTCGTCGACGACCGCAAAGCCGTCCGGCCCGATCTCGTACTCCCAGGTCGAGCGATCGTAATCGCGCTTGCCCTCGTCATAGCCCGTGAACAGGCCGTCGTTGTAGGCGAATCCCTCCTTCACGATATAGCTGGCATTGGTGAAGGCCTTCACATACTCCCACTGGATCTTGTCGTTCTGGATGCAGTAATTGATCACGCCAAGCAGAAACGCGATATCGGTACCCTGGCGGATGGGGGCATAGAAGTCGGCCACCGAGGCCGAGCGGGTGAAGCGGGGATCGACGACGATCAGCTTCGCGCCGCGATTGGCCTTGGCCTCCGTCACCCATTTGAAACCGCACGGGTGCGCTTCAGCGGCGTTGCCGCCCATGATGACGACGAGATCCGTGTTCCGGATATCCGTCCACGAGTTGGTCATCGCGCCACGACCGAAAGTTGGGCCCAGACTGGACACCGTGGGGCCGTGTCAAACGCGCGCCTGATTATCGAATGCGACGATTCCCGTGCTGCGGACGACCTTGTAGGTCAGCCAAGCGGTTTCGTTCGTGGTTGCCGAGGCGGCCAGGAAACCGACCGTGGTCCAGCGATTGACGGGAATACCGGCCCCGTTCGCGGCGATGAAGTTCGCATCCCGGTCGTCCTTGAGCAGCCGCGCGATGCGATCGAGCGCCTGCTCCCACGACACCCGCTCGAACTTGTCGGAGCCGGGCTTGCGGATCATCGGATATTTCAGCCGGGTTTCCGCCTTCACGAAGTCCTTGAGCGCCGCGCCCTTCGGGCAAAGCGTCCCGCGGTTCGTCGGATGGTCCGCATCGCCTTCGATATGGATGATCTCGGCCGTTTCGCCTTTTCGAAGGTCGCCCTTCGAATACATGATGATGCCGCATGCGACCGAGCAATATGGGCAGGTATTGCGCGTTTCCATCGTGTTGGTCAGCTTGAAGGGCCTGACGGCCGCAACCTGTGCCGCTTCAAGCTCCGAGAACCCGAAGGCTCCCAACGTGGTCCCGGCAACACCCACGCCGGCGGCTTTGAGAAAGCCGCGTCGTGAGAGTTCCATGTTCACGATAACCTTCCCTGTGTTTTGCACCGCAGCAATGTCTTTTTATGCATCTAGAGTAGTTTCGAACATTTCTAGTGTCAAACTTGGCACGGCCGTCATGAAATCTAGCTTGGTTATTTGCCACCCGGTTCCGGAGGCTTGACGAAATCTGGTTGCGAGCCACAATGAGACCGTGTCCGCCACAGCTGCTCCCGCGTTGCGGGGCCATGCCGATTGCGCTTCCCTCCTGTCCTGCGAAGCAGAACACATTCGCGTGATCGCGGACGCATCTGTCCACCCTATTCCCACTCACTCAGGCGCCGGAACGGTGCGTGGCGTCGCTGCGTGCCGGGGCCAGGCCTCATGCTGGAGTTCCTGCCATGACGACACGTCGCGATATCCTGCTGTCCGGCGCCGCATTCTCGGCGGCGCTCGCGCTTCCCAAACGCGGCTTTACGGCTCCATTCCCGGCGGATTCATGGCGGCGCTTCGATGTGGTCACCACATTGGAGGTCACGTCGCCGGCCGGACGCGCGCAGGCGTGGCTTCCGCTGGCCGGTTTCTCCGATGACGCGTGGGCGCGGGCGGAGGGCAACACCTGGCAGACGAACGCCTCATCGGCCCAGGTGGTGGAAGACGCGACTTATGGCGCGAAGATCCTGCATGCAACCTGGGACGAAGGAACGGTCTCGCCGTTCATCGCGGTGACGAGCCGCTTCGCCACGCGCGACCGGCACAACGACCTCTCCGGGAACGGCGGCGCGCCTCCGCTGAGCGATCAAGAGCGCAAGATCTATCTGGCTCCCACGGCTCTGATGCCCACCGACGGAGCGGTCAAGGCGCTCTCCGACAGGATCACCACGGGGGCCGACGGAGAAGTCGCGACGGTGCGCGCGATCTACGAATGGATGGTCGAGAACACCTTCCGGCGCGCGTCGACGCGCGGATGCGGCGAGGGCGATGTCGCGGCAATGCTGCAGTCGAGAGACTTCGGCGGCAAATGCGCCGACCTGAACGGCCTGTTCGTCGCCCTCGTGCGCGCCGCCGGTCTGCCGGCCCGCGACATTTACGGTGTGCGGGTGGCACCTTCGAAGCTCGGGTACAAGAGCCTCGGCGCCAACTCCCCTACCATCACGAAGGCGCAGCATTGCCGGGCGGAGGTCTATCTGACCGGCCACGGCTGGGTTGCGATGGACCCGGCCGACGTGCGCAAGGTGATGCTCGAGGAGCGTCCCGAGGGCCTTCCGCTGGACGCTCCCGAAGTCGCCGCCGCACGCAGGATGCTGTTCGGGTCATGGGAGGGGAACTGGCTCCCCTACAACACGGCGCATGATCTCGATCTTCCCGAGGCGAAAGGCCCCGCCGTGGGCTTCCTCATGTATCCGCAAGTCGAAACCGCGGCGGGGCGGCTCGAATGCCTTCAGCCCGAGACGGTGAAATACAATATCACGGCGACCGAGGTCACCGCCTAGCATCGGCCTCATCAGCAGGATACATCTTCCGGGGCGGATGAAGCAGGGTCCATGCAGGCAAGGCACCAGGCTTCGATCTGCTCCGGATCCGCATCGAGCTGCACGAAATCCGCCCCCGCGAAAGCGCACCATTCCGGCACGAGGTCCCTGCCGACGGCGATCAGCACGGGAAGACCCGTCGCGATGGCCGTGGCGATCTCGGTCCGTAACCCTCGTCCCGCTGCCTCCTGGCGGCCGAAGCGGTTGACGAGCAGGATGTCGGGCTCCCCCTCGATGGTAGCCCGCAGCCACCCTCCGGCCTGAGCCAGGCTGGACGTGTCGAGGCGGCATCCACGCGTGCCGCTCCCCCGCATTTCGAAAGCCTGGATCCTGCACCCGGTTTCGATATCTTCGAGAAACAACGTTCCGCAGTGTCTGGCATCGCCAGACCGCCCGTCCTGAAGAAGGCCGCCCGCGCGCAATCCTCTGGACTTCAAGGAATGGACGACTTGGCGCAGAACCCCGTCAGGGCGAGATTCTCGATCGAAGACGACGACACCGATCCGGTTCCCGGTCAAAGACACTCTCCAGCAACAGAGCTTCACGCTGGCCACAAACTAGCGCATCGTGCGAAAAAGTGGACCCGGTTTGTCGCACTCAACGATGCGCTCTTCATAGAGCGGAGCATCGTGCGGAAAGGTACATTGGATCCGATGCTCAGAAGACGAAAAAATCGGCGCGAGCCACGCGAAGTGCGATTTCGATGGCACGCCAGATAAGAGGGACACCGAGAATCATCTTGCGCGATGAGCGCGACTGTTCACGAGCCATGCTGTCATTAAAGCCTGCGATCAAACTCGTTTGATTCTACAGGCCTCATCCCGATACGGACAGAACATTTGGAACTGCGCGCTGAATTCAGAAAATCATTCTCGTTCTCTTCCATCCTGCGCGATGAACATCCTAGAATTGATGCATGGCGCATAGTTCATCGCAAGAACCCGGATCCTGTTTTTTGCACGATGCGCTAAGGTTGTTTTTCTTGTTGGAATCATCTCTTCTCTTTGGCTTGCCGAATTTTCTGTCGGCGAACCGGCGCCACCTCTCTGAAAAAGGCTCGAACGCGTCGGATGTGAGAGTTGGCCCCGTTTCTCACGGCCGATGCTTCAACGCCGCCAGTTGACGACGGCGACTCCGAGAAGGGCCAGGATCCCGCCGATGGCACCGAGCACGGTCGGCACCTCGCCGAGCCAGAGGAAGCCGAGCAGGGTCGCGACAGGCGGAACGCAATACATGAAGTTCGATGCGCGGCTTGCCGGCAGGCGCGACAGGGCGATGGCCCATGTGCCGTAGGCGATAAGGCTCGGGACGAGCCCGAGATAGATCACGGCCTGAATGCCCTGCACCGGCGCGGCGGTGAACTGGACGGCGCCGCCGGGCAGCCAAGGAGCAAGGACGAGAGCGCCGAGCACCATGTTCCACGCCGAGACCGTCAGCGGCTTGTGCCGGGCGAAGAGCGGCTTCTGGACGACCGTCGTCACGGAGTTGCAGAGCGCCGCGCCGAGAATGAGCAGGGCTCCGGTATCGAGGCGCACTCCCTCGCCTTCGCCCAGGGCGATGAGGCCGATGCCCGCGAACGACAGGGCGGTTCCGATCCAGGCGCGGGCGCTGAAGCGCTCGCCCAGCACGAGCATCGCGAGACCCGCCGTCATGATGGGGTTCGTGTTGATGATGAAGCTTGCCGCTCCGGCCGAGACGGTCATCTCGCCCATGTTGAGAAGGGCCGTGTAGAGACCGACGAACAGGACGCCGCCGACCGCCAGGCGGAGGAAGTCGGGGAGCGTCGGCCATGCCGGTCGCGTGACGGCAAGAAAGAGCGCAGCCGGGACGGCGGCAACGGCGAACCGCAGCGCTCCGAGCTCGATTGGGCCGAATGCCTGCAAGCCGGCCCGAATGGCCGGAAAAGCCGAAGCCCAGGCCAGGATCGTGACAATGACCGCGGCAGCGGTCACGCCGTCGAAGGGCTTGGTTGCGGGAGGATGGGCGGCACCGATGCTCATGGGGATACTCACGAAGGAATGGCGGGGCGACAATCCTGCGGACCGAGCTGATTGACAATCGAACAATTAGGCAGTCAGCTGTGCGTATGAGTCACAGCTCTGTGCCCCTGCCGCCCCTCGACGCCCTGCGCGCCTTCGAGGCCGCCGCCCGCCTCGGAAGCTTCTCCGCGGCGGCGAACGACCTCCACCTCACCCATGGCGCCATCAGCCGCCAGGTCGCCAAGCTCGAGCATTGGCTCGGGGAAAGGCTGTTCGACCGTCAGGCGCGGGGCGTCGCCCTGACCCCGCAGGGACAGCGCCTCCATCAGCGGACCAGCGAGGCCTTCGCGCTGATCGCCGACAGCTCCGACCGGTGGATCGAGCGGCGCGGCGCGGCCATCGTCCGCCTGACATCGATCCCGTCGGTCAGCAGCCTCTGGCTCATGCCGCGCCTGAAAGCCTTCGAGGAGGGCGATCCTTCCCTGCGGGTGGAGTTCGTGGTCGAGCACCGCAACATCGATCTCGACGCGGAGGGGATCGACCTGGCCATCCGCTGCGGCCGCGGAAGCCTGCCGGGACGTGTCTCCGTGCGCCTTTTCGAGGAGCATTGCTTTCCGATCGCATCGCCCGCCCTGGCGAGTTCTCTCGGCGCCGGTGCTCCGGAGCGGATCCTGGACTACCCGCTCGTGCACGATTCCGACGCGTCGGGATGGCGGGCCTGGTTTGCCGCTCAAGGCATGGATTACCGCCCTCGCCTGCAGGATCGCCGCTTCGAAGACTACAACCTCGTGCTCGATGCCGCCGCGCACGGCCTGGGTGTCGCCCTGGCCCGCCCGCCGCTCGCCGGCGAGGCGCTGCGCACCGGGCGTGTCGTCGCGGTGGATCCGCGCACGGCTCTCAATCCCGTGTCATACTGGCTCGACCGGCCGCAAAGCCGCCTGCGCCCATCGGCGGCGGAACTCGCCCGGCGGATCATGAGAGAGGCAGGGCTCGAACGGTCTAAGGCCGAGGCATTCTTGAAGGTATAGGCAGCCTTCAGGCTATCATCGGCCCGGATGAGAAAGGCTGTCTCTGGAGGAGCGCGTCGTGCAGATCTTCCGGCTCCGGACGGTGCCCCAAGGACTATGAGAGAGAGCCTGTCTCGCTTCTCTGCGGGATGGCGCGCTTCGCCTTGGTGAGCCACAGGGCCGCCTGTTCGTGCCGCCAGTCCAGCCGCAGGGCGCACCTGAAATCGTCGACGGCCTGCTCGTACCGGCCGAGGGAGAGCAGGATCCGGCCGCGGATCAGGTGAAACCGGACGGAATGGGGCTGGCTGGCCTTGACGAATCCAGGAAGGGAAAAGCGTCGGCTCCAAAACGGCACGAAGCCTGAAAGCGGCCACTTCGGTGCGTCGATGCTGTTTCGAGCGTCAGGCATTGTTTTTTCCCAAGGCATCCCGGCTTCGACCGGTCGAGTTCGGCCAAGCAGGACGGCCTTCTTTCGTCTCCTTGGAAAATGGCATCGCTCTTCCTCAGCGGAAATCGGAGGAGCGCAAAGCTTGTCGAAAAAACGCAGATTTCGCAGATCTCCTTAGGTAATACCCATCGGCGAAAACGCCGAAGGGACCCGAGAGATGACCAGCGTGTCAGGAAGAAACGCGATGCGACCTGAACCGAAGACAGGGAATGTAACGCCGCCCAAGCAGCAAAACGTCCCGAGTGCCGGCTGCCACTCCTGACCTGCCCGAGGCCGACTGTACCATAACGGCATCGCTAAATATTAAGTTGAATACTCCTCAGTAAATGCAACTTATGAGAGCATAACATGCCCACCGGTAAGCTCTGCTCATCTCGTGATCGACGCCCAACCGATCCAGCGTCCCTTGCGTCATGCCGCCAAAAGCGCCATGATATTACAAAGCAACGCGTTATCCGACCTGTCGACAGGTGCCAGACATCTCAGGAGTTTCGAGATCTTGAATTCCGACCGAAACGTGAACGGAGCCAAGCCAAGGAACTTGCGAATCGAGTATGCAGCATCAGCACGCCCCGGCATCCTCCGACCTCGCCCGGTTGAGAGGATCTCAGGCCGCGCACGGTCGGGGATGGCGTAAAGATGGCAGGCGCACCGCACGATGCGCAAGCGGATCCGTTGCCGGGAACGCCGGAGCACGGCAACGGGCGAAGCGCGCCGATCCTCGAGCAGTCCTATCGCTCTTCGAGAATAGACGAGATCGAGCATGTGGTCAGTTCGCAGATCACGCCGCACAGGCTCGTCCCCTTGAGCCGGGAGCGGTCCCTCGACAGTGCTTTCCACTTTCATGGAGCCAGAAACCTGGCGGTCTTCGACATTCGTTATGGCAGTCGGATCGCCGTTGAATTCGAGCATTACGAAGCCGACGATCTTCTGGGCTTCGTCATGGCGAACAAGGGAACGGGCCGGGTGCTTTTGGACCGGGAGGAATTCACGGTCTCACAGAGCGACGGAGTGATGATCACGTCCGGACCTCGCGAAACCCTGCAATATGCGGAGGATTGCGAAACGCGCGTCCTACTCATGAATCGCACCAGGATCGCCGAATACTGCGCGAAGCTGCTTGGGCGCGACATCGAGAAGCCCGTCGATTTCCAGACGCACTTCTCCCTCGGGAACGCATCCGGGCAGAGCTGGTTGCGGTTGACACGATACGTCGCCTCCGAATTGCAGGAGCCACATGCGTTGCTCAAGTTCCTTCCCATGGCCCAGCAGCAACTCGAGCAGACGCTGATCACCTCTCTCCTCCTGGCGCACCGCCACAGTTACTCCGACGCGCTGCTGCGGCCGCAATCCGCCGTCGCGCCCTTCTACGTCAAGCGGGCGGAGGCCTTCATCGAGGCGCATTATGCCATGCCCCTGTCCCTGGCCGATATCGCGGCCCATGCCGGGGTGAGCGCGCGAAGCCTGCAGAACGGCTTCCAGAACTTTCGCAGCATGACGCCGATGGCGTTCCTCCGCTCGGTGCGATTGAAGCGCGCGCAGGAGGCTCTTCTGCGCGCGGATCCGGCCTGCACGACCGTGATGGAGATCGCGCTGGGCTGCGGCTTCCATCACATGGGCGAGTTCGCAAGCCTCTACCGGCGGACTTTCGGCGAGACGCCGAAGCAGACCTTGCAGCGCTCCATCAGGCAATGAACGGCCATCCACCATCTAGAGATTCTTTAGATCAGGAGGTCGCCTCGGCGCTGCAAGGCGGTCACATCATCGACCAGTCCTGGCACGCCATCAAACTCGACGAACTGGAGAATGCGCTCAATACGTTCGTGTCGCCTCAGCGCCTCATTCCAACCTCACGAGATACGCCCGAGGGTGGTATGTTCGGGTACAAAGGGCAGATCGATCTCGGCATCTTCCGGGTTCATGTCGGAAGCGACTTGAAAATGATCCAAGCTCCGGAAGATGCCAATGATCGAATGGCCTTCGTCACTAGTCTGAGCAATCCCAGCCAGGTTACGATTAATGGGGAGACTTCATCGATTTCACAGCAGCACGCTGTCATTTTCCCTTCCGGTCTAGAGCGTGTCATCAGAATTCCGAATGACACGGAGCATCATGTCCTCATCATGAGTCGGCACAAGATCGCGGAATGCTGTTCTAAGCTCCTTGGTCAGGACATTCCAGTCTTCATTGATTTCGATGTCGGCGTCGCTCTCGATACGTCCTCCGGAAACAGTTGGCTCAGATTGTTGAAATATGCGGAAGCAGACCTCTCCGATCCGGGATCTCTCATCAGACGGTCTCCTATCGCTTGGCGGCAATTCGAACAATCGCTGCTCACCGCCCTCCTCCTGGCGCACCGCCACAGTTACTCCGAAGCGCTGCTGCGGCCGCAATCCGCCGTCGCGCCCTTCTACGTCAAGCGGGCGGAGGCCTTCATCGAGGCGCATTATGCCATGCCCCTGTCCCTGGCCGATATTGCGGCCCATGCCGGGGTGAGCGCGCGAAGCCTGCAGAACGGCTTCCAGAACTTTCGCAGCATGACGCCGATGGCGTTCCTCCGCTCGGTGCGATTGAAGCGCGCGCAAGAGGCTCTTCTGCGCGCGGATCCAGCCTGCACGACCGTGATGGAGATCGCGCTGGGCTGCGGCTTCCACCATATGGGCGAGTTCGCAAGCCTCTACCGGCGCGCCTTCGGCGAGACGCCGAAGCAAACCTTAGCGAGAACGGTTTACCGCTGAAGACCGCACCAAGACGCGCCGAACTTTACGCCTCAGGGACGAAAATATGGAAGAGGGATCAGCAATCAAAAATAGCTATCCCGTTCTCAACACAACCCTAGGAAAATGCCTGTCGTTCCACGTTTCACGAAACCCGCTGCGGAGATGTTCCTAGAGTCTTTTTCGGCGAAGTGGATCCGGTTCGCCGTCAAAAATGCGGCACAACAAAGAAAAGAGATGATTCCACGTCAGCGGAAACATCTCTAGCTGCAACAAGGTTCAATGCGGGCTGCTTTGAGCACGGCGCGGCTCGACGGAGCTTGAGGCGCTCGCGCGTCCTCTGATGTGACCAGCACTCTACTTCGAAAGAAGAATGGCCCGTGACTTGTCGACATAGCTCGAAAAACCTATAGTTCTGAAGAAGTTGCAGCGGCATTGCTGCAGTCATATAGGCAACAGAGTATCCGGGCATGGCCGACGAGGATCCGGGGACAGAGCCGGTTGTTCACAGCAATGGCTCTGTCGATTTCTCATTGAGATCGCGTCATCTCGATGAGATCGAGGACCTCTGCAGCAGATTCATCGTACCAAATAAGCTCAGCACTTCATCACGGATGCAGAAGGCAGAGAGCAAGCTCAGCGTTCATAGCGTGAAAGACTTAGGGGTTTTTACCATCGCCTATGGGGCGGAACTGACGGCTCAGGCTTATCCTACCGATCTGGACGACCGGCTGGCCTTCGTCATCGCGAAGAGCGGCGCCGGACAGGCGAAGATCGAAGGGCGGGAAATCGAATTCACACCTGAGCAGGGGGTCATCATCCCTCCCGGCCCGGACCTGTTCATGCGCTACCAGAGCGACTGCGAGACGGATTCGGTGGTGCTCAGCCGCGGCAGGCTCGTGGAGCAATGCGAGAAGCTGCTCGGACACGAGATCGAGCGCCCGCTCGAGTTCGACAAGCAGCTTTCCCTGGAAAGCGCGGGCGGACGAAGCTTGCGGCGGATCGGCCGCTACGTCGCTGACGAGTTGAGCGACCCTCTCTCCATGACCCGTCAGCTCCCAACCGTTGCACAGCAGCTCGAACAGATGGTCGCCTCTGCCCTGCTGCTCGGCCACTCCCACACTTATTCGGAGGCACTGCTGCGGCCGCAATCTGCAGCGGCCCCGTTCTACGTCAAACGGGCGGAAGCCTTCATCGAGGCGCATTTCTCAGAGCCGTTGACCCTGGCCGACATCGCGGCCCATGCCGGGGTGAGCGCGCGAAGCCTGCAGAACGGGTTTCAACACTTCCGCAACAGGACGCCGATGGCTTTCCTCCGCCTGGTGCGGCTGCAGCGGGCGCAGGAGGCTCTTCTCCGGGCGGATAGCAGCTACACCACAGTGACGGAGATCGCGCTGGGCTGCGGATTCAGCCATTTGGGCGAGTTCGCGAACCTCTACCGGCGCACCTTCGGGGAAACGCCGAAGCAGACCCTTGGGAAGACGGTTTACCGCTGAAACGTCTCGTCAAATGTACCTGCGATATGATGCAGACCGGAGGGCCGAACTGAAAGATGGCCGTCTGCTGGTCTCCGACAGCAAGTCGATTCTTTCCGGGGCCCTACCGTCGAAACGGAGAACCCCGGCTGTTTCTGCAACCGGGGCTCCTGCTTGCAGTGAAGTTGCTTCTTAAATGAAGAACAATTCCTTGTGGGTGAACTTCTTCATGGCGTTCTTGTCGAAGGTCGCAATCGCAATCGCGGCCTTCGAGCCGCTGCCGTCGGCATCGTAGGAAAGGGTATACTTCTTCTTGTCGAGCACGAAGAAGTCGTCCTTGTCCTTCGCCTTCGACCCGATGGTGAAGAACTTCTTTGCCAAAGCAGCGGGCTTCGCCTCGGATCCCTTGCCGATGGCCTTGAACAGAACCTTGTTCGCCTTCAGCAGGGAGTTCTCGATGAAGATCAGATCCTCCACAGCGCTGTAGGCCACGACCTTGTCGGTGTTCGCCTTCAGGATGCGGGAATCGAACACGAAGGTGTCGTTGCCGGAATCGCCGCGCAGCACATCCTTTCCATTGCCGCCCGCGAGCCTGTCGTTGCCGGCTCCGCCGGAGAGAATGTTGGCGCCGTTGTTGCCGGAAATCGCGTTGTCGGTGCTGCTTCCGGCGAGATTGATGGCGCGCGTTCCGGCTTTCGCGATCAGGTATTCCACCTCGGTCGCCGCGCTGAGCGCGAAGCTCTCCGACGCCGTGACCGTATCGATGCCCTCCCCTGTCAGTTCCATCACGAGGTCGAGCCCGTCGACATAGTAAGTGTCATTGCCGACGCCGCCGCGCAGGTCGTCCTTGCCGGCGCCCCCGTCGATCACATCATCGCCCTTGTAGTCGGTGATGGTGTCGTCCCCTTCCCCACCGAATAGGTGGTCGTTCCCCTCGCCGCCGTCGATTTGATCGCGCCCCGCGCCGCCATCCAAGGTATTCGCGCCGGTATTGCCATATAGATAGTTGTCGAGTTCGTTGCCAGTGCCAACGAAGTTCCCGGTCCCCTCGAAGGCGAGGTATTCCAGATTGGCGCCGAGCGTGTAATTGGTCGAGGCGATAACACGGTCGAATCCGGGGCCGGAATCGACGATCACGTCGCCGGCATCGTCGACCCAGTAGGTATCGTTGCCCGTTCCGCCATCCATGCGGTCCGCTCCGGCGCCGCCATGGAGGGAATCGTTTCCGGCATTCCCGACAAGAATGTCGTTGCCGCTCTTGCCGCGGATGAAGTTGTTGAGAGCGTTTCCGATACCGCTGAAATTGCCCGTGCCCGTGAAGGTCAGGTCCTCTAAATTGTCCCCTAGCGTATAGCTGTTGAACCCGGCCAGGACCGTATCCCGACCCTCGTCCTCCCCTTCGTGAAGCGTGTCGGCGGAATCGATGATATAGGTATCATCCCCCTTGCCGCCCCAAAGGTCGTCAGCGCCTGCTCCGCCAATCAGCCTGTCGTTGCCGCCGCCGCCCTTCAGCGTATCGTTGCCGCCGAGCCCCTCGAGAACGTTGCTGCCGTCATTGCCGACGATCGTATCGGCGAGATCGCGCCCCGTGCCGTTGATGCTAGCCGTGCCGAGCAATTCCAGACGCTCGACATGGGCGCCTTTCAAACCCAGGTTGAAGCTGATGTATGAGCGGATCAGGTCGTCGCCCTGATTGGCCTGCTCGTCGACAATGTCGGAAACGCTGTCGACATAGTAGGTGTCATTACCTTCGCCGCCGATTAGTGTATCGCCTCCCTGACCGCCATTGAGCGTATCGTCCCCTTTTCCGCCATCGAGTTTGTCATCGCTGTTGTCGCCGCCCATCAGGCGGTTGGCATAATCGTTTCCGGTCGCCGTCCCCCCGTCGGCTAGGACGATGTTCTCGATTTCCATTCCAACGATCGTATAATTCATGTTGAGAGCAACGATGACGGTGTCATTGCCTTCGTCAGCCCATTCGATGATGGATTCGCTGCCGTCGACGACATAGGTGTCATCTCCGAGCCCACCTTCGAGTTGATCCACGTCGTCGCCGCCGTCGAGGGTGTCATTGCCTTCGCCGCCGATCAGGTGGTCATCGCCGAGGCCGCCGAAGAGGCTGTCGTTGCCGCCGCGCCCGTCGAGCGTGTTGTGACCGTCATTGCCTGTGATCACGTTGTCGGTGTCGTTACCGGTACCATCGAAATCGCCCGTGCCGGTGAGGATCAGATCCTCGATATTGCTCCCAAGGGTGAAATCGCATCCTGCCAGAACCGTATCGTGCCCCTCGTCGGCGCCTTCGTTGACCATATCTCCGGCGTCGACGATATAGGTGTCGTCGCCGGCCCCGCCGTCGAGCTGGTCCGCTTCCTCGCCGCCGTCGAGGGTGTCATTGCCCTCGCCGCCGATCAGGTGATCTTCGCCCAGGCCACCGAAGAGGCTATCGTCGCCTTCCCAGCCCTCGAGCGTGTTATTGCCGTCATTGCCGATGATCACGTTGTCGAGTGCGTTACCGAATCCATTGATATGCGCAGAGCCTTCCAGTATCAGGTTCTCTATGTCGGGAAAGTCTTCGAGATGAACCGTCATAGAGCTGATGATGGTGTCATTGCCGCCACCGTTGACACTATCCTCGTGCTCGATCACGGTGCCGCCGAAGAGATAATAGACATCATCACCTCTGCCGCCGCGCAACGTGTCGAAGCCAGTGGTGCCGCCCATCAACGTGTCGTTGCCGTCACGGCCCTCCAGGATGTTGTCGCTCTGATTCCCGATCAGGAGATTGTCGAGATCGTTACCCTTTCCGACAATGGCTTGGGGGTCTGCAAGGATCAGCTTTTCAACATGGGCGCCGAGTGAATAGGAACGCCTGGCGATGACGGTGTCGTAACCGCCCTCCTGGCCCGCCTCCTCGATGACCGCATCCCCTTCGTCATCAACGAGATAGGTATCGTCCCCCAATCCGCCGCGGAGCGTATCGGCGCCTGCGCCGCCGTCGAGAGAGTTGGCGCCCGCATTGCCGGTGATCTCATTGTCCTGATCGTTCCCGACCACGTTGGCGTCGCCGTCCTCCGGCAGCAGAGCGAAGTTCACCTCGTCGAGGAGAAGAGTATAGGTGTTCGTTGCCGGGTCGTGCGTCGCCATGATGAAATCCTTTAGAAACATTATGATGTTTCATAACTTGCCCCTGGGACAGGAACAAGCGGAAAGACGGATCTTCGGACCCGGGAGAGGGAAAGCCGCGCCGGTGCCTTGCGGCCCCCGAAACAGAAAACCCCGGCAGCAGAGCCGCCGGGGCTGAAAGCAGGGCCGGAAGGACCGGTCAGATGACGAAGATGTCGGTGACCTTCAGGCCGCTGAGCTTCACGATCTCGACCGCCGCGCCCTTCCCGGAGCCGTCGGCATCGTAGTACAGGATGCCGCTCTTGTAGACCAGGTGGTCGTTCCTGTCCTTGGCCCTGCCGGTCGCGAACATCGTCGCGTCGAGCTTGGCCGGCACGTCGAAGGTGCCGAGCGCCCCGAGCTTCTTGAACACGGCGTTGTCGAGGAACAGCTTGTCCTGACCCGACTTGAAGTCGTAGATCCGGTCGAAGTTGGCCGCTTTGCTCGCCTTCTTGTTGAACACGAAGATGTCGTTGCCGGCGCCGCCATAGAGCTTGTCGTTGCCCGCCTCGCCGAAGAGGACGTCGTTGTCGGCATCGCCCTTCAGGATGTCGTTGCCGGCCCCGCCATACAGCATGTCGTCGCCGAGACCGCCATAGACCTTGTCGTTGCCGGCATCGCCCTTGAGGAGATCCTTGCCCGCCTCGCCCTTGAGGGTGTCGTTGCCGGCGCCGCCATAGAGGCTGTCGATGCCGTCACCGCCGAGGATCGAGTCGTTGCCGCCCTCGCCATAGAGCTTGTCGTCACCGGCCAGGCCCTTGATCGTGTCCTTGACGTTGCCGGAACCGCCCTTGAGGATGTCGTCCAGGGTAGAACCGTTGAGCTTGTCGCTCTTCTTGGAGCCGCGCTTGTTCAGGGTGAGCTGGTCGGTGACCCCAACGGTGAAGACCTGCTCGGTCACGCCGCCCTTGCCATCGCTCACCTGCACCTTGATCTGATGCGACGCGGCCTCCTCGAAGTTCACCCCGGCTCCCGCCAGCTTGAGCTTGTTGCCATCGATCGCGAAGCGGCCGCCGGCATTGTCGAGAAGCGTGTAGGTGAGAGCATCGCCGTTCGCATCTATCGCCGACAGCGTGCCGATCTCGGTGCCAACCAGGGTGTATTCCTGAACCGAAACTCCGTTCGTGCCGTTGAGCTTCAGATCCGTCGGGGCTTTGTTCACCACAGGCGGTTGCTTATTGACGATATCCGTGACCACTTTCAACTGGGTGTTGGTGGCGGTTTTATCGCCATCCGACACCTCGACGGTAAACGTCGTCTCGATCGTTCCGGAATTCTGGTTCGGCCGGTCGGTGGCATTGAATCGAAGGTTGTCCAAGATCAGTTCAAGCTCACCAGCCGTCCTGTTGGCGAATGTGTAAACCTTCTGGCCGGACTGGAGTACAGGATCGGGAATGTTGACGCCGACGAGATCTCCATCGTCCTCATCGAACTTGATCGTCACCGTCAGGTTATCGCGTTCGATGTCGTCGAGATCGAATCCGCCGAAAGCGAGGACAGAGTCGTTGATATCATTGACATGGAACGTCTGAGGACCATCGAGATGAATCGTTGGCGCTCGGTTCGTCAAAGCCGTCGATACGGTGATCTGAGTGTTAACAGCCGGCGCGTTCTGATGATCGATATCCCACACCTTGACGGTAAAGTTCGTGTTGACGACCCCACCATCAGCCCGGTCCCGCGCGTCGAACTTCAGTTCGTCGAGAATTCCGTTCAGGGTATTCCAATTGCCGGTGAATTCATATGTCTTCGTGACAGCGTCATCGGTCTTTGCCGCAATGAGCTGATTGTTTTGATCACGCAAGACGCCGTCGCCGCTCGCGAACGAGATCGTCAGCGTCAGAGAGTCGTTTTCGGCATCGTGCACCTGGATGTCGTAGAAGGCTTTCACAGCCGGACCATTCGCGGTGGCACCGATCACCTGCGTCCCACCGTTCACGGTGATCGTCGGCTTCTCGTTCAGAGGCGGCGGCACGTCCCGCACCACCACGATCACGTCACGGGTCGTCGAGCCGCCCTGGCCGTCATCCGCTGTCACCTTCACCGTGAAGGGCGTGTTTGTCGTGATGTTGCCCAGCTTCGAGGTGTCCACCGACACCGTGCCGTTACCGTCGATCGAGAACGCCCCGGCCGGGTATACGCCCGAGACCGAGTAGGTCATTATACCGCCGTCGGTGTCCGTGGCGTTCACGTCGAAGATCTGCACCGTGCCGACATTCTCGTCGAAGAACACCTTGCCCGCGTCCGCACCCGTGCCGAGCGTGCCCGCGCCCACCGCCGTCGGATCCGAGATCGTCGGCGGGACGTTGGGCACAGCGGTTGCCGTGACGTTGAACGATCCTACGGTGGTTTCCGTGTGCTGGCCGGCGCCGGTGAAGGCGTCCACCACCTTGACCGTGAAGGCCTTGGCGCCGGCGCTGGCCGGGGTGTAGCCCACGCCGTCCAGGAAATTCGACACGTCGCCGGCCTTGCCGGTGAAGGTGATCGAACCCGTCGCGCTCTGATTGACCACCGTCACCAAGCCCGTGCTCGTCAGGCCCGTCCAGGTGCCGCCGGGCGCAAAGGTGATCGTCAGCGTGACCGTGTCGTTCTCCTCGTCCGTCACCGTGATGCCGGCAAACGGGTTCATCGCGGTCCCGACCGTCGCCGCCACGTCCGAGCCCGGAATAGTTCCGGTCGCGTTGTCGTTGATGTCGGCCGTTACATGGATGTTGGTGTTGGTCGCCGACCAGGTTGTGGCAGCCTGCGGCTTGACCTTCACGGTAAAGGTCGTGTCGGTCGCAGCGCCGCTGAACTTGTCGTCCGGGTTGAACTGCAGGCTTGCCAGCCAGGTGTTCACCTGGTCCCGCGTGCCGGTGAAGGTATAGACCTTCGTGGTCGCGTCGCCCCCGGCCGTCTGTCCCTGGAACACGCCGTTGGCGGCCGGAAACGACACCTCGACCGTCAGCTGGTCCGTGTTGTTGGCATAGTTGATGGCCAAGCGGGTATTGAACGGCGCCACGTTGGCGCCCGTCGATTCCGCGCCCACCGTCGCCGGAGCCCCCGTAATCGTCGGAGGCGAGACATCATCGCCGGGGTCATTCGAAGGAACGATCCGGAAGGTCCGATCGAGGAACTTGCCGCCCGCATCGGTCACGCGGATCGTGTGCTCGAAATACTTGGCGCCCTCAGGAAGGGAATCGTAATCGTACAAGCTCGCGTCATTGATGACGACACGATACTTGATTTGGTTGAACTGGTTCGTGAACTGCTCGATTCTGAAGACGCCGTCGCTGCTGACCGTCCCATTGTTCGAACCGCCGACGAAAGTGTACTTATGGGTCGCCGCATCAGCCAGGCCATCCGCGTCCTCAGAACCCAACTGGCCGATGATCGTGCCCGCGACGCTATGCTCGACCTTCTCCTGTCCCACCGGAGTTGTGTCCCCTCCATTGACGCCGCCGAACGTCGTGAGACCCAGCTTCGTCGGATCTTCATTGACGTTACGCATCGTAACTTCGAAGGAGCCGACATCGACCCGATTATTGTTGGCATCCTTGCCGACGATACCGATATCGTGCCCGAAGTCCTGAACTTCCCTATTGAAATTCACCTCGCCACCCTTGCCCGGGGTGACGAAGATCCGCAGATACGTGCCGGCCGGCAAACCCTCCGGATTGACCACTTGCTCAAAGCTATAGCACCCATTCCAATTGAGGGTCGTGGTTCCCTGCACGTCCCAGGAATAAGTCAGAGCTGGGTTGATCCTCACGAATCCAATGAGGGTATTATCGCCGATATTCTCATCGATGGTGACGCTGGTCTGGACCCCCTGCTGCGGGTTGCCGGGACCGGTGGATGGGGCTGCGATGATCGTTAGAGCAGGCATTTCAACCTCTTCAGTTATTCGGCCCAGTAGACCTGTTCGTAAAATTTATAACGTTGCCTAATTCAGACGTTATAAAACGTTATAACTGTCTGTAAGGCCAGTAAAGCAGAATTTCCGAATGGTGCGTGCGGCTCATCCCTGAGATTGGCCGCACTCAGACAGCGGGCGGCGCCAAGGCCGCCCGCCCGAGCCTCTTAGATCACGATGAAGTGCGTGTTATTGAGCTGGAATCCAAGCGGCAGATTGGACAGGAAAGCGAAGACGACCGAGGGCGCCTCCCCGCTGAACCCATCCGGATCGAATACCAATGCGCCCGACGTCTCGTCGTACAGGAGCTGGAAGTCCCCTTGAGGATCCGATCCCGAGAAGAACACATTCGGATCCACCGTTCCGTCCGGCGTCGTCAGCAATCCCTGGAAGAAGACAGAGCTGAGCTGGATCTTGTCCTGGGTCGGATCGAAATCCTGGATCTCGACAACCGCCGTCGGATCCAGAAGGACATCGAACACGAAGGTGTCCGCCCCATCGCCAC